>NZ_JBEXQJ010000005.1:0-290461 GCF_040612515.1 Streptomyces sp. NPDC006372 | reverse complement strand
CAGATCATCCGCGAACTCGTCGCCGACGGCGTCACCGTCTTCCTCACCACCCAGTACCTGGAGGAGGCCGACGAACTCGCCGACCGCATCGCCGTGCTCAACGACGGCAGGATCGCCGCCGAGGGCACCGCCGAAGAGCTGAAGCGGCTCATCCCCGGCGGACACGTCCGGCTCCGCTTCACCGACCCGGCCGCGTATCAGTCGGCCGCCTCCGCGCTGCGCGAGGTCACCCGGGACGACGAGGCGCTGGCGCTGCAGATCCCCAGCGACGGCAGCCAGCGCGAACTGCGCTCCATCCTCGACTGGCTGGACTCGGCCGGCGTCGAGGCCGACGAACTGACCGTGCACACCCCCGACCTCGACGACGTGTTCTTCGCCCTGACCGGCCCGACCGGCATCCCCGACCAGCCCAAGGAGAACGTCCGATGAGCACCCCCCAGGCGCCCGCCCGCCCGACCCGGCTCTCCCTCGCCGTCCGCGACTCCCACACCATGCTGCGCCGCAATCTCCTGCACGCGTGGCGCTACCCGTCCGGAACCCTGAACCTGCTCCTCACGCCCATCATGATGCTGCTGCTCTTCGTCTACATCTTCGGGGACGTGATGAGCGCGGGCATCGGGGGCGGCGGCGCCGACCGCTCCGAGTACATCGCCTACATCGTCCCGGGCATCCTGCTGATGACCATCGGCAGCACCGTCATCGGGGCCGCGGTGTACGTCTCCATGGACATGAGCGAGGGCCTCATCGCCCGCTTCCGCACGATGGCGGTCTACCGAGGTTCGGTGCTCGTCGGGCACGTCGTCGGCAGCGTGGTGCAGTCGGTCGCCAGTGTGGTCCTCGTCGGTGCCGTCGGGGTGGCCATCGGCTTCAGGTCCACGGACGCCACGGCCCTGGAGTGGCTGGCGGCGTTCGGGCTGATCGTGCTGTTCGCCCTGGCGCTCACCTGGATCGCGGTGGGGATGGGCATGGCCAGCCCGAACCCCGAAGCGGCCAGCAACATGGCCATGCCGCTGATCCTCCTGCCCCTCATCTCGAGCGCCTTCATCCCGGCGGACACGATGCCGGGCTGGTTCCGGCCGATCGCCGAGTACCAGCCGTTCACCCCCGCCATCGAGACCCTGCGCGGACTCCTCCTCGGCACCGAGATCGGCACCAACGGGTGGATCGCGCTCGCCTGGTGCCTCGGCCTGACCGCGCTCGGCTACCGCTGGTCGACGGCGCAGTTCAACCGCGACCCGAAATGATTGCCCGGGCGGCTTCCCACAGCCCGTCCCGCCCCAGGGCGGCGTACTCCGACACCGCGTCGGCGTACGCCGCCCCGTCGGCCTCCTCGGCGGCCCGCCGGGCACGGTCGACGGACATCGTCGGGAACGCCTGCGACACGTGCAGCCGCTCCGCCAGAGCCAGCAGCCGCACCGCCGAGGCGACGCCGCCGGTGGCCAGCCGGACCAGGCCGAGGGCCAGCACGTCGGCGCCCGACACCGGCATTTCCCCGGCCGGGCGGGAGCCGTCGGCGAGCGTCGTACGCAGCCGGTCCTCCAACTCGGCCACCAGAGCGGCGACCGGCTCCAGCCGCCCGGCGTACGCGTGTGCGACCACCGCGTAGGCCTCGAGCGCCCGCACCCACGCGTCCATACCGGGTCCGGCGTACGGAGAGTCGCTCGCGCGCAGCCCCTCAGCGGCCAACCGCCACCGCTTGAGCCCCAGCTCGGTCAGCCCGCGGGCCAGCGCGATCTCGGCCCGGGCGGCCAGATCGGTCGTGAAGGCCGAGGCCTGCTCCGACGGCAGGCTCCGCTCCACCCGCCGCTGCCACTCCTCGGCCTCGTCCGGCTCACCGCGCTGCAGGCAGGCCAGCACAAGACCCCGGCGCAGGCCCATCGTGGGCGACTGGTCACTCAGGTGCTCCAAGGCATCCAGCGCCGCCAGCAGATGCCGGTATGTCTCCTCGCCCAGACCGGCGTCCCCGTACAACTCGCTGCAGCGGGAGTGGCCGAGCAGCCTGAGCGACGGGTTGGGCACGGCGTCGACCGCGGCGAGCAGCCGGCGGGCGGCGGACAGCGCGCGCTCGTGCTCGCCCTCGTGCTCCCAGAGATAGCTGGCCACCGCCTCGGCGACGCCCGCCAGCAACGGCGCGTCGCTCGCGCACAGTTCCTCCAGCGCCTCGTAGCCGGGCGGGCGCATCTCCGGAAGCGCGCACAGCACGAGGGCGAGCGCCCGCAGCAGCGTGTCCGGCTCCGCGGGCGGCAGCCGGCGCAGGGTGACGAGATGGCGCGTTCGGAGCGGGCCGTACCCCACGAACGGGGCGGTGACGCAGGCGGCGCAGAGGGCGCGGGTGACCTCGGTGTGCCGGGCGTCGGGGCGGTAGTGCGACAGCGGCGCCGCGGTGTCGGCGGCCAGGGCGAAGACCCGGTGGAAGCTCGTCGAGTCGGTGAGCCAGACCCCGGCCAGCACCGCGCCGGCCGCCGCGGTGGTGGCGTGGTCCTCGCGGGCCAGGGCGAACCGCAGGGCGAGCACCAGGTTGTCCTGCTCCGCGCGCAGCCGCGGCCAGTGCCGCAGTGGCTCAGGGCCGAACAGCACGTCGTGGTTGGCCAGTCCGAAGTCCCGCGCCCAGCCCAGGAACCGGTCCGTGACCGCCTCCTCCTCCCCGGCCGCCGCCCGCCGGGCGGCGCTGAACTCCCGCACCGTCTCCAGCATGCGGAAGCGGATCCCGGCCGCGGTGTCGCCGGCCTTCAGCAGCGACTGGTCCACCAGCTGCTCCAGCAGGAACAGCGCGTCGCCGCCGTCACCCAGCAGCTGTTCCGCCGCGCCCTCGGTGAAGCCGCCGGGGAAGACCGACAGCGCCCGCAGCGCCGCCCGCGCGTCCTCCTCCAGCAGATTCCAGCTCCACTCCACGACCGCGTGCAGCGTGCGGTGCCGCTCGGGCGCGTCCCGGGCCCCGCCGCGCAGCAGCGCGAACCGGTCGCCGAGGCGGCGGGCGATCTCGGGCACCGACAGCACCCGCACCCGCGCCGCCGCCAACTCCACGGCGAGCGGCAGCCCGTCCAGATGCCGGCACAGCTCCGCCACCGCGTCGGGCGGCAGCTCGACGCCGGGACGCGCGGCTCGGGCCCGCTGCCCGAAGAGTTCGATCGCGATGTCCGGGCTCAGCTGCGGCAGCTGGTACACCGCTTCCGAGCTCAGCCCCAGCGGCGCCCTGCTGGTGACCAGCACCCGCAGGCCCTCGGACCGCGCCACCAGCTCCCGCACCAGCTCGGCGGCGCCCAGGACCACCTGCTCGCAGTTGTCCAGCACCAGCAGCGCGGGGCTTGCGCCGAGGGCGGCGACGATCGAGGCGGGTACGTCCGCGCCACCGCCGTACGCCCCTCCGCCCCCGCGTGGCGCATCCCCACGGCCGAGGACCGACGCCACCTCGCCTGCCACGTCCTCGTCCGTACCGACCCCGGCCAGCGAGACGAAGTGGACCACCCGCTGCTCCGCCTGGCGGCTGACGGCGTACGCGAGCCGCGTCTTGCCCAGCCCGCCGGGACCGACGATCGAGACCAGCCGGGAGGAGCGCAACAGCCCGCCCACCGCCACGAGGTCCTCGTCCCGCCCCAGCAGCGGATTCGGATCGTGCGGCACCCCGTACCGGACCACGGGGGCCTCGACCCGCAGCAGCTCCTGATGCACGGCCTTCAGCCCGGCGCCCGGGTCGGTACCCAGATCGTCACGGAGCTCGCGCCGGTACGCCTCGAAGCGGGCGAGCGCCGCCGACGCCCCGGCCGTGGCCGCCTCGGCGCGCAACAACTCGGCCAGCACTTCCTCGTCGCGCGGCGCCCCGGCGAAGACCCCGGTCAGCGGCGCCATGGCCTCGGCCCGCCGCCCCACCCGGGCGAGCGCGAGCGCACGCGAGCGTACGAGGGACTCGTGGCACGGCGCCCGCTCGGCCCGCAACTGAGCCACCGGGTCGCCGGGTACGGCGTCGGCGACGGGGGCGGCGTCCCAGAAGGCGAGGCCCTCCTCCGCACGCGCCAGGGCAGCGGCATGATCCCCGGCCCGCGCGTACCGGACGCTCGCCTCGGCACACCGCACCACCACCGAACTGTCGACCTGCTCCTCACCCAGCGCCAGCCGGTACCCGCTCGGAGTGCTGACGACGACATCGGCGCCGAGCTGCGAACGGGTCCGGGAGACCAGGATCCGCAGCGCGTTGCCCGGGTTGGCCGGCAACTCGTCCCGCCACAGCCCCTCCACCAGCCGCGCGGTGCTGCAACCGGAGCGCAACTCACCCGCGAGGAGCGCGAGCAGCCCACGCAACCGGGGCGCGGTGACCTCCTGCCCGCGGTAGGCCACGCGCGACAGGAGGATCAACTCGGTTTTCACTCGGTCAGGTTAGCGACAGTGGAGAGTTTGGGCGGCTGGTCAGAGCCGGTGCCGGCCGGGCGTGCTCAGAGCCGCAGGACATCCATGAGGCCCATCGTCTACTACCAGCGATGGTAGAATGTGAGAAAGTAGGAAACTTGGAGAGTCGTAATTTGGCGAGATCCTGGGTAGTCTGAGTAGCGAAGGAGACATGGAAGGTGAGAGTGGGAGGTCATCCATGGCTGCGGCTACGTTCCAGGCCAGCGTGCGCGACAAGGGGCAGCTGACGCTGCCCGCAGGCGTACGTGAGGCACTGGGGGTCTCCCCAGGTGACGAGCTCGAGTTCGAGATCAACGACGCCGGAGTCGTCGAGGTTCACGGACTGAGGAAGATCCGCACCGATCAGGCCTGGTTCTGGACGGAGCGGTGGCAGGCGGGTGAGCGCGAGGCCAGCGAGGACATCGCGGCTGGGCGCACGACCCGCCACGAGGACGTGGACGGCATGTTCGCGCACCTCGACAAGGAGAGCTGACCCCGACGCACCTGGAGGCCCTATTGCCGACTTTCGCAACGACTGCCCGTTTCGACCGCGACTTCAAGAAGCTCCTCCCGAAGGAGCGAGAGCGGTTCGAGGACACCGTCCGGAACAAGTTCGTACCGGATGTTGCGACTGGGCAGTTTCGGCCCGGCCTCCGGGTCAAGCCGGTCCAGGGAGTCAGGCTCCCTGACGGCGAGCGTCCCATCATGGAAATGACCTGGGCGCCTGACGGGCGTGCCACCTGGCAGTACGGAGACGAACTCCGCGAGGGTGAGCCGCACGTCATCTGGCGCCGGGTCGGTGGACACGAGATCTTCGATCCCGGTCCCGCCTGAGGAACCGAGAGCGGCCCACCCGTTACACGTGGGAGGGCCGCTCTTGTGTCGCGCCGGTGGGGTCGTGTCGCGCCATGGCGGACGTCTTCCCCCCGCGAGAATGCGGGCCGCCTACGGCTTGGGCGCCGGTTGCTCCCCCGACCCCCGGACGATCAGACGGGTGGGCACGGTGATGGTGCGCGCCCGGGAGCGGTCGCCGTCGAGCCGGGCCAGGGCGGTGGCCGCGGCGCTGCGGCCGATCTCCTCGGGGTCCTGGGCGACGACCGTCAGGGCGGGTTCCAGTGCTTCGGCGAGGGACACGTCGTCGAAGGCCACGACGGCCACGTCCTTGCGTTTGCCGCGGGCGAGTTCGGCGACGATCCCGAGCGCCATGATGTTGTTCCCGGCGAACAGGGCCGTGGGGGGAGCGGGCAGGTCGAGGAGCTGAGCCGTCACCGCCTCCGCCCCCTGCTGATCGTGCGCACTGGCGACCAGCGAGCGGTCGTAGGGAATGCCGGCTTCCTGCAGGGCCGCGCGGTATCCGGCGAGGCGTTCGCGGCGGGTGTAGAGCTTGGTGGGCAGGTCGCCGACGAAGCCGATGCGGCGGTGCCCGTGGGCGATGAGGTGGGCGACGCCCTCCTGGGCCCCCGCGCGGTTGGAGCTGACGATGCTGTCCGTGGTCAGGCCGACCCCCGGCCGGTCGAGGAAGACGACGGGCAGCCCCGCCGTACGGTGCGACTTGAGCTCGGAGTGGTCGGCGCCGACGGACGGCACGACGATCAGGATGCTGACGCGCCGGGCGAGGAACTGTGCCGTCAGGGCGCGTTCGCGCTCGGGGTCGTCCGCGGACGACCCCATGAGCAGTGTCAGTCCACGGTCCCGGACCGTCTCCTCGATACCGCGGGCCACGGCTCCGAAGAAGGGGTTGGCCAGGTCGGGGACGACCAGCCCTATGGTCGTGTCCGGACCGCCGACGCGGATGTTGCGGGCCATGAGGTTCGGCTGGAAGCCCAACTTGGCCACCGCGGCGAGTACCTGTTCCCGCGTCCGCGCCGAGACGGGCCCGTCCTCGTTGAGGACGCGGGAGACCGTCTTGGCGCTCACACCTACTTCTCGGGCGACATCGGCCAAGGTGGGGCGGCGGCTCGCTGCCATGGAGGAAACCGTCTCCTGGGTGCTCCCGGGTTCCGGGCCGCGGCCTCGGCCGGAACGTGCGAGAGCGGGGTTGCGTTGTCAGGTGGCCTGTACTCCGGCGGCCTTCGCGGCCTCGGAATCCGCTACGACAGTATCTCCGGCCTCGTCGACGGTGAGCGCACCGGTCATGATGGCCACGACCTCCGCCATGGAGTAGTCGGAGGGCTTGATCACAGCGGCGCGCCGGCCCAGCCGGTGGACGTGGATCCGGTCGGCGATCTCGAAGACATGCGGCATGTTGTGGCTGATCAGGACGACCGGCATGCCCTTGTCCCGGACCCGGCGGATCAGGTCGAGGACCTGTCCGGACTCCTTGACGCCGAGGGCGGCGGTGGGTTCGTCCATGACGACGACGCTGCGGGCCCAGGCGACGGCGCGGGCGACCGCGACGGCCTGCCGCTGTCCGCCGGAGAGCGTCTCGACCGACTGGGTCAGCGAGCGCAGGCCGATCTTCAGGTCGGCCATGTGCTCGGCGGCCTCCTGACGCATGCGCTTCTTGTCGAGCATGCGGAAGGCGCTGCCGAGGATGCCCGGGCGGCGCAGCTCGCGGCCGAGGAACATGTTCGAGGCGATGTCCATGGAGGCCGCCACGGCGAGGTCCTGATAGACCGTCTCGATGCCGTGGGCGCGTGCGCTCTGCGGGCCGGAGAACTGGATCGGCTTCCCGTTCAGGCGTATCTCGCCCTCGTCCGGCACCACCGCTCCGGTGAGGGCCTTGATGAGGCTGGTCTTTCCGGCGCCGTTGTCGCCGATGACCGCGAGCACCTCGCCGGGCATCAGGTCGAAGTCGGCACCGTCGATGGCGGTGACATGGCCGTATCGCTTGACCAGACCGCGAGCTTGCAGAACGGGGGTCTCGGTGGTGGTCATCGGGCCTTCCTCCGGGAGATCTGGTCGACGGTCACCGCGAGGATCACCAGGACACCGGTGATCAGGGTCTGGTAGATCGAGGCCACGCCCATCAGCTGGAGCCCGTTGCGGAAGACGCCGACGATGAGGACGCCGATGAACGTGCCCAGGACCGACCCGCGTCCGCCGAAGAGGCTGGTGCCGCCGAGCACCACGGCGGTGATGCTGTCGAGGTTGTCGGTCTGCCCGGCCTGCGGGTCACCGACTCCGGTGCGGGAGATGAGCAGCAGGGCGGCGATGCCGTAGAGGAGACCGGCCACGGTGTAGACACCGATGGTCAGCCGGGAGGTGCGGATGCCGTTCAGCCGCGCCGCTTCCGGGCTGTTGCCCAGGGCGTAGACGTGCCGCCCCCAGCTGGTGCTGCTCAGCGCGTACGCGAGGAGGAGGAACAGGGCGATGGTGACCAGCGAACCGTAGGTGATGTCGGTCCTGCCGAGCGGGAAGGTCTGCCCGAGCGCCGTCAGCGGGCCGGGCAGGTTGCTGACCGTCTGCTCCTCCGAGTAGATGTGCGTCAGCGCGAACGCCACGTTGAGCATGCCGAGGGTGACGATGAAGGGCGGCAGCGGGATCTTCTTCACCAGGGCCCCGTTGAGCATGCCGAAGCCACCGCAGACGACCAGGCCCAGCGCGATCGCGGCGAGGGGCGGCAGGGAGCCCTCGGCGGCCATCTTGGCGATCACGATGCTGCCGAACGCCATCACCGCCCCGCACGACAGGTCGATGCCCGCGGTCAGGATGATCAGCGTCTGGCCGATGGCCAGCGTGCCGACGACCATGACCTGCTGCACGATCAGCGAGAAGTTCCCGCCGGTGAGGAACTGGTCGGTCGAGACGGAGAAGAAGACACAGGCCAGGAGGAGGGCGACCAGGGGGCCGGTGGTCGGTTGCGTGAGCAGTCTGCGGACCGTGGTCGGCGCTTTGAGCTCCGCGTACGGCGTGGACGTGGAGGGTGGCGTGGACGTGGCAGTCATGCGAGGTCCTTGTCGGAAGACAGAAGTCCTTGTCCGTCCTTCTCGGGCGGCAGGAGGACGAGGGGGCGGCCGTCCCGCGGCGGGGAGGAGGGGCCGGCCGCCCCCCTGAGGCGGGTTGAACGACGGTGGCTACAGGGGCAGTCGGAGGCGGCTGCTCAGCCCCAGCAGTTCTCCAGGCCGTAGGCGGTGTCCTTGGAAGCGACCCCGTCCTGCGCCTTGTCGGTGATCAGGGTGACCCCGGTGTCGGTGTAACCCGACGCCTTCTTGCCGTCCTTGGCGTACGTCACGACGGCCTTGACGCCCTCGGCGGCCATCTTCAGCGGGTACTGCTGCGAGGTCGCGGCGATCTTGCCGTCCTTGACGGCCCGGGTGCCGGTGCAGCCACCGTCGACGGAGACGATCAGGACGTCCTTCTCCCGGCCCTTCGCCTTGAGCGCGGTGTACGCGCCCAGCGCGGCGGGCTCGTTGATCGTGTAGACGACGTTGATGCCGGGTTCCTTCTGGAGGCAGTTCTCCATCGCCGTCTGGCCCTTGGACTGGTCGCCGCCGGTGTCCTGAGCACAGGCGACGTCCTTGTCGGTGGCGCCGAAGCCCTTGAGGAAACCGTTGTGCCGCTGGACGCCCACCGACACACCCGGCGCGAGGTCCAGGGCGGCTATCTTCGCGGTCTTGCCCTTCATGGCGGCCTTGGCGTACTCGCCGATCAGCTCGCCGGCCTTGAGGTTGTCGGTGGCGAAGAGGGCGTCGACCGCGCTCTCCGGCTCGGTCGGGGTGTCCAGGGCGATGACCAGGACTCCCTTGGCCTTGGCCTTCTCGATCGCGGGCACGATCGCCTTGGAGTCGCTGGGGGTGATCAGGATGCCCTTCACACCGGAGGCGACCATGTTCTCGATGGCCGTGACCTGACCGGCGTTGTCGCCGTCGAACTTGCCGGCCGCGGTCATGAGCTTGACCCCTTCGGCCTTCGCGGACTTCTCCGCGCCCTCCTTCATCTTGACGAAGAACGGGTTGGTGTCGGTCTTGGTGATGAGACCGACCTTGACCTCGCCCGAACCGGTGCTCGCGCTGCCCGATCCCGATCCGGATCCACAGGCGGTCAGGGTGAGGGCCGCGATGCCCGTGCACGCAGCGGCTCTGAGCAAGGAGGAGGGCAGACGGGAGGTGCGTGACATGAACGGCTCCAGCGGGATGTCGGGCGGGTGGCCGGCAGCGGGGCCTGCCGTCCCGCGATGTCAACGATGACTGATGTCATCGTTGACACTGCTTGGCGAGGATGATGGACTCCGTTCCCCGGCAACGTCAATGCCTTTCACCCGTCACAAATCGGCAACGCACCTCGGCGGTCGCCCGCCCGAAGCCGCTCGTCGGCATGCCCGCGGCATGCCCGTTCGCCGCTCCGCGCGTTCCCAGAGAAGAGCAGCCCATGAGCCCGCGCCAGATCACCGTCCTCGGCGAATGCGTCGCCGACGCGTTCACCGAACCCGCACGTGCCGGGAACGAACTCGCTCTGCGCGTGCTGCCGGGCGGCGGACCCGCCAACACGGCGGTGGCCCTGGCCAGGCTCGGCACTCCGGCCCGCTTCCTCGCACGGTTGTCGGGCGACGTGTTCGGCCGCCTCTTCCGGGCCCACCTCGCGGCATCCGGCGTGGACCTCACGCACGCCGTCGACGCCACCGAGCCCAGCACCCTCGCCGTGGCCGAACTGGACGCCCGGGGCCAGGCCGCGTTCTCCTTCCACGCCCAGGCCACCGCCGACTGGCAGTGGACGAGCGCGGAACTGGCCGGGGTGGAGCTGGCCGGCACCGCCTGTGTGCACACCGGGTCGCTGGCCCTGGTCCAAGCCCCCGGGGCGGTGGTGGTGGAGGACTTCCTGGCAGCGGCCGCTCCCCGGGCCACCATCAGCATCGACCCCAATGTCCGCCCGCTGCTGGTGCGCCCCGAGGTCTACCGCGCCCGGCTGGCGCACTGGTGCGGCCTCGCGGACGTACTGCGGCTGAGCGAGGACGACCTGGACCTCCTCCTGCCCGGCACGCCGCCCGAGCAGGCGTGCGACACCTGGCATGCGGCGGGGGCACGGCTCGTCGTGATCACACGCGGCGCCGACGGCGCCCTGGCCTCCCTCGACGGGGAGCGGGTCCAGGTGCCGGCGGTGGCGACTCAGGTCGTCGACACCGTCGGAGCGGGGGACTCCTTCACCGCCGGCCTGCTGCACCACCTCGGCGCGCACGGACTCCTCGGCGGCAGACTGACGGACCTGAGCCTCGCCGATGTCGAGGCAGCCTGCCGGTTCGCCGCGCAGGTCGCGGCCCTGACCTGCTCGGCGGCCGGACCCAACCCGCCCTGGCAGGACCAGCTCGCACTGGATCCGTCCGTCGACCGGCACCTCGACTCCACCCACTGACAAGGACGGGAAACCATGACGAAAACCCTGCTCGCCGAGTTCACCGCCCGAGAAGGAGCGGAGGACGAGGTCGCGCGTCTGATCCGGGACTACGCCCTGAAGGTGCGCGAAGAGGAAGGCAACCTGGCCTTCGACGTCTACACGAAGACGGCCGACCCCCGCGCCTACTGGATCTTCGAGGTCTACCGCGACGAGGACGCCTTCCGGGCACACCTGAACGCCCCCTACGGCACCCCGTTCAACGCCGCCCTCATCCCGCTGATCGAGGAGGACGCATCTGTACTCACGTTCCTCGAGGACTTCGACCGCACCTGAATCCACTCACCCGCCCACATGATCACCATTGACGTGCGCGGGGTGATGACAGCCGACGATGTGGTGTCCCTCGGTCGCCGACGCCGCCGCGGTGGCCGAGAACTCAGCGACTCCTCACGCCGGGTACGCGTGCGTCTCGGCCGCCTTCACCGCCGCCCAGACCGTGGCTCCGGGATGGAGGTCGAGTTCGGCTGCGGCGACCGTGGTGAGGTCGGCGATCAGGGAGAGGTCGCCGGTGAGGTCGGCGCGAATCTGGTCCCCGTGGGTCTCCAGGCCGGCCACCTCGCAGCGCCACAGGTTGCGGGCGCTGGAGCCGGTGGGGCGGTCACGGTGGAGGGTGACGGCGCTGGGCGGGAAGGCGACGAAGACCGGGCCGGTGAGGTCCTCCGTGGTCGTGATCGCGGGGCCGGTGCCGACATGGACGGTGTGTCCTTCTGCCTGTCCCCGATAGAGGTTGAGGCCGACCAGGTGGGCGATGTAGTCCGTGCGAGGGCGGCGGGCGATGTCGGACGGGGCGCCCTCCTGGACGACCTGGCCGTCCTCGATGACGACGAGGTGGTCGGCCAGAACCATGGCGTCGAGCGGGTCGTGCGTGACGAGTACGGCGACCGCCTCGAAGTCGGCCAGGTGGCGGCGGAGTTGGGCGCGGACGTCGAGGCGGGTGCGGGCGTCGAGGGCGGCGAGGGGCTCGTCGAGGAGGAGCAGACGGGGGTGGGTGGCCAGGGCGCGGGCGAGGGCGACGCGCTGGGCCTGGCCGCCGGAGAGACGGCGGGGTTTGGCGGACGCGTGGGCGGTGAGGTCCATGCGCTCCAGCCACTCGGCGGCCTGGGCGCGGGCCTCCGCCTTGCCGGCGCCGTGGCAGCGCGGCCCGAAGGCCACGTTGTCGAGGGCGGTGAGGTGAGGGAAGAGCAGGTAGTCCTGGAAGACGACGCCGACCGGCCGGGATTCCGGCGGCGTACGGTCCAACTCCGCCCCGTCCAGCCAGAGATGGCCTCCGGCGAGCGGTACCAGACCGGCGAGGGCACGCAGGGCGGTGGTCTTGCCGGCGCCGTTGGGGCCGAGCAGGGCGACCACGTCGCCGGGCGCCGCCGTCAGTTTCACGTCGAGGCGGAAGGAGCCGCGCTCGACCACCAGCCGGGTGTCGAGACCTTCCCCTGCCGGGCCGGGTGCTCCGGCGGCATCCTCAGCGGTCTTCTCGGCGTCGGTCATGAGGCGGTCATCCAGCGATCACGCAGCCCCGCCAGAACCGCGATGGAGACGGCGAGCAGGACGAGGCTGAGGGCGATGGCCGCCTCCGGCTCGCTCTGCAGGGCGAGGTAGACGGCCAGGGGCATGGTCTGGGTGCGGCCGGGGAAGTTGCCGGCGAAGGTGATGGTCGCACCGAACTCGCCGAGCGCCCGCGCCCAGGCCAGCACCGCGCCGGCCGCGATGCCGGGGGCGATGAGGGGCAGGGTGACGCGGCGGAACGCGGTGAAGCGGGAGGCACCCAGGGTGGTGGCGGCCTCCTCGTAGCGCGGGTCGGCGGCCCGCAGCGTGCCCTCGACGCTGATGACGAGGAACGGCATGGCGACGAACGCCTCCGCGACCACGACCCCGGCGGTGGTGAAGGGGAGGGTGATCCCGAACCAGGAGTCCAGCCACTGCCCGATGACGCCGTTGCGACCGAGCGCCATCAGCAGGGCCACACCACCCACCACCGGGGGCAGGACGAGAGGCAGAGTGACGAGGGCCCGCACCAGGCCGCGGCCGGGGAAGTGAACACGGGCCAGCAGCCAGGCGAGCGGCACCCCGAGGACCAGGCTCACCGCGGTCGCCGCCGTGGCGCAGATCAGCGACAGCTTGAGGGCCTGCCATACGTCGGGGCTGGTCAGCTGCTGGGGCAGGCTGTGCCAGGGGGTCCGTACGAGCAGGGCGATCAGCGGCACGATCAGGAAGGCCAGGCCGATCAGCGCGGGGAGAAGCAGGGGCAGCGGGACGCCGGTCCGGACGCGCCGGCGCCGCGGACCGCCCCGGAGGGTGTCGGTCGCGGTGTCGGCCTTGTCGGTCGGGATCACGGCTTGAGGAACCCGGCCCCGGTCAGGACCTTCTGCCCCTCGGCGGACCGCACGAGCGCCATGAACGCCTTGGCGGCCTCGGGGTTCTGCGCGTCCTTGAGGAGGGCGATGGGGTAGTCGTTGACGGCGTCGGCGGACTCGGGGAACTCCACGCCCTCCACCTTGTCACCCGCGGACTTCACGTCGGTCTTGTACACGACCGCCGCGTCCGCCTCCTTCAGCTCGACCTTGGTCAGGGCGGCCTTGACGTCCTGCTCGTAGGAGACGGGGGTCAGCTTGAGCTTGCTCGCGTCGAGGGCCTTCTGGGCGGCGGCGCCGCACGGCACCTCCTTGTCGCACAGGACGACCTTCAGGCCGGAGCCGGTGAGGTCCTTCAGGGAGTCGACCTCGTCCGGGTTGCCCGGCAGGGTCGCGATCTCCAGCTGGTTGCGCACGAAGGTGGCCGGCGTGCCGGAGGCGTCTCCTGCGTCCGTGACGATCTTCATGGTCTTGGGGCTGGCCGAGGCGAACACATCGGCGGGCGCGCCGCCGGTGATGCCCGCGGCGAGCGAGTCGCTGCCGCCGAAGCTGAAGGTCACCTTGGTGCCCGGGTGCTGCTTCTCGAACTCCTTGCCCAGCGTCGTGAAGCTCTCCTTCAGCGAGGCCGCGGCGAAGACGGTCACCGTGCCGGACAGCTTGCCCGAGGCGGACGCCGAGGAGCCCGGCTCCGCCGACGAGGAGCAGGCGCCCAAGGCCAGCACGGCAACGGCTCCCCATGCGGTCACCTGCAAGGGGCGGCGCGTCCGGCGCACGGTACGGGACATCACGGATCTACTCCCTCTGGTCCTGAGTGTGCACGCACCGATGATAATGCCGCAGATGCGAGGGGAAAGTCCGCTGTCACTTCGCATGAGCCGCAACTGTGATCTGAACAGCTGGCATGTGCGTTTGTACCGGAAGGGTGTCCGGGTCTGAACCAGGGACTTTTGCTCAGGTCCGGTCCACGTGCACGTTCGTCGACTTCACCCGGGCCGTGGCCTCCACTCCGACTTCCAGCCCCAGCTCCTCCACGGCCTCCCGCGTCAGCAACGACACGAGCCGGTGCGGGCCGGCCTGGATCTCCACCTGCGCTGCCACGTCGCCGAGCTTCACGGCGGTGACGATGCCGGGGAAGGCGTTACGAACGGACGTGTACGAGGTGTCCCCCTCGGGACCGCCGCTCTTGGCCAGCTCCACGGAGAAGGCAGCCAGGTCCTTCCCGTCGATGAGCCGCCGACCGCTCTCGTCCCGGTGCGTGGCCACCCGCCCGGCGTCCGCCCATCGCCGCGCGGTGTCCGGACTCACCCCGAGGAGCCGCGCGGCCTGGCCGATTGTGTAGGACTGCATGAGCATCAAGATAGAGGTCGGAACCCTGATGGGGCGGTGGCGGCGATGTCATGAAGTGCGGTCGTGCGGTTCAACTCCGGGCGGCTGTGTTCTCGGTCCGCAGCGACCACTCAGTCATGGGCCCCCACTTCAACTCGGCCCCCTCAACCGCGAGTACGCCGGTCACGTCGGGCACGGTGACGACATCGTCGAACCGGTGGCCTCGTCCCGCGAGCACACGGATGCATCGCCCCTTCTCGTTGTAGATGCCGATCCGCCCCCCGACATCGCCGAACGCCACGGCGAGCCGAGTCCCCGGCGCCGGGCACTGGAAGAATTGCGACGCGCCGCCCTTGATGTTCGGCGGCAGCGGACCCACGGACATCGCGTCCAGGAACCGGATCTTCCACCGTCCCGACATCTTCCAGCCCCGCATGATCCGCACTGATTCACACTGCCCGGGCTCAAGAAGAATGTGCGCCCTCTCCCGTCCGATCCCCGACGAGCCGGCGGGCTGCTCCGTGTACCGTCCCCGGGGCTCGGTCACGCCGACGACCTCGAACCCCAAGCTGGCGATCCACCCCCAGGCCTCGATCACCACAGGGCGCCCACGCAGCTCCTTCGGCACCTCGATGACCCGCGACCCGTACCCCGAGAAGTAGTGCTGAGCACCCGACCCGCCGAGCATTTCGCCCCCTCCCTGAAGAGCCAGAAGATTCACCATAGGACAGCGGTCACGGGGGAGCGGTGTGTCCGCGGCGACGGCAGCGGCTGCGGCGGCTCGGTGCCGATGGCGTCGTAGCCGGCGTGACCAGTACGGCATGTGCTCGGTCCCGTGCCGGACGGCACATGCTCCAGGGCGGAACTTGTCGCCGGACAGATAACATCAGGACTCCGGCGTGGCTCCGAGTGAAGGCGACGATCATGGATCCGGCCGCGGTATCTCCCCTCCCCGCGAGCATCAGCCTGCGCGAGTTGCTGATGGCTCTGGGCGATTCGCTGGTGGAGGTGCAGGCGGCTCCCGCAGGACTCGACGTCGAGATCCGCGGCGTGGCCCTGCTCGACCCCGAGGAGCCGCCGACCACCCAGCCGGGCGAGCTGGTTCTCGTCATCGGTGCCCGGGGCCGAGCCGCCTATCCCGCACTGCGGGCCGCCGGGCGCGACGGAGCCGCCGGCGTCGTGGTCAAACTGGATACTCCCGGCCAGGCCGCGGCTCTCAGCGAGACCGCCACCGAGGCCGGGGTCGCCCTGCTCTCGCTGCGCAGCGAAGCACGCTGGGAACAAGTGCACGCGCTGGCCCGCGCCGCCCTCGACGACGCACCGCCGGGCCACCGCGGCGAAGCCGACGAGAGCGACCTGTTCTCGCTCGCCCAGACCACCGCCATCCTCACCAGCGGCATCGTCAGCATCGAGGACGCCGCCAACCGGGTGCTGGCGTACTCCCGCTCCACCGACTCCGACGAGATCGACGACCTGCGACGGCGGTCCATCCTCGGCTGGCAGGGACCGGAGGCGTACCTGGCGAAGCTGCGCGAGTGGGGTGTGTTCCAGCACCTGCACTCCAGCGACGAGGTGATCAGCATCGACAGCCACCCCGAGCTGGGGATCCGCCGTCGGCTCGCGGTCGCCATCCGGTCCGGGGAGCGGCAGTTGGGGACCATCTGGGTGCAGGAGGGCTCGACACCGCTGTCCGAACACTCGGGCCAGGCACTGCTGGGTGCCGCCCGGGTCGCCGCGCTCCACCTGGTGCGCCGCCGCCGGGAACTCTCGGAGAACCTGACGTTCACCCGAACCCTGCTGGCCGGGCTTCTGGAGGGGAACACCGGGCCACAGCCGCTGGCCACCCACCTGGGATTCGACGCGACCCGCCCGGCCGCCGTCCTGGGCTTCTCCTACGGAACCGCGGAGGCCGTCGCCGCACCGGAGCTGACCCATGCCGAAGTCACCAACCTGGTCTCCGTGCACATAGCCGCCCGGCACCGCAGCGCGCTGGTCGCGCAGGTCGACCCCCGCATCTACGTGCTCCTGCCCCAGCTGCCGCGCAGCATCGACATAGACACGCTGCGCGGCTGGGGTCAGGAGATCACCGACGCCGTACGCCGGCACCTGGGCCTGCCGCTGCGTGGCTCGGTCGGTTGCGTGGTGCCCACGCTCGGCGACGTCACGGAGTCGCGCCGGGAGGCCGACCGCATCCTCGACGCCATGCTGGGAGCCGACGTACCCACCACGGTCGCCGCGTTGCCGGACATCCAGTCGGAAGTACTGGTCAGCGAAGTGCTGACGCTGCTGTCCGACCACCCCGAGATACGCGACCCACGGCTGACCGCCCTCGTCGCCCACGACAGCCGGCACCAGGGCCGCCTGGCGGAGACCCTCCTGACCTACCTGAATTCCTTCGGTGACGTACGGGCGGCCGCCGCCCAGCTGCATGTGCACCCCAACACGCTGCGCTACCGCCTTCGCCGGGCCGAGGAGCTGACCGGTCTCGACCTGAGCCGTCCTGACCAGCGTCTGCTCGCCATGCTCCAGCTGCGGCTGCCACCCGGCACCTGATCCCGCTTCCCCTCCGCATTGGCGGGCCGTACAGCCATCGGCGGCGAATTCGTCGTACTGGACAAGCCTGCCGCCCCATGCCCCCACATACGCTGACGCAAATCTCCTCCCGGAAGTGAACCGGAAGTGAAACGGACCGCCTCTCATGAGGAGGCGGGCGCAGCGCGGACGTGCCGGTGACGACCCCATCACCGGCACGGCATCCGGATACCGCGCCGTCGCACCCTGAACGCTCTCGGAAGCTTCGAGGCCATCGCCCTCCCTCGGTGATCTGCGAACCGGTGGCCGGTGAAGAAGTGCCCCAGCAACCACGGCAGCCACTCCCCACACGGCTTCCCCACCCCTCAACGGATGGATGTCGACATGACCACACGTCCCCCAGGTGCTCCGGCCCCTGACACCGCCCCACCCGCCGACGGTCAGTCGTCCCCGGAGCAGGCAGGCCTGAAGGCCGGTCTCAAGAACCGCCACCTGTCCATGATCGCCATCGGTGGTGTGATCGGCGCCGGCCTGTTCGTGGGCTCCGCCTCCGGTATCGCCGCCGCGGGGCCCGGCATCCTGCTGTCGTACGCGCTGGTCGCGGCCCTGGTCGTGTTCGTGATGCGGATGCTCGGCGAGATGGCCGCGGCCTACCCGACCTCCGGCTCCTTCTCCGCTTACGCGGACCGGGCGCTGGGCCGCTGGGCCGGGTTCTCGATCGGCTGGCTGTACTGGTTCTTCTGGGTCGTCGTGCTCGCCGTGGAGGCGACGGCGGGTGCCGTGATCCTCGAAGGGTGGGTGCCGGCCGTGCCGCAGTGGGCCTGGGCCCTGATCGTGATGGTGGTCCTCACCGCCACCAACCTGATCTCGGTCGGTTCCTTCGGCGAGTTCGAGTTCTGGTTCGCGGGCATCAAGGTCGTCGCCATCGGAGGGTTCATTCTCCTCGGCGGACTGGCGATCTTCGGTGTGCTGCCCGGCTCCGACCACGCCGCGACGGGCTTCGGCAACCTCACCGAACACGGCGGCTTCCTGCCGAACGGCTCCGGAGCGATCCTCACCGGCATCCTGCTGGTCGTCTTCTCCTTCATGGGCAGCGAGATCGTCACCCTCGCCGCCGCCGAGTCCCCGGACGCGCGGAGGGCGGTCGCGAAGGCCACCCGGAGCGTCATCTGGCGGGTCGGCGTCTTCTACATCGGCTCGATCCTCGTCGTGGTCGCCTTGCTGCCGTGGAACGACCCCGCGATCGAGAAGAAGGGGTCGTACGTCGCGGCCCTGGACACGATCGGCATCCCGCACGCCGGCGAGATCATGAACTTCATCGTGCTGACCGCCGTGCTGTCCTGCCTCAACTCCGGCCTCTACACCGCCTCCCGCATGGCCTTCTCCCTCGGGCAGCGCGGCGACGCCCCGCGGTCCTTCGTACGGACGAACGCGCGAGGTGTCCCGCAGCCCGCGATCCTGGCCTCCGTGGCCTTCGGCTTCGTGGCGGTCGCCTTCAACTACCTGTGGCCGGACACGGTGTTCCAGTTCCTACTGAACTCCTCGGGCGCGGTCGCGCTCTTCGTCTGGCTGGTCATCTGCTTCTCGCAGCTGCGGATGCGGGGGATCATCCTGCGCGAGAACCCGGAGAAGCTCGTCGTCCGGATGTGGCTGTTCCCGTATCTGACCTGGGTGACGATCGCGATGATCTCGTTCGTGCTCCTCTACATGCTCACCGACGACAAGGAGGGCGGCGGACGGACCCAGGTACTGCTCTCCGTGCTCGTGGCCGCTCTGGTGATCGCGATCGCGCTGGTCCGGGAGCGGAGGCGCCCGGACAGCGCCAAGGACGCGGTCGCGCCGCAGTAGCGGTCGCGGACGCTGCGCTGGGCTTGGCCGAGGTGACGTAGGGTGCCCTCTGTTTGCCGGGAGGGCACTCCGAGCTCCTTTTTTCGCGGATAGGGGATACCGCGGTAACGATCCTCAGATATCCGCCAATCGTATGAACTTACCCATGCGAAAAGGCGTGAACATGCTGGCAACGGTGGATATGCCTAACATGCAAACATGAGTACAGAAGACGGCTACGTCCCCTTTCCAGGGGCCGGTTGGTTCAGAAGTGAGCCCAGCAGCCCGATCATCAAGATGATGGCCATGCGCCTGGTCGAAGAGGGATGCTCCGAATTCGGTCAGACCGGCCCACCCTCGGCCCACCCTCTCAGTGGACGTCAGTGGACGACACACCACCGCGACTGCTACGCCAAGTGGCAGCGGAAGTGCGGGTACCGGGGTGCGGACGCGGACGGCTGGCCCGGCGCAAAGTCCTGGGCCAAGCTCCGGGTGCCCTATGCGGAGTGACGGTAACTCAACTTGTAGCGCACCCTCACCGCCGCCTACCGGAAGGCCGACTACTTCGCCCGCAACGTCCGCACCATCCAGGTCCTCGTCGACCGCGAGCCCATCCTCACCGGAGCCGCCGCCGGCGGAGAACAGCCCTGGAAGTACTACGACCTGGGCGAGAGCTATTGCAGCTACGACTTCTTCGCCAAGTGCCCCCACCGGCTGGCCTGCGCGCGCTGCCCGTTCTACGTCCCCAAGCAATCCAGCCGCGGACAGCTCCTGGCCGTCAAGGACGGCATCGACCAGATGCTCGAACAGCTCAATCTGACCGACGACGAACGCGAAGCCCTCGAAGGAGACCGCGAAGCGGTCCGCGCCCTGGCCGAACGACTCGCAGACACGCCTACTCCTGCAGGTCCCACCCCAGGAGAGCTGGGAAGCACCAGCAGTTTCATTCCACTGTCCCAGGTCCTTTATTTGTCCCAGGAGCCACATGAGCACCAATTCACGCAACCAAGAAACGAATAAGGAGCGCGAAAACCGAAGAAGCAACGAACGAGCCTAGCGAATAGTAGAAAAGGCGCACAGATTTCTGCATCTGGCCATACCTTCGATGATGAGCCCTAATCACGATCCACAGTTCCGAGATCGCGTGCTCAAGCGCATCGGCCATCCGAAGGTCAAGCTGCCCCTGCCGGAAATCAGCGAGCGATCCCACATAGCGGACCGTATCGGAGTGACTGAAGGCAGGCGCAAACGGCGTCGATTCGACTCCATAGCGAACAGACCAGCCGAAACGATTGATCAAAGAGTCAGCAGCGAACGCGACCGACAGGGCAGCGAAGACCAACGTGGACGCCGTCGCCACAAAGAGTAGGTAGAGAAAGATTCTCTCCTGCGGAGCTGAGACGCTTACTGATACCGCAGCCACACCGGCAGAAGTGAAGGCATTCGCACTGAGCAGGACAGCTGCTCGATTTGCCACCGCTGAGCGCAGTTCATCACATCGAACAATGTGCCACTGAATCAACGCGAGAAGTTCTTCAGGCGCACATTTCCCTGAACCATTCCCCATATCGCCCCCCGTCGACGACAGCTACCTTCCCGTCAACCTCTGATCCTTACACCTCCGTTCATGCGCCTGAACACAGCCAGTGACGAAACAGGGCCAGGGGGCGTCCAGTCAACGTTCCCCCAAACGCCCCAGCTTCCTCAACGACGCTCCACCCTCACTCCACAGAGGAGATCCCCTCTGTCTCAATTCTCAGGCGCAGTGGTCCCCGGGGTCCGCCTGTATGCGCGCTCCTCCGCCGCTGTCAGATGCTGGTATCCGCTCCTCGGCGTCGGAACACCCGCCGAGTGCCGCGCATGAACAGGATGAAAACCGTCCGGAAGACCATGAACCCAGTGGTGAGGGCGAGTGCACGGGCCATCACATCGATGATCGTGGTCCAGGGATCGGGTAGGTCAAGAAGGAACGAGAGCTCCCCGAGCGCTGTGGCCAGCCCGAACGTGAACGGCAGCCATTCCCAGTGAGTCCGTGAGCCCCGTCTGACTGTTGCCTTCCGCCTGTGCCGCCTCTGACGAGTCACCAAGCTGAGGATGACGCTCAGGACGATCATCGATGCGGGCACCCATAGATCTGACCAGTGCACCGTGAGCTGCACGGCTCCTCCCCTTTACCGCTCTGAGCCCTGCTTGTACGGGCGGTGAGCCTATCGCGCGGCCGGCGGCGGCCTCGGGCGTCCTCACTGCCTCACTTGATCGCTCTTTACGCTGGTCAGCGTCAGTGAGGTGATCCAGTGGGGCAGCGAGTCACTGCCCCACTGACGCGTCACTGAGTCTCGGCGAGCTCCTCCGCACTCCGCTCCAGAGCGCGCTCGACGCTCTCCCGGCCCACCACGGGACAGCCGTCGTAGGGACCTTCAAGTGCCCCCGGAAACGGCCTCTCTGACGCTCACCGCAAGCTCACTCACCGACAGGCAGCGGGGGCCCGGCCTCGCCGCCCCCGGCAGTTCGTAACGATCAGGTGAATAACACCAGATCGAGGCAACCACACAGCAGCTCCACAAGTCACCCACTCGCAACTCACAACGCAAGTCCCAGGGGGGACCATGAGCCAGCAGTACCCGCCCCAGACCCAGCAGCCCGGCTACGGCGAGCCCCAGCAGCCCGGCAGCAACGGCCTGGCCACCACCGCACTCGTCCTCGGCATCATCGCCGTCGTAGTCAGCTTCATCCCTGTCCTCAACGTCGTCGTCTGGCCGCTCGCGATCCTTGGCCTCATCTTCGGCGCCATCGGCCTCTCCAAGGCGGGCAAGGTCCGCAAGGGCAAGGGCGCCGGCATCACCGGCCTCGTCACGTCGGCCGTAGCGATCATGATGTTCTTCGCCATGAACGCCCTGTTCTTCTCCGCCGTCGACAAGGCCAGTGAGGAGCTGGACAAGTCGTACGACTCCACCACCGTCGGCGACGGTAAGTCCAAGACCGGCGGCGCCAAGGAGTCCGAGGTCATGAAGGACTTCAAGGTCACCAAGTGCGACGTGGTCACCGGCGACCTCGGCATCAAGGAGATGGCCATCCACGTCGACTACGCCAACAACGGCGACCGCCGATACTCGTACTTCGTTGAGGGCGAGGTCCTGGCCGACGGCAAGAAGGTCAACGACTTCATGTCAACCGCCGAGAACCTGGCCCCGGGCCAGAAGTTCACCGACAAGGACGCTGGTGCGCTGGTGAACGCGGACGAGATCAAGGACGCCAAGAAGCTCGAGTGCAAGACCCTCAAAGCGTCCCGCACTGACTTCTGATCGCTGACGTCGCGCGACGCTGACCACCAACCCCAGGCCTCGCCGCCCACCCCACAGCGGCGGGGCTCGCTGCATCATGGAGACCATGGAGTCGCAGCGCGGCACGGGCGCCGGCCGGGCTGGAGCGGGGCGGAGGCAGGAGTAGTTGTAACTCAGTCAGTCGGCCAGGCTTGGCGGCAGTTCAGTGTTCTACGGCCGGTGGACGACTGGCAGTAGGAGTCAGCTCGACTCGCCCAGCGTGCTCCGCAGCCAGTCCAACGGGTCCGTCGCCAGCAGTTGGTCGGTCAGTTCGTTCGCGGTCTTCGTGACGAGGCGACCGCGGCTGTTGTCGATCCACCGCTGTGCGTGCCGATAGCCCTGGGCTTTGTACTCGACGCCCTGCAGCATGCATTCGAGCTTGTCCGCGTCTCGCGTGCAGATCGCTTCGGGAGATTCCCGGGCCTCGTACTCGCCGATCAGTTCGCGCACCGTGGACGCGAGCGCTTCGGGCATACCCGCCACCTGGTCGGCAGTGACCACCGCGGGGTCGGCTTCACCGGCACCGTACTTCTTGGCCAAGTGGTTGACGTCCCCGGTCCTGGTCTCCTGCGAGTCGTGCCACACCGCCAGGAACGCGGCACGGGCAGGGTCGGCCCCCTCCAGTTTGGCGATGATCGACGCCTTATGGAGCAAGCTCATCGGAACGGTTCCCGCAGTACTCTCGGTGGCCTTCGCCGCCACGGTGTACTTCACTCTGCGAGGAACAATCGTTCAACGCATGGTGCCGCGGTTGACCGCCGTACGCGCACTCGGAGTTGAGGTCGAGCTCGCTGGCGAGTTGCTCGATCGCGCTCAGGATGAGAGCACGACGACTGTCACTGCGACTGCCAGGCGTACGGCGTTGGGCAGGCTGGAGCATGCTTGCAGACGTTCTGCGAGGCGGCAGAGTGCTGTGGGTTGATGACCGCCCCGAGGGCAATGCCCCGCTGGTCGAACTCTTCCGCACCGCCGGCATGCATATCGATGTGACCCAGTCGACCGAGGAGGCCACACCCCTGTTTCGCCGCAGGCCATACAACATCATCGTGAGCGACCTTGACCGGGACGGCGATCGGCAAGCAGGGATCAAGATGCTGCGGCGGCTGGAACAGTACAACATCGACGTTCCGGTGCTGATCTACACAGGGCGATTCGATCCGGAGAGGGGCGTTGATCGCAGGATCTTCGCTGCCACTACCGCGCCTGTCGAATTGGTCCACTACGTAATTGACCTCATGGAGAGGGCGCGGTTGGGGTCACTCTGACCTCGCGGTTGGTGTCTCTGGGCACTGGCGAGAAGCACCTCCTCTCGCCTGAGCGCCACCCCTGGGGGAACGCATATCGCGTGGGTCCCCTGACCTGGGGTTTCGCAGTCTGCTCCAGCTCGACCGTCAGTGCCGGTGTCGGCGTCGGGCGCCCGCGCACGGCCCCGAGACGGCCCAGGCTTCGACCCCGATCGGGTCTGCCCCACGGATCAACTCGGCGTCATCAGTGGCAGTATGCAGAGCTATGGATCAGGGGGTAGCGGCCGTCCTGGGCGCAGCCGTAGGCGTCGCCGGGGCCGTGGGAGCGGCGGCCATGACCTACCTCGGGGTGCGACACCAAGCGGCCGTCACGGCCGAGAGTGAACACCGCCGAGGTGTCAGAGCTGAAAGAGTCGAAGCGTTCTCCGCCTTCATCGAGTCAGTCCAAGGCGCACACGCCGCCCTGATCGCTGCACGCGTTGAGCTGGGGGCGCTTGGTAGTGCGTCCGATGAGACTGAGGCGCTGGAAGACGCGGAATCAGTCCTTGAGCACATGCAGACCGCGAGCTCTGACATCGCTATTGCGGCCAAGTGGCAGGCAAAGATTCTCATCCTGGGTCCTCAGGGGCTCGTATCCAGCTCCATCGATGTGCTCCAAGCGCTACGTGCCCGAGCCTCTGCGATGGGCCACGCCACACCTATGATCATGAACGGGGTGGACGGTGCCGACCATTGGCAGGAGCGAGAGAGCGAAGCCAGTCGTTCCTGGACCGACGCCTTCGGAGCGTTCACCGCCAGGGCGGCGCACGCCTTGGAAGGACGGGAGATACCGACGCCCAGGAGCGAATAAACCCGTGTGAACGGAGACAAGGGCCAGCACCCGGCTCCGGAGGGCGCTTGGTGCTTGGAGAACGCAGCAGGTCACGGCCCTGTACGTGCGAGGTCAGACGGGACGAGTCCACGGATAGTCCAGGGCCAACTGACCAACGCTTCTGGAGTTCGATCCGAGCGCAGCCCAGTGGCGCTACTCCCGTGGAGAAGGTTGTAACTCAGTAGGACTGCTGGGCCTGTGTTGTCTCGGCCTGACGCGTCGGTCCCAGCTGGTGGTTGCCAGTGGCCGTGGTCGTCCATTGGATCGGGCTTCGTGAGCCCTGCCTTCAGCCGATCCTCGATTTCCCGTCTGCGTCGTATCAGAAGTCCTAGGAGAGTGTCAGGTCCGTCGTAATGGTTTCCCAGAGGCCGTCGAACCACTTCTGCGATTGATCGACGAAAGTCGCGTCCCGCATGCCCATCCGGCGCTCGAAGGGGAAGAGGAGAGACGCGGCGCCGACGGTGTCGTACATCTCCAGGGTCTGACTCTCCATCTCCACCTCCCGCTTGGTGAGCATGTAGAACGCCATCAGAGCCTCCGTCCCGTTGAGGAGGTACAGCTTCACGGGAGGGGTGAAGGGCAGCGCGCGGAAGGTCACCCGGACGTCGATGCCGTGCATCGAGCGCAGCGCCAGCAGATTGTGACGCAGGACGTGCCCTTGGGCGTTGCGCTGCTCGAGCCAGCGCTGGTGGACCGGGTCGTCGTGGGGGAGCTTCACAGATCTGTCCCCGGGGCTTTCCATAGAGATCGGGAACGCCAGGTTGATCTTTCGGGAAGGCAGCAGGATCCGCACGTCGATCGACCGGGGGCGGATGCGGCCCTCGTGGATCAGCCGCACCGGTTCACCCAGCGCTAGCATCAGCGTCTCCGCGGTCAGACAGGCCGCGTCCACGCGGACTTCCGGCGCCGCGAACGCCTCCGCGAGCCTCGGTGGCAGCCCGACCATCGTCGGCTGCGGCACGTCCGCAAGGCGCAGGGGCGACGGTGTGGTGAGCGAGGTATTCGGTGGCGGCGGTGCCCCCTGTCTGGCCGTGGCTGCGCTGTGATCTCCTGCGGGTGGCGAGGCGGGGGCGGGGAGATCACTCAGGAGCTCAAAGGTGTTGCGGCGCTGATGGCTTCCGGACCGCAAGAATGTGTCGTCGGGCTCAATGCCTTCCACCAGAGAGGTGGACGCAACCGAGTCCCGGTCGACCGCGAGCACTCTTTCCGCGTCATCCGTCGAAGACCCACGGCGGGCGGCGGCTCGGGCGCGTTCCAGAGTATGCCAACGGTCCCTCCAGACCAGGAGTTCGGGGTCACGCCGTTCGGGCGGTTTCACCTCTTCGCCGTCGTCATAGGAGAGCAGGACGCGCACCAGCCACAGCAGTCGGTCCAGGGAGGCCGGGCCCCGCCGTCCGGCGAACGCCTCGCTCACCGAGGCCTTCGACATCGCATGCCGTTCGCCGCACACCTTCTTTCCGCGCACGAGGATGCGGTCGTAGGAGGGGGCTCCACGATCCCGTTTCAGCTCGGTGAGCGCCACCGCCAGCTCCTGCAGCGTTGCCGCGTAGCTGCTTCCACCGTTCCCGCCATTGGCTGCCACGTCGCCCCCCGGGTGCGTGCTTGTGGGGAGCAGAGTAGAGCCACCTGACCGGAACGGCACTGAACATAGCGAAACGACCCGGAACGCGACGGTGATGTGTGCGATGGTGGGCGGTCCTGATCGGCCTAGGACTCAGCTTGTTCGATTGATGCAGGTCAGCGGGATGCTTGGGGGGATGGTGCTGGCATGACCCAGATGACACCGCCGCCGGCGCAGCCCGGCCGGAGCGGCTCTGAAACGGAGCCGCCGTTTCTGTCCCTGCACACCACCGTCGTTCTGCTCACCGCGCTCGTCCTCGGGCTGGTGGTAGGCGGCCTCACCGCGCTGACGGATGTCCCCCTATCGGGCGCTGTGCTGGCCGGGCTGACCGCGGCCGGCTCTACGGTGCCGGTGCTGCGCTCGCTGATTGGCCACCCTCGTGAGCGCTCCGGCCCATGAGCCCAGCGATGCCGCGCACCAGGCCGCCGATGTCGAGGGCGGCCACTGAGACGAGTCCCCCCGAAGCGTCGGCTTCCGACCGGGACGCCTCTGCCGTCCGGCGCGGTCACTCAGTCCCCTTGGGGCGTGCGGCGCATGGCTCCGTATCCGGCGATGGCGTCGGGCTACGCCCGCGTCGAGCTCGACCGAACCACCCAGACGGCTCGCTACTTCGACGCCGACGGCCATGTGCTGGAGATGGGGAAGCACGGCACCAGCAGTGGCACGAATCCGGCGACCAGCACCGGTAACCCGTCGGACGGCGCAGGCCCCGGTGGCAGCGGCGGCGGTGACCAGGACACCGGGAACGACACCGACCAGTGAGCGATCTCGGTCCGGTGCCGGTCGTCACCAATCTGGACGACCCCACGGCCGACGTGGTGATCAGTGAGCTGCACGACCGGGGTGTCCCGGTCGTGCGGTTCGACTCGGGGGACTGCTTTCGACGATCCGGTTGTTGTCAGAAGTAGATGAAAGGCCCCGGACCATGATCGGTCCGGGGCCTTTTGGCTGGTGCCCCCGGCAGGATTCGAACCTGCGACACCCGCTTTAGGAGATCATTCGGGCGCTCCGCTGGTCAGCGGCGAGGCGTGCCCGTCTCCTGCGGATGGTGTGCGGTCGGCCCTCCGAGTACGGCAACGTTCGCTGGTGTTGCCGTCAACGACTGCCGTCACCCCGCTGCTTCCCCCAGCCTCAAGTGGCGCCGTCGAAGTACCCGGCAGATCATGGAAGTGTGGCCAGATCTTAGGAGGGCGTCATTTACTCCGAAGACGAGCGCAGATATTTGGAGTGGCGTACCGACGCGGCGCACTATGCGCGTAACTGGTGGGTCGAAGACGCCTACGTAGAGCAGGTATGCCGAGACGATCCGCCGTTGAAAGCGATACTTGAGACCGAGTCAGCCAACGGGCTGGTCTCGACCGCCCATGTCTACGAGAAGGATGGGGCATGGCGGTTGAGTCGACATGATGTGCACGCACAAGTCTGCCTTCCGGTCGTGCAACCGAAACTCCGGTCGTCAAGGCGTCAGGCATACATTTTCATTGGCATGCCGGGGGCAGGGAAGACGACATGCCTCAGGCGCATGGTTGACGTTCATCGCGTACAACTCGGCGCTGGTGAGGGGCTTCTGGTTGTTTCGGCAGATGACATCCGAGAGAAGCTGCCTGAGTACGCCCATGGGTTGGGGTCGGGAGTTGTGCAGCGCGAGGCGGTCCACCTGACGTATGGAGTTGATTACCGTCGCGCACTTGAGTCAAGCAACGACCTGGCCGTCGACAGCATAGGGCGAGCCGTTTATGTGGACGAGTGGGTGGCCGACCTCACCGAGATTGGTTGCGATGTGCATGTTCTCGCAGCGATGTGTGCAGTCGAGGTGGCTACTGAACGTATGCGTTCGAGGGCATTGAGTACTGGACGCTTCTTGCCTAGCGAGATCATCTCGGATGCCCTCGGCGATGTAGAGGAAGCTGCTGACAGGCTGCAAAGCGCAGATTGGCCGGTCGCATCGTGGGCTGTGGTGGACACCAGCGAGGACAACGTTCCCCCCCAGCTAATTGAGGGTACAAGCCCATGGGGAATAGTTGGTCAACCCGTGGTGCTGTGGTGAGGTGAGTGTCACGTAGACTGTCGGTTCTCAAAGCCACGCGTTAGTGTCGGCAGCGAAAGGAGGTGGCGCGCCATGCCACTGGGGACAGCGGTGGTCGAGGCTGAGCGCAGGTTGACTGATGCCGAAGCCCGGCTAGCCCTCGCTGAGGCGCGTAGCGACGAAAAGGCGATCAAGGCAGCTCAGCGGGCACTGCACAAGGCCCAGCTAGAGGTTGATCGTCAAGTTGCCGCCGCCTCAACGTCAGCTTCCGGCATCGTCTGAGCGCTCGCTTAGTGATCAGAGATCAGATAGCCCCGGCATCCGAGCCGGGGCTATTGCTTTTTCATGATTCCCTGAAGCGAGGTTAGTGCGGGATGAAGTCGGCAGAGCGGGCTCAGTCGTGCACTGCGCCGCTGGGCGCTGGTCTTGATGAGGCAGGGAAAGTGCAGGGCGAAGCTTAGAACTGTCTGCTGGCCGCCCCAGCATCACGTGTCGGAGCGGGCAGCAACGTCAGTCGGCATGAGTCGGCTAGTGAAGCCTTCGACGCGCAGCCGCTCAAAGGCGGCTACAACGGTGTCTGGCACGTCCTGCTTGATGGCCAGACCCAACTTGGGAAAGACGATCACTCGTTGCAGGGCTCCCACGATCATGTCGATCACCATGCGAGCGTCTCCGATTGAGTCGGCGTACTCCTCCAAGCCCATCGGTGTGGACGCGCACACCACTTCGACCTCGGGCCAGAGCTTCCGCATCATGCCGTAAGAGCGCCGCTCTTCGTACGGCTTGCTCACAAGCAGGACGGACGAGACCTTGATGTCGGCCTCTGCCAGCACCGCTTTCGTGAACTCGATGTTCTCGCCGGTGTTCGTGGCACGCGGTTCCAGGAGCACCGCGGACTCGGGCACCCCAAGCTCCAACGCCCGGTCGAGGTAGTGAACAGCTTCACCGCGCGGCATGCGCGCCCGGGTCGTCGGGCTGGTGGCCCCCGTGAAGACGATGACCGGCGCCATGCCCTGGTGGTACAGCTCCGCTGTCACGTCAGCCACACCAAGGTCGTGACTACCCAGCCCCACCGCCACCGAGCACGGCCGTGGGTCATGGTGCATGAAGTGGTAGTCCCACAGCAGTCGAGCGTCCGCCCATGCCTGTGCCGAGATCATTCCTGTCCCTTCGTGCCCTGCGCTGAGTCGGGAACCTTGAAGTCGTACTCCCACGCGAAGCGGGAAGCCGCGTGAACGCCCACCGCGAACTCAACCACCGTGCCGTCTGCGGTGTACGTGGTCCGGTGCAGTTCGACCACGGGCTCGCCGGCGGGGAGCTGTAGGAGCTGCACTTCGTCCGTGGTCGGGACGCGGGCGAACAGGGCCTCCCTCATGTGGTCGATCTCGTATCCGGCGTCGTAGAGGACCCGGTACCCGCCGCCACGGCCGGCGGGCCCCGGGGTGGGGTCGACGATGCGTGTCCCCTCAACGTGCTCCGGCCGGTAGTAGCTGGTCAGGGTGTGAGTCGGTTGGACCCCTTCCTTCACGAGTCGGGCGCGTGCGTACACCTCGGAGCCGACTGGGACACCCAGCCCCTCCGCAACAAGGTCGTCCGCCTCGACACGGCTCACGGTCTGCGTCTGCTCGTTGCGCTTGTACGTGCGTCCCGAAGCGACCCGGTCAGCGATGAACGCGACCTCGTCACCGTCGCGCCATTTCGCCTTGTCGTAACGGGCGATACCCAGCCGCTTGAGTGCAGCGCGAGGACGCACGACGGTGCCGTGTCCGCGCGTCGAAGTCACAAGGCCTTCGGCCTCCAAGGCCTTGTAGGCCTTGTGGACGGTCTCCTTTGAGCCTTCCCCCGCCTCCACTAGCTCTCTGATCTGGGGCAACTGGGCGCCCGGCGGCAACTGACCGCTCTTGATCTGCTCCGCGAACCTGTCCGCCAGGTCGCGCCACTTCGGTGCCACGCAGAACTCCTCTCGACCAAGCCAGTGAACCACATAGTCCTAGGACTGTTGACAGTCCTAGGACAGCGTGGCACTGTCATCTCAAGCCGCTCGCAGTCCTAGGACAGCGAGTCGGAAGGGTCTTCTTTGGGCTGCTTCCAGGTCGTACCGGTTCGGGATAGCTCGCCTTTCGGGGCGGGCCCCTTGCCGGAAGCTCTTTGACAACTCAATGGGGATTACGCCGCCTCTCCTCGGCCAAGTAGGCGGCCACACGGGTTCCCGTGTGAGGTACAGCGCAACTCGATCTCCGCAGCCTCGCTGCGGCCGGTTGCCTCCGCTGCTCGTCGCGCACGAGCAGCGCTGAGGGGAGCCGCGTGGGCTTCACCCGTCCAATATCGAGAGGACTGTTCATGGACCGCCTGAAGGCACAGGCCTCGAAGAACCGTGAGGCAGCGAAGGTGCTGCGCAGCCGGGGCAAGGACACCGCCGCGAAGCAGATGGAGACCCGGGCCGACGAGCTGGAGTCGGGCCGGGTCACCGACGTCACCGACTCGGTCGTCGGCCTGTTCCGCTGGGCGCAGGGCCGCTGACCTCAGACCTGTTCATCCCGTAAACGGCGCGCCCCCGGAGTTGCACCTCCGGGGGCGCTGTCGGGCCGTACCTGTTGAGAGGACACACGACCCAATGAGCCACATCGTTACTGTTCAGGACGCTGTTACCGCGTTCGCCGACTTCATGGAGCCGACGGACGCGGAGCTGGACGCGATCGAGCAGGAAATGCCCGTCATCCTGGCGGACGTTGACCTGCTGGACGCGCAGATCATCGCCCTGGACCGCATCCCGACCGAGCTGGACAACCGGCGCATCCGCCGGGCCCGGAACCGGGCGCTGGCCGCGCGCATCGCCCTGGCCAACCGCACCACGGCCGCGACCATGCCCGGGGGTGCCGCATGAGCACCACCCGGAGTCTGACCGCCGCGCACGCTGAGGTGAAGGCGGAGATCTCGCGGACCGACACCAAGACCGGTCTGCTGCTGGCGTTCGTCGGCGCGGTGCTGGCCGGCGCCTGGACGGTCGCCCGCGACCTGCCCCTCACTGTCCCCGCTTATGTGGCGGGCGGGGTCGGGATGGTGCTGCTGGTCGCGGCGGCCGGTCTGCTGCTGCGCTCGGCCCGGCCGAACCTGCGTGGCCGGCACGGGTTCCCGCTGTGGGCCACGCTCACCGCCGAGGAGATCACCGACGCCGTCGCCACCGACCAGGCCGCCGACATCGCCGGACTCTCCCGGCTGGCGGTCGCCAAGTACACGTGCCTGCGCCGCGCGGTCGACCTGACCTGCGCCGGTGGGGCGCTGCTCATCCTGGCTGCCCTGCTCACGGCAGGAGGGGCGCTGTGAAGGCAGCGAACCTGCTGCGACTCGCGCGAGCGAAGACGGTGCTTCCCGCGGTTGCGATGACGGCGGTGTCCATGGTGCTCACCCTCGCCGTGGTCGTTATGTGGCTTGGTGAGGCCATGCCCAAGAGTGTCGCCCTGGTCGTCGGTCTCGGCCTGGACGGCGGTTGGCTGGCCACCCTCGCCTACGAACGCCGTCTAGCCGCTCAAGGCGACCACAGCACCCCGGTGACCGTGGTGGGCTGGGTGTTCGGGGCTGCCGCGACCGGTGTCCTGGTCACCCACGCGCTCATGGCGGACAAGGACTCCATCGGGGCCTGGCTCGCCGTCTCCTGGCTGCCCCTGGCGGCCAAGGCCCTGTGGCTGGTCCATGGGCTGTGGGAGCGCACCGCGCTCACCCCGGATGTGCTGGATGCGATCCAGGGCATTCAGCAGGAGGCGCGCGACGAGGCGGCCGTGGCCCGTGCCCGGCTGCGGTCCGACGCCGCCACGGAGGAGACCCGGTTGACGGCCGTGACGCAGGCCGGAGCCCGCGTCGCACACGTCCAGGCCAAGACCGCCGAGGCTCTCGCCGAGGCGTGGTCGACGCTGGAGAAGGCACGCCAGGGTGAGGACACCTCCAGGGCGCTGACCAGCGTGACGAGCCGCGTCACGCCCGACGTCACACCCCGCTGGGAACTGCCCGTCTGGGGACCCTCGGAGGCAGTTCCCGCACTGGAGTCGGGACCCGCGCTCACCGACGAGGCACTTGACGTTCTGGTCGACGAGATCCGCCACAGCGAGGTCCCCGCCCTGTCCTACCGCGAGATGGCCGCCCGCTTCCGCACTGCCGGCCACTCCGCCTCTGAGGTCCGGTTGCGGGCCGCGTGGAAGCGCGTGGCCTGATGGGTGCGCTGCCGGTGTTCCGGTGGCGCCTGGCCCCGGACGGATACGCCACCCGCCGCCAACTCCGCGCGCAGGGCCTGCGGCCTGGCGGACAGGACGTGGCCGCTCAGCTCGAACGGCCGCGCCGCCGCCGGGGGCCGCTGGTCGCCTATCTCTACCGCGTCGACGACGCCAAGCCGGTACGTCCCATGACGCCGGCGAAGTGGGCGGCCCTCGCCAAGGCCAACACCGCCCGCCGCACCTGCCCCGAATGCCGGCGGGATGCGGGCTACGTCATCCCGCCCTCGCTCGGCATGTGCGGAACCTGCGCCTACCCCGACGAATCCGCCGCCTGACCTGCGGCAAGTCCCCGAGACGGAGACAGTCTTGAAGACCACGGTGAGCACGCACAAGCTGCCCGGCTACGGCTCCACCCTGCGCACCTCCAAGCGGCTGACCGAGCAGGCCGTCAAGCTCGTGAGCCGCTCCGTGTCCGGCCGCATGCCGGACGTGGAAGTCATCCTGACCAACGAGCGCGGCATGGCCGAACTGATGGTCGCCGCTGACATCGCCCTGGCCGGCGCCGCCGACCGCCGCGCCCTCAACCGCGCCACCCGCCAGGCCAAGCACACCGCCCGCGAGATCCAGGCAACAGCGAGCCCACGCCCCGACGGATCGACGCTGATCCTGATCAACGCCGACAAGCACCCCACCCCGGCCGACTTCGCCGTGACACTCGTACACGAGCTGGTGCACGCCATGCAGTTCAGCCGCAAGGGCGTCCTGGAACGGATCGTGCGCAACACCCGCGCCCAGCTCGGCATCGAGCGCCAGTCCCGCCGCCAGGCCCGCGAACACGAGCAGCTGGTGGAGCTGGACGAGAACGAGGCGCACAGCCGCGAGTACCTCGCCGAGAAGCTCGTCCCTGGCGCCCGCGCCGCCTGACACCGCACGCCCTCACCAGTGCTGCCGGGGTGGCCCCTCGTCTGCCCAGACCAGGCCACCCCCGGCTTCTCCCTCAACTCCCGCCCCCGATGGGGGCAGTCAGGAGCACCCTCAGCATGTCCGACAACGTCGTACGCCTTCACAAGGACCCCGAACCCCCCTCGCAGGACGCACCGGTGACCACGCTCACTGTGGTGCCCGACGACCCCGCGCCGGCCCGGGTGCCGCTGTGGGTGCGCTCCGGTCGGGCCGTGAAGCGCGTCGCCACCGACGAGCGCACCGCGACCACCGTCCGGGCGGTCGCCCGGCACGGGATGTACACGTTCAACGGGGGCCGGATCGTGGCCCGCCGCACCTGGGACGGCCGCACCGGATCCCGCTACGAACGCATGATCCGGGCGGCCGAATCCGCGGGGAACCACGAGCTGGCTGAGGAGTGGGAGGAACGCCTGCAGCGCTTCCGGGACGCCCGGCACCGCCGCCGCATGGACCTGCTGACCTCGCCCGTCGACGTGGCCAAGGGCGCCGCCATCGGCACCGGGATGAGCATCGGCACCCTGGTCGCCCTCGGCATCGTGATGGCCCTCAACACCAAGGACGTCGCCGACGTCATCACCCCGCTGACTGCGGTGATCGAGTTCATCGGCCTGCTCATCACCATCGTCCAGGTGGTCTGGCCCTACGCCATCACTCTGGGCCCGCTCTTCGCCCTGCTCGCCCTGTGGTCGGTCGGCCGCAAGCAGCAGGCCGCACCCAACTGGGCCCTGCCCGACAACGTCCGCAACAGCGAGGGGGAGCCGATCACCCCGTCCATCGTCGTCAAGGCACTGCGCGACCTCGGCGTCCCGGCCCTGGCGCGAGCTATCAAGGAGATGGGCGACGCCGGCGCCTCGATGCTCGGACCGATCCGCATCGCCGGATGTGGCGTCGAGGTCGACGTCACCCTCCCGTCCGGGGTGTCGACGATCGAGGTGCAAAACCGGCGCCGCAAGCTCGCCGAGAACCTCACCCGGCACGAGCACGAAGTGTTCATCACCATCCCCCAGGCCGCCCGCACGGTCCGCCTGTGGGTCGCCGACTCCGGGGCGCTGGATGAGCCGATCGGCCCGTCCCCGCTGGTCACCGACGAGACGATGACCGCCGACTACGCCAAGGGCAAGGCGCCGTGGGGTCAGGACCTGCGCGGCGATGCCGCAGCCCTGGGCCTGTACCAGCGCCACCTGCTCATCACGGGCCTGTCCAACCAGGGCAAGACCGTCGCACTCCGGTCGCTGGCACTGTGGCTGTCGCTGGACAAGTCGGTGCAGTTCCTCATGGGCGACCTCAAGGGCGTGGGCGACTGGGCCATGTTCGATGGGCTCGCCACCACCCTCATCCAGGGCCCGACCGATGAGCACGTCATCCAGGTCACGGAGATGGTCGAGGGCGCCGTGGACGAGATGAACCGGCGTATCCAGGCCCCGCCCGGAACGACGTTCCCGCCGCTGATCGTGCTGGTCGACGAGGCGCAGGTGGCGTTCATGTGCCCGGCCAAGGACGAGGACAAGCGGCCGTACGGCGGGTCGAAGGCCAACTCCCGGTACTTCATGGCCGTCCGAAAGATCCACAATCAGGGGCGGGCCGTGAACGTGCTGATGTGGCAGGGCACCCAGGACCCGACGAACGAGAACCTGCCCAAGCTCGTGCGCGAGGGCGCCCACACCCGGGCCTCCCTCGCCCTGGGCACCGAGTCACAGGCCCGCATGGCGCTGGGGGACAAGGCCGTTGACGGCGGCGCCGCTCCGAACCTGCTGCGTCCAGGCCTGGACCGGGGAACCCTGGTCGTCGCGTCCGACGGCATCGCCATCCCGGCCGGACAGTCGTCCATCACGGTGCGCACGCACTACATCGACGACGACGCAGCCGAAGCCATCACCGACCGGGCCAAGGCCCTGCGCGACGGCCTCACCACCCTGCACGCCATCGAGCGCGGCGAGGAGCGCGACCCGCTCACCGACATCGCTGGCGTACTCGGGGACGCGCCGCGGCTGCGCACGCAGGACGTCCTCAAGCGGCTCGCGAACCTCAACGCCGACGCCTACGGCAAGTGGTCGTTCATCGACCTCAAGCGCGTCCTGGACGGCACCGGCGCCGAGCCCTACAAGTCCGATGGCGTCATGGTCGTCAGCCACGACCGACTCACCCGCGCCCTCGCCAACCGCGACGACGAGGGTTCCGCTTCTGCCTCGGAATGACAGGGAAGCGACCCCGCCCGGGTCAGGGAGGCAGGGAGAACTCCCTAACCCCCTCCCTGACCCGCCTCCCTGCCCCTGAGCTGCACAAATGATCCATCAGGGAGTCAGGGAGGCACGCAGGTCAGACCCCCAAAAACACCCCTCCATAGCGCACCCCGAAGGGGGTGCCTTCGCCTCCCTGAACCGGCACCGGAAGGGATTCCACATGCACTCCGAACAGCACGGCCAGGCCCCCGACGAGAGGGCCGTGGAAGTCCACCACCCCACCCCCATCACCCCGGCCGCCGTCACGCCGGCACCGCTCATCCCCGTCCAGCCGTACGGCGTGCCGACGGTCGCGAGCATCGTCCTTCCGGACGGCCGTGTCGTCACCGGCTACGCCATGAGCCCCGTCCAGCCCGAGCCGGCCGCGGCCAAGCCGACCGTCTCCCGCGCGGCGGTGAACGTCGCCCTCGGGGGCGTCGGGGCCCTCGCGGTGTGCGGCGGCCTGCTGCTGCTCACCACCTTCATCACCGCCCTGACCGCGCTCATCACCCAGCTCATCACCCTGGCCGCCGTCATCTTCGGCGGATGGATCGCCGTGCAGGTCTTCGGCGCGAGCGGCCACAAGGGCGGCAACACCTTCAACATCCGCAAGGCCGTCTTCAAGCGCAACAACTTCAACGGCTGACAGGAGCCCCCGTGTTCGAGATCCGCGTCGTCTGCGACCCCGCCGACTCCGACCGCGTCACCACCGCACTCACCGCCGCTTTCGCCACCAGCACGGTGCGCCGGCGCCGGACCCGCGACGGCGCGCAAATCCGCCTCTACCTCACCGCCGACCACCTCCCCGACCCGGCGGACTGGCCCACCCCCGAGCAGGCGTACGCCAAGGCCCCCAGCATCGTCAGCGAGATCGGCTGGACCGCGCGCACCATCGCCACGGCCGAGTGCTTCACCGAGCTGGATCGGGACTTCTACCTGCGCAAGGCCGCCCTGCTGGACCGCATCGCGCTCATGGACGAACCCCACGACCTCTTCAGCGAAGCCACCGAGACCGCCCACGCGGCGGCCGTGTCCCTGCTCGACATGGATCAGCCGGGCGTGATCTGCGACCCCCGCGCCTACGTCCGCCAGCAGTACGCCTGCCTGCACGACCAGTAGCTACGCCAAGGGCGGCCCCCATTCCGCCAAGAACTTGGGGCCGCCCTTGTTCCAGCACCACTCCTAGGAACTGGAGACAACCAGCATGACCCAAGCCACCCTCCAGCGGCGAGCCCTGCCCACTCCCGGCCTCATGGGCACCGCGCTCACCCTGGCCGCGCACGGCCTCCCGCCCCTGCCCCTGCGAGCTGGAAAGGTGCCGTTCGGCAACTGTCCCGACTGCACCAACAACGCGTGCGGCGGCCGGCCGAACATGAAGACCCCGGGCCCGTGCCAGTGCCCCGGCGTCTGCCACGCCTGGGCCGCCGCCACCATCGACCCGGCCGTCCTCACCTCCCCGGCCTGGGCGGCCGCATGGCGCCAGGCCGTCGCCGTCGCCTACCACCCTGGCGGCGCCGGGCTGACCGTGGTCGACCTCGACAACGCCGACGCCACCATGTGGGCCCGTACCGCTCTGCCCGCCACGCGGACGGTACAGACGACGCGCGGTGAGCACTGGATCTACCGGGGCACCATGACGTCACACAACGCGGTCCGGCCCGGGGTCGACATCAAGTCGACCATGTCCTACACCCGCTACCTCGGCCCCGGCACCGGCACCATGACCGCCCTTCCCGACGCCGTCCGCGCGCTGGCCGTGAAGGAGCCGCCCGCCGTCCGTTCGGCGCCCTGCTCCGTGTCGATGCCCGCCCGCTCCGGTGGGCTGTGTCCGCACCGCACGCCTGTCTTCCTGGAACGCGGGATCGCCATGGCGGAGCAGCGCATCACCGCCGCCCGCACCGCGATCCACGCCACCGTGTACGCAACGTTCCTGGCCGTGTTGTCCCGGCACGGCCGCTGTGGCTGCCTCACCGACACTCACGTCAACCGGCTGTTCACCGCCGCGCAGACCAAGGGCGAAACCGCTCGGCACTGCACGGATGCCTGGAACAACGCCCGCACTGCGTTGGGACTGTGACCGTGTCCGACGACGAGAAGGACCCCGCCCGCAAGGTCATCACCGACTATGCCCAGTCCCACTTCCGGTACTTCCGCACCGTGGACGGGACCGTCTACGCCCAGCGCACCGGCCACCCCGTGGCCCGTCCGATCCGCTCCCAGGGCACGACCGGGAGCCACCGGCAGGAACTCATGGTCGGCCTCTTCCGTGACGGGGTCGGCGTCTTCAACGGAACCGCCCTCAAGGAGGCGTTGGACTTGATCGAGGCACTCGCCCTCACCGAGCAGGTACAACCCACCCACATCCGCGTGGCCCCCGGCTTCGATGGAGCCACCTGGCTCGACCTCGGCCGCGACGACGGCCGGTCCGTGCGCATCCACCCCACCGGCTGGGACATCCGCGTCCCCGACCCCGAGGAGGTGTGCTGGCGGCGCACCCAGCTCACCGGGGAGCTCCCCGTGCCCGCCAAGGACACCAACGGCAAGGGCATCGACCTGCTGATGCGGCTGTGCAACTTCGCCGACGCCAAGACCGAGGCCCTGGCCATCGCGTGGCTCATCGGCTGCCTGGAGCCGTCCGTGCCCGTCCCCGCCCCGTTCCTCACCGGCCCGCAGGGCGCCGGCAAGTCGACCGGCGGGCGGATGCTCGTGCGGATCATCGAGGGCATGACCGGCGACCTGCGCCGGGCACCCAAGGACGAAGAGAACATGATCACAGCGGTCGCGGCCGGATGGATCACCGCCCTGGACAACCTCTCCCACTTGCCCCCGGACCTGTCCGACCTCATGTGCTGCGTCATCACCGGAGCCGAGAGCATCAAGCGCGCCCTGTTCACCGACGGCGACGTCGTCCGCTCCCGCTACCGCCGCCCGATGCTGCTGACCGGTATCGACGTCGGCGTGATCCGCCCCGACCTCGCCGAACGGCTCCTCACCCTGCGCCTGGAACGCCCCCGGGTGCGGCGCACCGAAGCGGAGCTGTGGGCGGAGTACGCCGAGATCCTGCCCGTCGTCCTCGGCTCACTGCTCGACCTGACCGTGAAGGTCCGCGCGGTGCAGGCGGAGACCCCGACCGATCTGCGGATGGCCGACTTCGCCCACCTGTGCGCGCAGCTCGACGCGGCCACCGGCTTCGGGACGCTGGAGGCCTACCGGGCCAGCCTGGACGACCTCAACGACGACGTGATCGAAGGTGACCTGCTGGCGCAGACGGTCCTCAAGTACGCCGGCGAACTCACCCCGGACGAGGACGTGCGGATGACGTCTGCGGAGTGGCTGCACGCCCTGACCGCCCTCTACAGCGGCGATGATTGCCGCCCCCTGCCCAAGGGCTGGCCCACCACCGGCAAGGTGCTCTCCGACCGGCTCAGGCGCATCCAGCCCACCCTTGCCGCGCGGGGCGTCCTGGTCGACTGGGGCCGCACCAGCGCCGCCCGCTACATCGAACTCAGCCGCCAGGCCCCGCCCCCGCCGCCCGAGCAGCAGACCGCGTTCTGACCGCACGCGCACACAGGCGGACAAGCAAGAGGAGCACGCCGCGCCGGGGGTGCTCCTCTTGCTGTTCGGCGGCGACAGCCGCCCCCGCAGGTGGTGCCGCGAAGCGGCTCGTTCTTCAAGCCCTGAGCGGACGCAAAAGACCCACAGACACCACCCCTTCTTTTTCCTAAGTAGGGAAGATCTGCGTCACTGCGTCACCACCGGCCCGACAGACGGCCGCTCACCTGCGGCAACGCAGGATGACGCAGACGGCGAATCCTGCGTCATCCAGCGTCACCAGCGTCACCCCGCGACGAGCGCCCGTGTCATCAGTGACGCAGGACCCGCCCCGCTGCGTCACCGGAACCCGCAGGTCAGACACCTGATTGACGCAGGTGACGCGATGACGCAGAAATCCCCGCTTCGGACAGGCGCGGTCACCTGAGGGCAACTCAATCCACCCGTTTGCAGGCCACCCCTTGAGGAGTCGCTGCGTGAACTCCCCCCTGCCCACGAGCCACCAAGCCCTGACCGTTCCTGAGGTCATGAGCGCGCTCCGGATGAGCCGCTTCAAGGTCTACGACCTGATCCGGAGCAAGCGACTCCCGAGCTTCACCGAGGGCCGTTTGCGCCGAGTCCCGGCAGACGCGGTGGCCACGTACATGAAGAACCGTCTTGAGGAGGCCGCCTGATGGCGCGCAAGCGAAACCCGAACGGTGCCGGAAGCATCTGGCAGCGAAAGGACGGCCGTTACGAGGGCCGTGTGTACGTTCCTCAGCCGGACGGCACCCGCGCTCGCAAGACTGTCTACGGCAACACATGGGAGGAGTGCGACGAGAAGCGTCAGGAACTGGTGCGCCGCGCCCGTCAGGGCATCCCGACGCCCACCCGCTCCGCCAAGCTCTCCGAGTGGCTGCCGTACTGGCTGGCGCAGTACATCGAACCGCGCCGCAAGCTGAGCACGTACGACAAATACGAGATGCATGTGCGCCGCTACCTGGTCCCTCTGCTGGGGACCAAGCGGCTGGAGTCGCTCAGCGTCGCCGACGTGCGCCGCTTCACTACGCGCATGCAGAGCACCAGCACGGCCGCGACCGCGAAGGAAGCGCACCGCGTGCTCCGTACCGCTCTCACGGCCGCTGTGCGCGAAGAACTCATCACGCGGAACGTCGCATCGCTCGTGGAACCGCCCCGAGTGAAGCAACGCGAGATCAGTCCGTGGTCTCTGGAGGAGACGCTGGCTTTCCTAGAGGCGGCACGGCGAGACCCGCTCTACGCCGCGTTCGTCCTGGCCATCGCCATGGGCCTGCGGCGCGGTGAACTGGTGGGCCTGCGCTGGTCGGATGTGGACCTGGACAACCGCGTCTTGCACGTACGTCAGCAGACGCAGCGGCGGCGCGGCACGCTGTACGACGACGACCCTAAGAGCCGCCGCCGGCGCGTGGTCCCGATGCCCGCGTTGTGCATCGCGCCGCTTCGCTGGCACCGGCTCCGGCAGCGGGAAGCGTTCGCGCGGACTGGCGTCGTGTGGTCCGAGAAGGGCTACGTATTCGCCACGCGCAACGGCCGGCCGGTGGAGCCTCGTAACGTCTACCGGTCGTTCACGCGCGTGGCTGCCGATGCCGGGCTGCGGGTGGTCCGGCTGCACGACGCACGGCATGGCTGCGCGACGCTGCTGACGGCGGCCGGCGTCGCGCCGCGGGTCATCATGGAGATCCTGGGGCACAGCCAGATCAGCATCACGATGGACGTGTACACGCACGTCGTGCACGACACACAGCGGGAGGCGATCAGCCACATGGACCGGCTGCTCAAGCGCCGGCTGCCTGCAGCATGACGGAAGGCCCCTAGACGACGTGTTGGCCGGCGGGTGTCTCACGTAGGCGCCCGCCTGGCCAGCGAATGCGTGACAAAAGGGTGAGTCGTCAAAACGCTCACGTGGCCGCCAAATCCCCTCCCACAATGGCGAGATGAGGATGACGGAGAGCTTCGCCAGTACGTCTGCAGCAGTGGCCCCCGTGTTGTGGGCGATCGGAACGATTGAGATGCAGCAGATCCGGAAGCATGTGCTTCCGTGGGTTGAGGAGCAAAGGCGTCAGTACAGCGAAGCTGTCGTGGCCATGTCGGAAGCCTCGGACGAGGAAAGCTGGGATCATGCCCGAGGCCGATGGGCCCTGGCGCAGAGGTGGTGGCTAGGCGCACTCCCGCAGTTCAGTCTGTACTTTCTTTGGGCCTATCTGAGTGTGACCATGGTTGGTTGCGCCGTGACGGCGCTCAGGTGGCTTGCTGAGACTGGCGATGCCAGCGGGGGAGGGGCGGACCCAGAGAAGGCTCAGTTCATCTACTGGTCCCTCGCGATCGCCTTCTTGTTCATCACCCTCCTCCCGATGTGGATCTTGTGGATCGATCTGGAGCGCTGGCGCAAGTACGTGAAGGAGTCAGGGAAGGCTCTGGTGCACCTCGAAGCGCAGGTTCGGGCCCGGGTGGAGCCCCGCACAACCGACTCGGTAGCCGAAGAACCACCGCGATCGTGAAGGTGTGAGGCATCACTGCCGTCAAAGCCTGCCGTCAAAGGCCCCGGACCATGATCGGTCCGGGGCCTTTTGGCTGGTGCCCCCGGCAGGATTCGAACCTGCGACACCCGCTTTAGGAGAGCGGTGCTCTATCCCCTGAGCTACGAAGGCGAAGGCATGGCGGCAGCCTGGGCCGCCGCCGACAGTGTAGCGGGTCAGGTGTGCCCGGCGTCGGTTTCTGATCACTGGCTCCTGCCGCCCCGGCCGCGGCCGCAGGAGAGTGTGAGGGGGAGGTGGGGGTCACGTGACCAGAGGTGTCTCTGGGGCGTGCCCCGCGTGAAGGAGCCGTTCAGCCTGCCCGCGCCGGTCGAGGCCGTGTCAGGCAAGCGGACCATGCGCCCCGGCACCAGCCGCGAGCCCCCCGCACGTGCATGCTCCGGCATCACCTCACTCGCGCATGCCGGACGGAGGACGGAACACGGAACCGGGGAGACGAAGCCCTCACTCGCGAGCCAGGTCTGCCGCAAGCTGCTCGAGATGCCGGTCCGCCTCCGCCAGCCGGGAGTGGTCCAGGGAGACGGCGATCAGGTAGTGGTCTTCCTTGAGGTGCTGGAAGTAGACGGCTCCCTGCTCCACGTTCAGGACGATCTGATGAATCCGGCCTTCCAGGAGGGCGTGCAGGGAGGTGTCCATGCGGCGGGTGACGCCAGGCAGGAGCTGGCCGAGCAGGCTGTACTTGTCCCGCCGCTGCTGGGGCGTGGTGGCGGCACCGAAGTGGGTGTCCAGGGCCCGGTGACGGAAGATGTCGGCTGTGCAGGTGGGCAGACCGGCGGCGTAGTAGGCCACGTAATGCAGGCCGTCGACGCCCAGGGCCGTGCGCAGAAGGTCCCGGAGTTCGGTGGGCGCCTCGGCCGCGGAGTCCACCGTGTAGGGGTTGCCGGCGTCGGCGACCTCGGTGACCTGTTCGGTGGTACGCGGCTTCGCCGTACGGGTACTCGCGGTCATGTGCCTGCTCAGATACGAGCGGTGAGGAAGCACGCTCAGAGGGACGGCCGGCCTCAGGTCGTCGATGCCCTCCGTCATACGTGCGATCAGCTCGGTGACCTGGTCCCGCGGCGTGGCGCAGCAGAGGTTGAACCCCATGGCGACGGACTGATAGAGCAGTGCCCCCATCGGAACACGCACCACCGTGCGTATGAGTGCTCCGGTGCGTAGTTCCGCGAAATCCGGCGCCAGTTCTTCGAGGATGTAGAAGAGCTGTCGTCCGGCGCGTTCCAGACCGCTTGGTGAGGGCGCGGCCGGCATTTTCTCCGGAGGTTGCGAGTTTTCGGCGACGACCAGTTTCGCCCGGTCGCGATCGTAGAACGCGAGATGTTCCACACCGCATGACTGCAGTAACCGTCGGAGCTGTAAGTCGAGTTCACCCATTCGTCGATTCCCTCCGTCCAGTTCGCGCGCCCGAGCGTACGCCGGTGCCATGGAAGGGTCAGACACCTTGCACCTCCAGATCGGCGCCAATCCTCTGATAGGGCTCGGCCAGCAACGCCCTGGCGAGTCCGTGGTCCTTCGGGAGGTATTCGGAGACCTTGCGCCTGAGGCTTGCCGCTGGTTCGCCGTCGGCCGGTGGACGGGAGGCGAGCAGGTTGGCCAGGGCGATCAGGGTGACCGGGTGGCTCTCGCCCCACGCCGACCGTTCCTTGCAGCCGTTGTAGACGTCCTGGTCCTCGTGCGCCAGCTCCACCGCGGGAAGCGAGCCGAGCGCGGCCAGGCAGTTGTTCTGGTTCATCCGGGCGACCAGCGTGTAGCGGTGCTTGCGATGAAAGGTGTCCTTCAACTGGAGTACCGCCCTGCCCGCGTGCTCGCTCGCTTCCTCCGCGTCCCCGCCGGCCAGCAGATACTGGGCGAGATTGCTGCGGCAGATGCCGGTGAAGGGGTGGTCGTCGCCGAACACGTCGATGTAGTGGACCAGGACGTCCCGGGTGTAGGCCACGGCGTCGACGGCACGGCCCTGCGCGTGCAGACCGATGGCGAGGGACAGCCGGCAGGACATCGTGCGGGGGTGCTTCTCGCCCCACCGGTTGCGGTAGGCGACGTACGCGTCCTTCAGCAGCGGCAGGCCGTGGTGCACTTCGCCCTTGCGCACCATGGTCATGCCCAGACTGGCGACCGCGCCCAGCGTGTGGTGGGAGCGGGAGTCCAGCAGCCTGTTCAGGTGGTTGCGGGCCTCCGTGAGATACCGCTCCGAGGTACCCAGGTCGCCCGACTCCCGGCAGTAGGTGCCGAGGTGGGCGTACGACACCCAGCGTTTGGGATCGGGGTCCTTGTCGGAGGCGGTCTGCCCGCGCCGCTCGTGCGCTTGCTGCTCCTGGAGGATGGCGGCCGGGACCGACTCGACGTAGAACTTGGACAGTGCGAGGTTGTGCGAGGCGGCCAGCGTCCCGTTGGCGTTCTCGCCGATGGCGTTCTGCAGCCCCGAGAAGGTGGCCCGGTCCTCGTCGAAGGCCTCCGTGAACCTGCCGGCAGCACGTAGGTCGGCCGCGTAGCCGCGGCGGGCCAGCAGGATGTCGGCCTGGCTGCTCCCCGTACTGCGCAGGGTGGTCGCGGCGTGGGTGGAGAGTCCGAGTGCCGTGCGGTAGTCGCCGAGGAGCCGGCAGGCCGCACCGAGCTGGGACTCCATGCGCAGCACCATGAGGTGCTCCGGGCCGAGGGACTGCCGCCAGCGCTCCAGTACTCGTTCGCCCAGTTCGCGGGCGCCCACCCAGTCGTTCGACATCCAGCGGTGGTACACCTGGCTGACCAGCCAGCGGTGGACCTCCGGGTCCGTGCTCTCGAGGGCCCCGGAGACGATGACGTGCTTGTCGAGCTCCGCGAAGGTGTCGTGGTGCTTCGTCTGGTGACGTTCCAGATCGTTCGGCACCATCGCGGCGAGGACCCCCAGGGCCTCGGCGCGGGTGGTGGCCTGGTCGTCCTCGGACATCCAGCTGCGGACCAGGTCCTGCACCACGCGGTAGACCATGAGCGTCTGGGAAGGGAGGTCCTGGACGGCGAGCGCCTGCTTGCCGAGGAGGTTGAGATGGCGGTACAGGGTGAAGACGGAGTCGCCGAGTTCAGGATCGAAGGGCCTCAGCAGCTCCACCATCCTGTCCGACTGGACAACGTTCATGCCGACGCCGTCCGGTGACAGGAAAGCGCACAGGTCCAGGAGCCTTGCGGCGGCCGGGGACTGGTCTCGGAGAGCGTCGTAGGCCAGGCGAAGGACGTCGGTGAAGGCGCCGTACTCGGGCGCGACCGCCTTCTGGGACACCATCTGACCGCTGTCGAGCAGTGCGATGTAGGAGTCGATGTCCTGGGGACAGGCCCGCAGGACGGCGGCAGCCGCCTCCTCCGCGATCGGCAGGTGCCCCAGCCGTTCGGCGAGCCGCAGCAGTTCCTCCTCGGCGGAACCGGGCAGCCTGTGGCTGAGCAGGGCCACGCTCTCCTCGGGAGAGAAGGGGGCGACGGCGTGTCTGGTGTACTCGGGAGCCCATTCCGTGTCGTTCGAAGTGATCAGGACATGGCCCGATCCGCCCGTGGGGATGTACTCCTCGACGGCCTGTTGATCAACCGCTCCGTCGAAGACGAGCAGCCACCGGCGCAGTCCCGGATGCCGTCCCTGCCGCAGGTCGTTCAGCAGTGTCTGCCGATCCTCGCTGGTACGCCGGCCCTCGCTCTTGGCGTTGACCGCCCTGGCCAGCTTGGTGAGGGAGTCCTGGACGCTCTCGGCGGTCGCGGCCGGCACCCACCAGACCAGGTCGTACTGTGAGGCGAACCGGTGGGCGTACTCCAGGGCGATCTGCCGCTTGCCCACACCGGTCAGACCGCACAGCACCTGGGGCGCGGAGTAGTCGGCGCCGGAGTGGTCGAAACCCTCTCTCAGCGCGTTGAGCTGGTCGACGCGCCCGATGAACCCGGCGTTGCGCATCGACAGGTTCCACACCGTCGGCTGCAGTCCGGGAAAGCGGGGGCCGGCCCAGGCGGAGCCCGTCCGGGTGTCGGTGAGCCCGAAGTGTCCGAGCAGCTCCCGGCGGGCCACGTCCTCGCTCTGCCCGTCCAGCGTGATGGTGTTCTGCCGGCCGAATTCGAAGTGCGGCGCGAGCCGTGCGGTGCCCACCCGCACGCCGACGATCCGCTGGTCGCCGGGCCCGCTGCCGACGGGAGCGCCGGTGGTGAGACGCGCGACCATGTCACCGGCCGGTGTCCCCGCGAGGTGAGGGGAGAGAAGGGCGAGGACGTAGGTGGTGCCGGGCAGTGAGTCGGTGGGCTTGTCGCTCGGCGGGACGATCTGGATCCGGGTCGGCCGCAAGAGCTCACCGATCCAGTCGGCCCACAGCTGGTCGTTGGGCGCATGCAAGAGGGTGACCGTGCAGGGGTCCGATTCCTGCTCGGCCTGCAGCCGCTCGCGTTGCGCGAGGAGCCGGCGGTAGGCGACGTAATCGTCGGACGACGGAGGCTGGAGGTCGCGTATCTCACCATCGGTGATCCGGTCGACGAGGTGCACGTAGGCCGCGGCGATGCCGCCGCTGACCCGGGGGTCCTCCCGCATCACGGCGAGTTCCTCGCCGTACGTGTAGTACGGCACGTAGGGGACCCTCATCTGCCCCCAGTAGGTGGCCAACGTGTCCTCGTCCGTGATGCCGAGATAGGGGTCGAGGGTTTGACGCGCTTCGACGAAGCGCTGGTCCAGTCGGTCCCGTTCGTTCTGGTCGACCCGCATCTGCACGAAGTGCAACTCGGTGGCTGGGCGGTGCTGGCGGATGAGCTCGGCGGCCCTGCGCGCGCCCTGGATGGCCTGCGGGTTCATGGTGAGGGCTATGACGACCTTGTCGGGCAGGGCGAGTGTGCAGATCCTGGCGCCGTCCGAGAAGCCGGTACGGCTGTCGATCAGGATGTAGTCGTAGTCGCTGTCGTGCAGTCGCTCCCGCAGCGCTTGCAGGAACTCCTGGCCGTCGTCGCTGGTGTGAAATCCGGTCCAGTTGAAGTCGGCCAGGCGGTTGGCGTACTCGTCGTCCATACGCCCGGGGCCCATGTAGTGCAGCCGCCCGCCGTCGGGGAACTGGTGGTCGAGGTCGATCTGGTAGCGCTCGACGTCGGTGTGCTGCGGGTGCAGAGCCCGTAGGTCGTCATCGCGGACGTCGGCGGCGGCGCCGGCGAAGGCGGAGAACATGTCCAGCACACCGTCGGCGTAGCTGAGGTCGGAGACGGGGAGGAAGGCGCCGTAGTAGAGGTGAAGGTCGGGTGCCTCCAGGTCCCAGTCGATGACCAGCACTGACTTGCCCTGGTTTGCGATGATCCAGGCGGCGTTCGCCAGTGCCATGGTGCGGCCGGCTCCGCCCTTGTACGAGTAGAAGGAAATGATCTTCGCTGACCCCGGCGAACCCGACGCCGTCGCTGCCCCTGTGGTACTCATCCCCCGCCCCATGTGCTCAGCCCGGGCCCAGCGATTCGCCGGGCGTTCTGCTCAGTACCGGAGGCCACGGGTTCGCCCCGCGCCTGAGCCAGCCGACGCGTTCCCGCTGCCTGCGGACGCGCCGTTCCGCCGCACTCTCGATGGTCAACTCGCCTGCTCTGCCGGGAGTGCTTCCCGTGCCACCCTCCGGGCGGGTGACGGAGTCGGCCATGACGGCCACCACGATGTGCGCGAGCGCTTCCCGGCTGCCCGCCTCGTGATGGGCCGCGTCGGGCATGCGTGCCGGCGTCCGGCAGACCGCCTCGCGCAGTCGGATCGCGTTGGCCGTACTCTCCTCATCTGTTCGGGCGAGTACGACGACGACGGCGGCGACTCGCGCCCGCGACCGTACGATCCGCTCCCACAGCACGCGGAATGCCGGATCTCCCGTCAGCCAGGGGTCGACCACGACGAGGACCGTCCGCGACTCGTCGACGTCTTCGGGCAACGGACAGTCCAGACCGGGCGCGATGACGGCCAGACGGTCGACCCCGCAGGCTCGCGCTGCCCAGCCGACCGTCGTGGTCACGGTCTCCTCGCTGCGCGGGCGAAACGGGCGCCAGTCCTCGGCGCGCTCCCCGTAGTAGCCGACGTGGTCACGCAGCCGGTCCATCCGGTCGCGGGTACCGGCCACCAGGAGAAGCATCATGTGCCGGTCGTCGCGATCCGAAGCCGCCGCTGGGTCGTCGGGCGGATCCATCGCCGGCTCCGCGACGTCGCGCCGGTTGTGCGGCATGGCGCGGCTCGGCCCGAACTGTGGGGCGACCGCGCGGCTCTCCGCCTCGGACATCACGGGCGGCGGTGACTCGGCGGCGCGCATCAGGCGCGCCGCGACGCGGCGCACGATGGAGTGGTAGCGGTCCCTGCTGCGCGGATCCTGCTGGAAGCAGAGCGCGCCGGGCCCCTGGTACTCCTCGTTGACGATGTGACGAACGACGGTGACGGGCCGGGGAAGCACCAGCGCGTGCGAGCGCCAGACGACGCCGACCATCGAGTCGGGCCGATCGCCGGTGCGCCGCATGCAGCGGTCCATGCGCTCGGCGAAGACCGACCACTCCGTGGCGCACTGCGCGTCGTCCACGTACTCCGGCGAGTAGAGGACCAGCAGGGATCGACAGTCGAGCACCGCGGGATCGGGTCCGGCGGCGGGCTCGGGGTGTTTCAGCCGGCCTTCGGCGGAGGAGGTGCGGCCCAGGACGCTGTAGATCTCGTTCTGGACATCTACGTGGAACCGTTGGACCGGTCCTCTGTCGCCGGTCGAGCTGGCGTAGCTGGTAAAGAACAACGGCCCCATGACATCCCCCCCAAGGGCCTGCCTCCTGTTTGCAACCACGGCTCGGTCTTTGCCCATGGACCCACATCGACGTGGCGTGCGCAGGTAGCTATCGGTTGTGCGTCACCCCCACGCCAATTGACTCCATGCTATGGGGTTTTGCCCACCAGGCGCCCTGGAAAACCCGATATTGCCTATCCTCCCGCCCGAAAGGACGCGCGGAGTCGTACATGTGCGCTGGTGGCCGACGCTTTTCGGCCGCGCGTTCCGGAATATCGGAGTCATTGATCCGTCCAGGGTGCGGCGTGCCGGATGAGGGCGGAGATGTCCTTGCAGTAGACGGAGGGGTTGGCGAATCCACGGCGGCGTCCGAAGCGGTGAGCGCGCAGTCCACCGCCGCACACGTGCACCAGGGGGCACTCACGACACATGCGGCACAGGGATCCCACGCCGTCCTCCGGAGCACCGTCAAGATCCAGCAGGGCGTCGAAGGAGTGGCTGAATAACGTGCCGCCCGTGTCGGCCGCCCCCTCCCCGACGGCGTTGAGCGACTCCGTCCACGCGACCGTTCCGTCCGTTTCGATCGCCACGGCTGCCGTCGGCACGGTGCCCAGTACCTCACTGCTGCTTCCGCCGCCGTACAGGGACAGTGTCTCGATCGACTCGAAGAGCCGGATCCGCATCGGCCGTCCGGTGGCCCGCCACCGATCGTGGACGGCGCAGAGCCAATCCCCGTACAGCGACTCGTGACCGCCCCCGCCGGTCGGCGGATGGTCCCAAGTGCCGTGCGGCAGAAGGAAGTCGGCAGCGGGTGGGTGGTGGGCGGCGAGGGCGTCGAAGGTGCGCACCGGATCGTTCGCAGGGTCGATCGTGCACAGCAGGCCGCCGAACAGCGGCCGGTAGCGAGCACTTCCCAGCAGGGTGAGCGCGGTGGTCACGCGAGCGTGACTGCCCTTACCGGTGCCAGGCCCCAGCCGGTGCCGGTCGTGTGCCTCGGCGTAGCCGTCCAGACTGACGCCCACCGTGACGTCCAGCTCCAGCAGCAGATCCAGGAACGCCTCGGTGAGCAGTACGCCGTTGGTCTGCAGGGCGAAGTCCACCTCGGTCCCGGTCTCCAGGACGGCTCGTCGGACCGCCGTGGTGAAGTCGGCGATCACCCGGGGGCCCGCGAGGAGCGGCTCTCCGCCGTGCAGGAGGACCCGAATACGGTCAAGACCGTGCTGTCGCGCGTGTTCCGCGATACGCGAGACGAGCTTTTCCCGGACAGGTTCAGGCATGATCCGGGGGCGTTTTCGCCATCCCGTGTCACGCAATTCATATACGTAGCAGTAGTCGCAGCGGAGATTGCATCGACTGGACAGCTTGGTGATGAATTGATCGAAAGCCCTGAGCCTTGTCCGGCCCTCGCCGGTTACGGATGTACGAGGCTCTGGCCAATGATAAGGAGGTGGGGTGGAGTCGTCCCAAGTAGGCCCCTGACGCCTGTTCCCGACTCCTGGGAATGGCGTAGTGTCAAGGCTCGGCGAAGTTCCCTGCATCCGACCCCCCGGTTCGTTGCGCGGGGGTCGGTCAGGTACCACGCCGGAGCGGCGGACGGCGTGGCGATATGTGTCCCCCCGCTCAGCGTACGAGGAACGGCCGGTGTCCTATGAGGAGCCAACTGGCCAACGTTGGGTTCTTCCCGGCGTGACCACGGCTACCGCGGGGCACAGGGAGTGGAGGGGTTGCACATGGCCAACGACTTCATCACGAGCTTCGCCGCCGAAGAGAGCCACTACTATGCGGCGCTCTTCCATCAGGACTTGGTACAGGCGGTGGAGCGGCTCAAGGGACGTACGGTCACGGCGGCCATGTGCCGCGGCGGGCAGGGCGAAACGAACCGCCCCCTCGTTACGGAGGCGCGTGTCTTCGTCGCCCTGTGCTCGCAGGCCTACTACGCCGACGAGGGCTGCGGCGCCGACTGGGCGGTGTTCGAACACCGACTGAGCCTCGAGCCACCACAGTTCCGCCCCTCCGACCCGCCTGCCCGCGTCCTGGTGCGCTGGCAGCCGGCCAATCCGCCCTCCGGCCTCCCCCTCGCACCGGTCCTCAGCGGCGAGATCACGGACAGCTACGCCTGCAAGGGCCTCTACGGCATCGTCCGCGAGGAGTGCGGGGTGAGCTCCAAGGCGTACCGGGACGCCGTCGACCGGATCGCCGCCGCTGTCTGCGACGGGTTCGAGCACGGCCCGCTCGAGGTGTCCGTCGACGAACTGCCCGGCTTGGCACTGCCGTTCCCCCCAGGTAAGAGCGAGCCACGGGTCCTGCAGCCGTCGCTTGCTCCGCAGGCCGCCGACGTGCCACAGCCGCGCAAGGCAGCCGACGACCCGGACAGACCCTGCGTGTTCCTGTCCTACGCGCATGAGGAGGACGGCGACGTCCACAAGAAGAGGGTCGCGGCCCTGGGCGAACGGCTCCGCGACGACGGCATCGGCGTCCTGCTGGACACGATCGCCCACCGCAAGGGACCCCAGCACTGGCCACGGTGGATGCGCAAGCAGTACAAGGAGGCGGACTTCGTGCTCGTGATCGTCTCACCGGCGTACAAGCGCCGCGCCGAGCATGAGGAGGTGCCGGGTAAGGGAGACGGAGTGGGGTACGAGGCGGACTACATCCTCAATGAGCGGATGGCGGACCGCCAATGGTACGAGCGGATACTGCTGGTGTCCTTCCCTGAGCACGGAAGTGCGTACATACCCGACTTCCTGAGGGGCCCGACCCTCTACACCCTCGACCCCGAGACGGGGGAGGGGGACCTGCCGGACCTCGTCGACTACATCAAGAGCAAGGCTCCCTGAGTTCCCGCGACACGGCCCGGAGAGGCGGAGCCCCCATCACAGGGTGACGGCGACGAGCGCCGCGTCGGCGACCAGCAAGGCGCCGTAGAAGAGTTGGAGCGTGCGGGAGAAAGTCGCCGCGAACCAGCTGATCCGCCGGAGATACGGCCGCACGTCCATGGAGAGCGTCTCCACTTCTGCTCCGGGGCGCCGCACATCGTCGTACAGATACCGATACAGGCGCTCCTGACGGAGGAACAGGCCGTCCAGGAACCAGAAGCAAGCCAGCGGCACCAGGCCGCTGGCGGCCACTTGCCAGCTCTGCTGGCTGGAGGAGACGGCGAAGAACCCGGCGGCCAGGGTCAGGGCCCACCCCTTGACCAGAAAGGAATGGTTCGACAACCGTGTGATGACGGCTTGCAGGAACTCCAGGTGCTTGAGCCGTTCCTCGCCCAAGGGCGCCGATCCGTTCACGGGCCCCGAACTCGCCTCGCCCAGCATGGACATCGATCCCCCCTGCGTCCCGGTGCTCTCATCCTAGGTAGTCCTGTGCCACGGCGCACCGGTGCCGTCGGTGGACCGTCCCCACGGCCGGCGCAGGTTCGTGTCGGAGGTGGGGGTCAGGTCAGCGGGACGTGGGTGAAGCGGGCGGCGGTGTGGAGGTCCGTCTCGATGCGGGTGGCCGTCAGGAGCAGGGCGGGGAGCAGGTCCGTCACGCACTCGCGCAGGGTGTGGCGGCTGGCGTGCATCGCGGTGTTGAGGGCCGCCACCACCTGTCCCGACCGGTCGCGGATCGGGACCGCCAGGGAGCGGAGGCCCTCTTCCAGTTCCTCGTTCACCAGGGCGTATCCCTGGGAGCGGACCGAGGCCAGGGCCTTCTCCAGGGTCTGGGGGTCCGTGATCGTGTGGGGGGTGAGGGGGTGCAGGGCTCCGGGGCGAGGGGGTGGGGCGGATGCGTCGGACAGGAGGACTCGGCCCAGGGCCGTCGCGTAGGCCGGCAGGCGGGTGCCCACCGTGATGTTCACGCTCATCACCCTGCCCGTCGCCACCCTCGCCGTGTACTGGATCTCGTTGCCCGAGTCCGACAGCACCGCCACGGACGTCGACTCGTGGATGCGGGAGGTGAGGTCCGACAGGTGGGGCTGGGCGATCTCCGGGAGGGTCGTGCGGGAGAGGGGTGGGAAGCCCAGGGAGAGGACGCGGGGGGTGAGGGCGAAGGTGCGGTCGTCGGTCCTCGTCACCAGGTCCAGGTGTTCGTACGTGATCAGCGCGCGGCGGGCCGTCGCCCTGGCCAGGCCCGTCGCCTTGGCCACCTCCGTGAGCGTCAGCTCCGGCCTGCCCGCGCCGAAGGCCGTGAGGACCGTCAGGCCGCGGGCGAGGGACTCGATGAACTCGCGGCCCAGTTCCTGCTTCGACGCGCCCGTCCAGAGCGCCAGGTCCGCGGGGGGTGCGCCGGGCTCCGGGGGAGGGGTGTTGTGCAGGTCGCGTTCCATCTCCGTCACCGCCGAGCGGAGTTTCGGCAGGAGGGTGGTGCGCAGGTTGTGGGCCGTGTGGCGGCTGGTGTGGCTGACCACGCTTGCCACGCAGGCCACCCGGCTCCCAGCCCGGTCCTTCTCGTCACCGGCTTGAAGGACCGGGACCGAGACCGCCACCAGGCCCGGTTCGATCAGCTGGTCGTCCAGTGCCCAGCCGTTCGCCGCCGCTTCTTCCGTGCGGCGTACGAAGTCCTCGTTCTCCCTCTCGTCCGGGCGGTACATGCGCGGCGGTACGGCCGGGAAGGAGAAGTCCCTCGGGTCCGACGCCCTGCGGTCGCGCCAGCGCTGCCAGTCGGTGTCCGTCCACTCCGACGCGAACAGCGGGCCGGGGGCGGTGCGTTCGGCGGGGAGCAGGTCGCCGATGCGGAAGCTGAGGGACATCGCGCGGCGGCGGGTCGCCTGGTGGATGAAGCGGATGCCGTCGCGGTCGGCGACCGCCAGGGAGACCGACTCGTCCAGTTCGTCGGCGAGGGCGTCAGCGCGGGCGGAGAGGAGGGCGGGCAGGCGCAGGGCGGAGAGGTAGGCGTTGCCCAGTTCCATCAGGCGGGGGGTCAGGTGTACGTCCCGGCCGTCCACACGGACGTAGCCCATGCGGGAGAGCGTGGCCGTGATGCGGTCGACCGTGGAGCGGGCGAGACCGGTGGCCCGTTCCAGGGCGCTCAGGCTCAGTGTGCCGTCCGCCTCGGTCAGTTCCCGGAGGACCGCGATGCCGCGTATCAGCGGGGTGACCGCCTCCGCGGGAGTCGCCTCGGCGGGCCCTCCCGTCTCGAGGGCGTCGTTCATGGGCTTCGCGGGCATCTGCTCTCCGGTGCGGCGGTCTCTGCAGGGCTACCGTAATCCGGAATCGGGTCCCCGCACGTGGGGCGGTTTGCCCGTGGAAGGGTTGCCCCCACCTCGCCGGCCCCTCCCGCGGCTACCTCCGCGTCACCCGCACCCGGTAGCCCTCCGCGGGTTCCGTCCTCACCACCTTGATCACAACCTGCCGCCGTACGTCCCTGAACGTCTCCCCGGGCGTGAACGGAGCGTCGGAGAGTTCCGCGTGGACGTTGGGCGCCCGCGTGCAGCCGCCGCTGTCGCGCCGGGAGTCGTGGACCGTGACCGGGCCCATGCCCGTGTCCACGTCGGCGTCGACCTTGTAGACGAGGACGCCCGGGCGGCACACGGCCTCGTCGTTGCCGGCGCGGGTGCGCAGTTCGACGGCGTAGGCGGTGCGGCTGTCCAGCGGGACGACGATCAGTTTGGAGCCGCCCGCGCGGGCCAGCGGCGTCAGGGTGTACTCGGTGGTGCCGGAGGTCGCCACGCAGTGCACCTGAGCGGCGTCGAGCCAGCCCAGCTTCCACTTGTGCCAGCCGAGGAAGTCGTTGTTGGCGCCCCAGTCCTCGCTCATGATGTCCCAGTGGCCGACCGCGCCCCCGCCCTCCGCGGTGTACAGGTCGGGCAGGCCGAATATGTGGCCGTTCTCGTGGGGGAGGACGCGGTAGCCGGTGCGGTCGTAGGAGCCGGAGCCGTCGTCCTGGCGGGAGTAGACGAAGGAGGCGTTGGCCACGGGAATGCCGTCGGCCGTCGGGGCCTCGGGGTTGCCGGCGAAGGTGACGGACAGGACCGTGTCGAGGGCGGACGGGCCGGCGTTCGGGGTGACCAGGATGTTCAGCAGGTCGTACGCGCGGAAGTCCACTCTCGGATCGGCCTCGGCCACGATGTCCCGGACCAGGGCGCGGTAGCCGGGGTCGAACGGGGCCCCGCGCTCTATGGCGTACTCGCGGAAGGACTTCGGCATCCGCAGCCACCCGGGGATCGGGGTTTCGGGGCGGTAGTCGAGGCGGCCGTAGGAACTGGTGCGGAACCACTGCCGGGTCTGCGGGAAGAACTCCCGGAAACGGTCCAGGGCCTCGCCCTCACCGGGTGCGTCGGAGAAGTCGATCATCAGGTTGAGGGCGCGGACGATGCCGGTGGAGCGGGCGTAGCCCTCGGAGGTGGGGATGCCCTCGGACATCTGTACCTCGCGGGCGCTGCGGATCATGCAGGGGCCGTACACGGAGGTACGGGACAGGGCGATCGGCCCCGCTCCGGCCGACGAGGCGCCCGGGGCGAGGCGGCCCGTGCCGGCGGAGGTGCTGACCGCGAAGGTCAGCGTCGTCACACAGGCCAGGGCGGCCAGGCGGCGTCCAGGTATCCGTCCAGGTGTCCGCCCAGTCGTCCGCCCAGGTGTCCGCCCAGGTGTCCGCCCAGGTATCCGATGCCCGGGCGGGCCCGTGCCGCCTGACCCGAGGCCCGGCGGGCCCGTGCCGCCTGACCCGGGCCGCTGCCCCGTGCCGCTGCCGGGTCGGCGTCGCTGCGGCTGCGGCTGCATGCAAGGCACCTCCCGCGGCACGGCAGCCTCCGGTCTCCGGCTGCACCCTTGCGATCACCCTGCGGCGGGGGAGGTGGGGCGCGCGCGCTGGATGGGACCGATCGTGGGTTTCCGGTCAGTAGCGCCCCGCCGAAGCTGTGAGCCAGGTCACAGAGAAAAAACTCCGTCCGCGGGAAATACCGGGGACCCAGTCCCCGTTTAGTCATGTGTCCGAGTGAAACGGGGAGCCTCTCCCCGGATCGCCTCACCACCCACCTCAGACCGCACCTCAACACCAGGAGTACGCCGTGCAGACCGCCACCCCCGTACAGCGCAAGGTGCCCCGGCCCCGCGCCGACGCCCTGCGCAACCGGGAGCGGATCGTCACCGCCGCCCGGGAGATGTTCGTCGAGCACGGCCCCGAGGTGCCGCTCGACGAGATCGCCCGCCGGGCCGGCGTCGGCAACGCCACGGTGTACCGCAACTTCCCGGACCGCGACGCGCTCGTGCGCGAGGTCGTCTGCTCCGTCATGGACCGTACGGCCGCGGCGGCCGAGCAGGCGCTCGCCGAGAACGGTGACGCGTTCGAGGCGCTGGAGCGCTTCGTGCACGCCGCCGCCGACGAGCGGATCAGCGCGCTGTGCCCGATGGTCTCCAGCACGTTCGACAAGCACCACCCGGACCTGGAGGCCGCGCGCGAGCGGGTCGAGAAGCTGGTCGCGGAGGTCATGGACCGTGCCAGGGCGGCGGGGCAGCTCCGCTCCGACGTGGACGTCGGAGACGTCATGATCACCGTGGCCCAGCTCAGCCGGCCTCCGGCCGGTACGGACTGTTTCCGTGCCGACCGCTTCGTCCACCGCCATCTTCAGCTGTTCCTGGACGGGCTGCGGGCTCCCGCCCGCTCCGTTCTGCCGGGCACGGCAGTGACCCTGGAGGACCTGCGCCAGTCCTGACCGACCCGCCCAGCCCGATCGGTTCCGTCCGGTCGGTTCAGCCCGATGAGTTCAGGCCGCCCCACCGGTCTGAAAGCTGAACGACAGTCCCTGCGGTCGTCCCGAGGACGAGCCGTCACTTTTCGTCACCTTTTTCCGTCACGAAGTCCCGAAGTGGGTACCTCCATGTCTCAAACAGCCTCAAAGGCCCTCAACGCCCCGGCCGAACCGGATCCGGGCCGCTGGAAAGCGCTGGTCTTCATCGCGCTCGCCCAGCTGATGGTCGTCCTGGACGCCACCATCGTGAACATCGCCCTGCCCTCCGCCCAGCAGGACCTGGGCATCTCCGACGGCAACCGGCAGTGGGTCGTCACGGCCTACGCCCTCGCCTTCGGCGGTCTGCTCCTGTTCGGCGGCCGGATAGCCGACCTGTGGGGCCGTAAGAAGGCCTTCGTGGTCGGGCTCGGCGGCTTCGCCGCGGCCTCCGCGCTCGGCGGTGCGGCCACCAACGAGGCGATGATGTTCGGCGCCCGCGCCCTCCAGGGCGTCTTCGGTGCCCTGCTCGCTCCCGCCGCGCTCTCCCTGCTCGCGGTGATGTTCACCGACGCCAAGGAGCGCGCCAAGGCGTTCGGCATCTACGGTGCGATCGCCGGTGGCGGCGGCGCCGTCGGCCTGATCCTCGGCGGCTTCCTCACCGAGTACCTGGACTGGCGCTGGACGTTCTTCGTGAACATCCCGTTCGCCATCGTCGCCGCGGCCGGCGCCTACTTCGTCATCCGTGAGCCGGAGGGCGGCCGCAACCGCTCCCCGCTCGACATCCCCGGCGTCATCCTGTCCACGCTCGGCCTGGTCGCCCTCGTCTACGGCTTCACCCGCGCCGAGTCCGACGGCTGGAGCGACTCCGTGACCGTCGGCATGTTCGTCGCCTCGGCCGTGCTGCTTTTGTCCTTCGTGGCCGTCGAGTCGAGGGTCAAGGCCCCGCTGCTGCCGCTGCGCGTGGTCACCGAACGCAACCGCGGCGGGATCTACCTCTCCCTCGGTCTCGCGATCATCGCGATGTTCGGCCTGTTCCTCTTCCTGACCTACTACCTGCAGATCGTGAAGGGCTACTCCCCGGTCAAGACCGGCTTCGCCTTCCTGCCGATGATCGCGGGCATGATCACGGGCTCCACCCAGATCGGCACCCGTCTGATGACCCGGGTCGCGCCGCGCCTGCTGATGGGCCCCGGCTTCCTGGTCGCCGCGCTCGGCATGCTGCTGCTGACGCAGCTGGAGATCGGCTCCTCGTACGCGGCCCTGCTGCTGCCGGCGATGCTGCTGCTCGGCCTCGGCATGGGTACGGCGTTCATGCCGGCCATGTCCCTGGCCACCCAGGGCGTCGAGCCGCGGGACGCCGGTGTCGCCTCCGCGATGGTCAACACCTCGCAGCAGGTGGGCGGCGCGATCGGCACGGCCCTGCTGAACACCATCGCCGCCTCGGCGACCACGGCGTACGTCGCCGACCACATCGCCGGGGCCACCAGCCGGTCCCAGCAGCAACTGGTCCAGCTGGAAGGCATGGTGCAGGGCTACACCAGCGCCATCTGGTTCGCCGTCGGCATCCTCGTCGTGGCCGCCGGTATCGCCCTGACCTTCGTCAACGCCGGCAAGCCCGGCAGCACCACGGTGACCGGCTCCGGCTCGGACACGGACGTGGCGGACGAGGTGCAGGTCCCGGTCGTCGCCCACTGACGGCCTACCGGGAAACCGGAAAACCCACTCAGGGCCATCCGTAGGCACGGGGAAGGGGACGCCCCGTACCTACGGAATCCAGGGCCTGCCCGGCTCCCGCGTCAGCGGAGCCAGGGCAGGTCCGCACCCGCTTCGGTCGGCTGAAGTCCCTCGGCGATGATCCGCATGATCTCGCCGAGGGACTTCTGCTGTTCCGGGTCGAGCCGGTCGAAGACCGCCTGCCGTACGGCGTCCACATGGCCCGGCGCGGTCTGCCGCAGCACCTCGTAGCCCTCTTCGGTCAGCACCGCGAACTGGCCCCGTTTGTCGTCGGGGCAGTCCTCGCGGCGCACCCAGCCGTTCTTCTCCAGACGCGCGATGGCGTGCGAGAGACGGGAGCGGGTGATCTTCGCCAGCATGGCGAGTTCCGTCATCCGCAGCCGCCGCCGCGGCGCCTCCGCCAGCTTGACCAGAAGGCCGTAGTAGACGTGCGGCATGCCCGCGTCGCGCTGGAGCTGACGGTCGAGATGGTCGTCGAGGAGGGTGACGCCCTCCATGAACGAGCGCCAGACGCGCTGCTCCTCGTCGGTGAGCCAGCGCGGCTCTTGGGCTTCCTCGGTGCTGCCCTGAGTCGGTGCGGGTGCGGGTGCCTTCATGTCTTCCACTCTACGCGGAGCCTCCTTGAACTTTAAACAAATGGCCCGTACAGTTTTGTTAGGGAACCATGTTTTGGAAGGAGCCGCAGCATGTCCGCCGCCACCCAGGAGCGCATGCCCGCTCTGTACCTCAGTCACGGCGCTCCGCCGCTGGCGGACGACCCGGTCTGGCCCGGCGAACTGGCCGCCTGGTCGGCCGGCCTGCCGCGCCCCAAGGCGGTCCTGATGGTCTCCGCCCACTGGGAGGAGGCCCCGCTCGCCCTCGGCGCCACCGAGACCGTCCCGCTCGTCTACGACTTCTGGGGCTTCCCGGAGCACTACTACCGGGTGACCTACGGCGCGCCCGGCGCACCGGAGCTCGCCGAGTCGGTACGGAAGCTGCTGCGCGCCCCCGGCATACCCGTCCAGGACGTCCCCGACCGAGGCCTCGACCACGGGGCGTACGTCCCGCTGGTCGAGATGTACCCGGAGGCCGACATCCCGGTCCTCCAGGCCTCCATGCCGACGCTCGACCCGGTCCGGCTCATGGAGATCGGCCGCAAGCTCGCCCCCCTGCGCGACGAGGGCGTGCTGATCGTCGGCTCCGGCTTCTTCACCCACAACCTGGCCGCGCTCCGGCAGGGCGGCGTCCCCGCCTGGTCGTCCGAGTTCGACGACTGGGGCCGGCGGGCGCTGGAGGCGCGTGACGTGGACGCGCTGCTCGACTTCACCCGCAAGTCGCCGGCCGGGCAGCTCGCCCATCCGCGCACCGAGCACTTCGCACCGCTGTTCGTGACCATGGGCGCGGCCGACGCGACCGGTGAGCTGGACGCGCAGAAGTCCGTGATCGACGGGTTCTGGATGGGGCTGGCGAAGCGGTCGGTGCAGTTCGGCTGACCGCCCCGCCGGCCTCGTCGCCCTACGGCTGACCGCCCCGCCCGGCCTCATCGCCCTGCCACCGACCATCGCGCCCGGCCTCATCCCCTCACGGCAGGGCCTTCTCGTACCAGGCGACGTCCCAGTAGCGGCCGAACTTGTGGCCGACCTCCCGGTACGTGCCCACGTGCCGGAAGCCGAAGCGCTCGTGCAGCCGGGCGGACGCCTCGTTCGGCAGCGCGATGCCCGCGTAGGCGCGATGCAGGTCCTCGCCGGACAAGGCCTCGAAGAGCGCCTCGTAGAGGAGCGAGCCGACACCACGGCGGCCGGCGCCCGGGGCGACGTACACCGTCGTCTCCACGGAGGTGGCATAGGCGGGCTTCGCGCGGAAAGGGCTGGACGTGGCGTACCCCAGAATCTCCTGTGAGTCAGGGGTCACGGCAACCATCAGGCGGTGCGGGCCGTCTTCAGGGTGGGAGAGCAGCCAAGGGCGGCGCTCTTCCGGAGTGAAGATTTCGGTGTCGAATGTGAACGCCGTCTCACGAATGTAGTGGTTGTAGAGGGCTGTGAGGCTCACGAGGTCATCCTCGACTCCTGGCCTGACCTGCACTTTCGTACGCTCCGTCGACATTCGACCTCCCTGTGTGGCCGGACAGGGTACTGCATGATCAGAAAAATTGAGGGGTCGGTTGGGAATTCTGTCCTGATTCCAGTCGTTGTTTCCATCGGATGCAGGGCACCCGAGGAGAGTCCGGAGAGTCCCGGAGACGGAGTCCAGCGTCCGAAGGACCACCCGCTGACCTCACCACGCAAGGGAGCACGCATGGCAACCCGTGCCGTCGCCCGTCGTCAGTCCGCCACCGGCGAGACGGCCCACGCGGCAAGCAGTGTTCGCGCCCATGGCGGCGAGATCGCCGACCGCGACCTGGTCGGCATGTACCTCGACGAGATCGCTCGCACACCGCTGCTCGACGCCGCCAGGGAAGTGGAGCTGTCCCAGGTCATCGAGGCGGGCGTGTTCGCGAAGCAGGTCCTCGACGGGCTAGAGGAGACGAAGGCGGAAGCCACCCGCGAGGAGCTCGAGTCCCTGGTCGCCGACGCGGAGCGGGCCAAGGACATCTTCATCCGCTCCAACCTGCGCCTGGTCGTCGCGGTCGCCCGCCGCTACCCCCGCAGCGGCCTGCCGCTGCTGGACCTGATCCAGGAGGGCAACGCGGGCCTGGTGCGCGCCGTCGAGAAGTTCGACTACCGCAAGGGCTTCAAGTTCTCCACGTACGCGACGTGGTGGATCCGCCAGGCCATCACCCGCTCGATAGCCGACCAGTCCCGTACGATCCGCCTGCCCGTCCACCTCGTGGAGGAGCTCGGCCGGATCCGCAGGGTGCAGCGCGAGTTCAACCGTGAGCACGGGCGTGAGCCGGAGCCCACGGAGATCGCAGCCGAGCTCGGCTCGACGCCGGAGCGCGTCACCGACGTGCTCGACTGGGCCCGCGACCCGGTCTCGCTGAACATGTCGGTGGACGACGAGGGCGAGACCCAGTTCGGCGACCTCCTGGAGGACACCTCGGCGGTGTCGCCCGAGCAGTCGGTGCTCACGCTGCTGCGAAGCGAGGAGCTCGACGACCTCATCGGCCGCCTCGACCAGCGCACGGCCTCCATCATCAAGATGCGCTACGGCATCGAGGACGGCCGCGAGCGCACCCTCACCGAGGTGGGCAAGGAGCACGGCCTGACCCGCGAACGCATCCGGCAGATCGAGAAGCACGCGCTGCTGGAGCTGAAGAAGCTGGCGCGCAGCACCGGTTTCGACGCGGCTGCGTGACACCGCGTACGCCGGGTGGCGAAAGACCGCGCAAACATGGCGATGTAAAGCCGCTTCAACCCGCAGGGCTCAGGGAACAAGCATTCCGGGCCCACCAGTTCGGGCCCGGGGTCACTCCCCATGGCCCCCGAGACCAAGTCCCGTCGCACTCCCCCCGGCGCCGGGACTCTCCCAAGGCCGGGCTTCGGCGCCCCTCCCCCCGGGCGCCGGGGCCCGGCTCTCATGTACGCGGGCCGCTCCTCCACCGGCGGGGTGCTGAAGGGCGGGGCACCCCGTACCTGAACCACGGGGTGGCCCGCCGGATGGCAGATTGTGTCACATGGGCATAACCTGCCGGGCGTGAGCAGCACCACCCCGAGCAGCAGCACCACCCAGACCCCGCCTCAGGCCTCGCTGACCGAGCGACGGAAGGCCGAGACGCGGATGGAGATCGCCCGGGCGGCGGCCGGCCTCTTCGTACGGCACGGCCTGCGCGCCACCCGCGCCGAGGACATCGCCCAGGCCGCGGGCATCGCCCCGCGCACCTTCTACCGGTACTTCGCCACCAAGGAGGAGGCCGTCGCCCCGCTCTACGCGGTCGGCGCCCAGCGCTGGGTGGAGGCGGTGCGCGCCGCCCCCGCCGACGCGAGCGTGCTCCAGGCCCTGGAGCGCGGGGTCCGGCACACCCTCACCCCGGGCGCCGGTGTCTCCGCGTCCTCGTGGGAGTGGATCCGCACGCTGCTGCGTCTTGCCGAGGCGAACCCGTCCCTGCGCAGGGTGTGGGCGGAGGTCTGTCAGGACTCGGAGCGGATGCTGGGGGAGGTGCTGACGGAGCGGGTGACACGTGCCGGTGCGGCAGGGGATCCCGTCGTGACGGACGGTGGCGACAACGTTGCCGCCGCCCCCGACCTGCGCTTCACCGCCGCCGTCGCAAGTGCCGCCGTGCGCGCCGCCCTTGAGGGCTGGGCCGAGGGTGACGGACCGGTGGAGGGCCCGGGCGGTCCCGTGGGGCTGGCGTGGCGGAACCTCGCGGCGCTCAAGGACTTCCCGTGGGGGGGCGTGAGGCCACGGCTCATGAGGCCGTGAGGCGACGACTCATCCCCCGCCCGCCGCCGCCCTGCTCAAGCGCGCCCCCAACTCCTGTACAGCAGCCATGAGTTCCTCCGGCTGATGCACCACGAAGTCGCACTCCAGCATGGCCAGCCGGAACGCCACGTGCTGCACCGAGTCCGCCGTGGTCGCGTGCAGCCGGCAGCGGCTGCCCTCCAGCCCTTCCAGCGACTCCGGCGTACCGAGCCACTTGGGCAGCCGGGCGGCGACGAACTCGGCCGGTGCGGCGAACGTGACCTCGAAGTCGTAGGAGTCCTGGTGCCGTTGCATCGACCGCCGGAGGTACTCCGCCGCGCTTCCCGTCGGCAGCTCGCGCGGCGCGAACCGCGCCCCGGTGGCGAACGGCTCGCTCACCCGGTCGACGCGGAACGTACGCCAGTCGTCCCGGTCGATGTCGTACGCCACCAGGTACCAGCGGCGGCCCGTCGACACCAGCCGGTGCGGCTCCGTCAGACGGCGGGACTCGGTGCCGTCCGCGGCCCGGTAGGCGAACCGCAGCCGCTCGTGCCCGGCCACCGTCGAGGCCATCACGGTCAGCGTCTCGGGTGCGATGCTCGGCCCGTCGCCGCTGGTCAGCGGTGTGGTCGCGGCCTGGAGGGTGGTCACGCGGTGGCGCAGCCGGCCGGGCAGCACCTGCTCCAGCTTGGCCAGCGCCCGGACCGACGCCTCGTCCAGGCCCTCCACCGCGTGCCCCGCCCCGGCGCGCAGTCCGACCGCGATGGCCACGGCCTCATCGTCGTCCAGCACCAGCGGCGGCATGGCCTTGCCGGCGACCAGCCGGTAGCCGCCGTCGGCGCCCTTGCTGGCCTGCACGGGATAGCCCAGTTCGCGCAGCCGGTCGATGTCCCTCCGGACCGTGCGGCGGGAGACGCCGAGCCGGTCGGCGAGCTCGCCGCCAGGCCATTCGCGGGGCGTCTGGAGGAGGGAGAGGAGCGTCAGCAGCCGGGCGGGTGTGTCCGTCGTCATACCGATGAGGATGCCGCACCACTAGGACACGATCTGACCTAATGGGCCAGTAGCTTCGAAGCATGACCTCCACCGAGACCCCTCTCAGCACAGGCGGGGACGGCACCGACCGCCGCCGCCGGTTCGCCCTCGCGATCGTGATGACCGCGGCCTTCATGGACCTCGTCGACGTGACGATCGTCAACATCGCCATCCCGTCGATCCAGCGGGAGGCGGGCGCCTCCTTCAGCCAGATCCAGTGGATCACCGCCGGATACGCCCTGGCCTTCGCCGCCGGGCTGATCACCGGCGGCCGGCTCGGTGACATCCACGGTCGCAAGCGGATCTTCCTGATCGGCATCGGCGGCTTCACCGTCGCCTCCGCGCTGTGCGGCCTGGCGGTGAACCCCGAGATGCTGGTCGCGTCGCGGATCCTGCAGGGCGGCATGGCGGCGCTGATGGTGCCGCAGGTGCTGTCGATCGTGCACGCGACCTTCCCGGCGCACGAACGGGGCAAGGTGTTCGGGCTGTTCGGCGCGGTCGTCGGCCTCGGAGCCGTGTCCGGCCCGCTGCTCGGCGCGCTGCTGACCGAGTGGGACCTGTTCGGCTGGGGATGGCGGTCGATCTTCCTGATCAACCTGCCCGTGGGTGTCGCGGGCCTGATCCTCGGCAGCCGCTTCATCGGGGAGTCCAAGGCACCTCGTGCCCTGAAGCTGGACCTCGTGGGCGTCGCGCTCGTGACGCTGGGCCTGCTGATGCTGATCTACCCGCTCACCCGCGGGCGTGAGCTGGGCTGGCCGCTGTGGGGGTACGTCTCGATGGCCGGGTCGCTGGTCGTCCTCGCGGTGCTGGTGGCGTACGAGAAGCGGAAGGCGGTACGGGACGGCTCCCCGCTGGTCGAGCTGTCGCTGTTCCGGGTCAAGAGCTTCGCCGCCGGGATCGCCGTCCAGACCGTCTTCGGGGTCGCGCTGGGCGTGTTCTTCCTGGTGTGGACGCTGTACATGCAGGTCGGTCTGGGGTGGAGCCCGCTGAAGGCCGGGCTGACCGGGGTGCCGTTCTCGATTGCCGTGTCGGCCGCCGCGGGGATGTCCGTGCAGATGCTGGTGCCGCGCTTCGGGCGCAAGGTGCTCCAGGCGGGCGCGCTGGTGATGGCGGCCGGAGTGCTGCTCTACGTCTGGGAGTCCGGGCACTACGGCCTGGACATCGCGCCCTGGCAGATGGCGCTGCCCCTCGTGGTGATGGGCGTCGGCATGGGCCTGATCGTCGCGCCGCTGACCGACGCGATCCTCTCCGAGGTGCCGCGCGAGCACTCCGGCTCGGCATCCGGCCTGATCAACACGGTGCAGCAGATGGGCAACGCGCTCGGGCTCGGGCTGGTCTCGGTGGTCTTCTTCGGCACGATCGGCGACCGTCTGCGCCCGGACCAGGTGGGCCCGGCCTTCGCGGACGCCTTCCACAACGCGCTGGGCTGGGTGGCCGGGGTGCTGGGTGTCATCTTCCTGCTGATGTTCGCCCTGCCGAAGCGGCCCGCGCAGCACGTCGAGGGGGAGCAGGCGGTGGCCGAAGAGCAGGAGCCGGCGCTGGTCTGAGAGCGGGGGACGGGCCCGGCACCACGAGGTGCCGGGCCCGTTTCCATTTCTGATCATGCCCGATTGGGTCCGAACCTGTTTACTTCGCGGAAATCTCGGCGTAGCCTCCCGCTGAAACCACACGTTCGGGCACGAGGCGGAGGCGAACAGACATGTACGCACCGGAACGGCAGCAGGAGATCCTCCGGCTCGCCCGTGACGGCGGCCGAGTGGATGTCGTGTCGCTGGCCGAGGAGTTCGAGGTCACGGCGGAGACGATCCGCCGGGACCTGAAGGCCCTCGACCGCGCCGGCCTGGTCCGCCGGGTGCACGGCGGCGCCATCCCCGTCGGCCGCCTCGACTTCGAGCCGGACATCGCCGAGCGCGAGACGACGGCCGCCGACGAGAAGGACCGCATCGCCAAGGCGGCCCTCGCGGAGCTGCCCGGCGAGGGCACGATGATCCTCGACGCCGGTACGACGGTGGCCAGGATGGCCGCGGCCCTCCCCCTGGAGGCCTCCCTCACCGTCGTCACGCACAGCCTGCCCATCGCGGCCCGGCTCGCCGACCACCCCGGCATCCAGCTCCACCTCATCGGAGGGCGCGTACGGCACCGTACGCGCGCCGCCGTGGACGCCTGGGCGCTGCGCGCGTACGGCGAGATCCGCGCCGACGTGCTGTTCGTGGCCGCCAACGGCTTCTCCGCCGAACACGGCCTGACCACCCCCGACCTCGCCGAGGCCGCCGTGAAGCGCGCGGCCCTGGCCGCCGCCCGCCGCGTGGTGCTGCTCGCCGACTCCTCCAAGCACGGCCAGGAGCACTTCGCCCGCTTCGGCGACCTGAGCGATGTGGACCTGCTGATCACCGACAGCGGGCTGAGCCCCGAAGACACCGTCGCCATCGAGCGCGGCGGCACGGAAGTAGTGCGCGCATGATCCTCACCGTCACCCCCAACCCGTCCCTGGACCGGACCTACGAGGTGCCGTCCCTCGACCGCGGCGAGGTCATCCGCGCCACCGGCGAGCGGATGGACCCGGGCGGCAAGGGCGTGAACGTCTCGCGCGCGGTCGCGGCGGCCGGGCAGCGCACCGTGGCGGTCCTGCCCCTGGGCGGCGCCCCCGGCGCGCTCGTCGCCGACCTGCTCGACGCGCAGGGCATCGAGGTCGCCCCGGTCCCGGTCGCCGGGGCCACCCGCTCCAACATCGCCCTCGCCGAGTCCGACGGCGTCCTGACGAAGATCAACGCGCCGGGCCCGGAACTGTCCGAGGCCGAACGCGAACTCCTCCTGGAGACCGTACGGCAGCAGTCCCGCGACGCCGCCTGGATCGCCTGCTGCGGCAGCCTCCCGCGCGGCCTCGCCCCCTCCTGGTACGCCGACCTGGTCGCCCGCGCGCACGCCGCCGGGACGCGGATCGCCCTGGACACCTCCGGGCCCGCCCTCCTCCAGGCCCTGCGCGAGCGGCCCGACGTGGTCAAGCCGAACGCCGAGGAACTCGCGGGAGCCGTCGGCCGGCCCCTCACCACCGTCGGCGACGCCGTGAAGGCCGCCGAGGAACTGCGCGAGATGGGTGCCCGGGCCGTGCTCGCGAGCCTCGGCGCGGACGGGCAGCTGCTGGTGTCCGACGAGGGTGCCTGGTTCGGCAGCGCCCGAGTCGAAGCCGTCCGCAGCAACGTGGGCGCCGGTGACTCCTCCCTCGCCGGATTCCTGATCGCCGGCGGCAGCGGCCCCGAAGCCCTCGCCTCCGCGGTCGCGCACGGTGCCGCCGCCGTCCAGCTGCCCGGCAGCGTCATGCCGGAGCCGGGCGATCTCGATCCGGCGGCGGTCACGGTCACGGCCGACATCCCGGCCGACCGGGTACTGAAGGAGCCGGTGTCATGACCCACCTCGAGCAGGACGTACCCGACCGCGAGCGGCGAGCCACCCCGTTACTCCCCGCCTCCGCCCCCGTCACCCCCCACCCCACCCCCGTCCCCCTCCCCGCCCACCCCACTGACCGGGCGATACGCGAGCTAAGGAGCCCGCGATGAGCGACATGATCACCGCGGACCTGGTCGATCTCGACCTGTCCGCCGACACCAAGGAAGCGGCGGCGCGCGCCCTCGCCGAGCGCATGGTGGCCCTGGGCCGGGTGACCGACCTGGACGGCTTCCTCGCCGACGTGGCCGCCCGCGAGGCCCAGATGCCGACCGGCCTCGACGGCGGCATCGGCATCCCGCACTGCCGGAGCGAGCACGTCACCGAGCCGACGCTCGCCTTCGGGCGCAGCGCGGACGGCATCGACTTCGGTGCGGCCGACGGCCCCGCCGACCTGATCTTCCTGATCGCCGCGCCGGCCGGTGCCGACGACGCCCACCTGACGATCCTGTCGTCGCTGGCCCGGCAGCTGATGAACAGCGAATTCACCGACGCCCTGCGCTCGGTGGGCGACACGGCGGCCGCGGCGGCCCTGATCCGCGGCGACGAGCCCGAAGAGGCCGAGACCCCCGTGGAGACGGGTTCCGAAGACACCGTGGCGTCGGCGGGAGCGGCCTCTCCCGCCGCCGCCACGGTCACCGACGACGGCGCCGAAGCTCCCGAGGAGCGCCCGTTCCGGATCGTCGCCGTCACCTCCTGTCCCACCGGCATCGCCCACACCTACATGGCGGCCGAGTCGCTGGAGAACGCCGGCCGTGAGGCGGGCGTCGAGGTCACCGTCGAGACCCAGGGCTCGGCCGGCTTCACCCGCCTCGACCCGGAGGTCATCGCGGCGGCGGACGCCGTGATCTTCGCCCACGACGTGCCCGTACGGGAGAAGGAGCGGTTCCTCGGCAAGCCGACCGTCGACGTCGGTGTGAAGGCGGGCATCAACCGCCCCGCCGAACTCATCACCGAGGTCCGCGAGAAGGCCGCCCGAGGCGAGGTCACCTCCGGCTCCCCGGGCGCCACGCCCGTCGAGCGCACCGGCGAATCCGGCGAGGGCTACGGCACCAAGCTGCGCAAGTGGCTGATGTCCGGCGTCAGTTACATGGTGCCGTTCGTCGCGGCGGGCGGTCTGCTGATCGCCCTGGGCTTCGCCATCGGCGGCTACAAGGTCGACAAGGCCCCGTCGGTGATGGACCACTTCCTCTGGACACAGGCCGACAGCTGGGCGGCCCTGCTCTTCCAGATCGGCGGCGTCGCCTTCGGCTTCCTCGTCCCGGTCCTCGCCGGCTACATCGCCTACGGCATGGCCGACCGGCCCGGTCTCGTCCCCGGCTTCGTCGGCGGCTCGATCGCGCTCACCATCAACGCCGGCTTCCTCGGCGGTCTGGCGGCCGGTCTCATCGCCGGTGGCGTGGTGATCGCCATCCAGAAGGTCAACATCCCGGCGGCACTGCGCGGCATCATGCCGGTGGTGGTGATCCCGCTGATCTCCTCGGCGATCGTCGGGTTCCTGATGTTCGTCGTCATCGGCAAGCCCATCGCCGAGGCGCAGAAGGGCATGACCGACTGGCTGAACGGCCTGTCCGGCAGCAACGCCATCCTGCTCGGCGCACTCCTCGGCCTGATGATGTGCTTCGACCTCGGCGGACCCGTCAACAAGGTCGCCTACACCTTCGCCACCGCCGGTATCGCCGTCTCCAACCCCAGCGACTCGGCGATGAAGATCATGGCGGCGGTCATGGCGGCCGGCATGGTGCCGCCGCTGGCCATGGCCCTGGCCACGACCGTGCGCGGCAAGCTCTTCAACCAGACCGAGCGGGAGAACGGCAAGGCCGCCTGGGTGCTCGGCGCCTCCTTCATCTCCGAGGGCGCGATCCCGTTCGCCGCGGCCGACCCGCTGCGCGTCATCCCGGCCTCCATGGCGGGCGGCGCGATCACCGGCTCCCTGTCCATGGCCTTCGGCGCCACCCTGCGTGCCCCGCACGGCGGCATCTTCGTGGTCCCGCTGATCGGCAACCCGCTGCTCTACCTGGTCGCCATCGCCGCGGGCGTCTGCGTCACGACGGCCCTGGTGGTCGTCCTGAAGGGCATGCGCAAGCAGGCCCCGGGCGCCGCCACGGCAGCCGGCGAGGGCACCGCCGCCCCCGCGGCGGACAGCAAGCAGCCGGTAGCGGCCTGAGGGCCACTGCGGGACGTCCCTTTCGGGGCGTGTGACCTGTTCACGCCACCTGCGAGATAGATCACGAAAATCACGGCCCGGGACTCAAGTCCCGGGCCGTGGTGTCTACTGGGGCACATGCCCGATCACGTCTCCCGGTGGCCCGAAGGCCACTCCCTCCCCGCCCTCCCGCAACAGCGGCAGACGGGGCCTCGCTCGGAGTCCGTGGAGCTGACACCGGGGGAGAGAGACGCCTTCGCCGAGCTGGTGCGTCAGCTGCGCGGCAGAGGCATCTAGGACAGCTGCGCCGCCCGGCGCTCCATCGCCTCGCGTGCCGCGTCCTCGCTGGCGTACACCTCGCACATGTGCCGCCCGTCCGGCGTCGCCGTGTGCTCCACCTCCCAGAGGGAGACCTCCGCGCCGTCGCGCAGCAGGAAGGCGTGCTCGTAGAGCGAGAAGCCCAGCCCTGCCCGGCCCGCGCGGCACGGGCGGCCGAAGGCCTGGGTGATCTGGTGGCCGGACGCCGTGGCCAGCAGGGCCGCCGTGTCCGCGCCCGGCCGGTCCGGGTTCTCCGCGCGGCGCAGTAAACGGCGTGCGTGATCCGCCGAGTCCTCCCCGGCATAGGCGTGCCGGGGAGTAGGGACGGGGGACAGCTGCACCGTCACCGGCAGCTCGAAGTCCGGGGTGTCCGGCGGCAGCGGCAGACGGCCCGTGGCGGCGCGCAGTTCCTCCTCGTCGACGTACACCTCGTGCTGCGGTTCGCTGCCCGGTGCGGTGTTGTGGACGAGCTCCCAGAGGGTGAGCGCCGAGCCGTCGGCGAGGAGCCAGGTGTGCCGGTAGGTCTCCCGGTGCAGGCCCTCGCTGTGGTGCGCGGAGTGCAGCGAACCGTCGTGCGCCAGCGCGCAGTCGAGCCGCCTTATCGTCTCGTCGGGCAACTCGAAGGAGTTCAGGGCGCGGCCGAGGAGTCGCGCGAGGTGCTCCTCCGGAGACTCGGGCGAGTCGTGGGGTTCGTACGCTGCCGTCTCGTACGGAACGCTCAAGGTTTCTCCCGGCGTTGCTGCATGTCACCTTGTGGGTGCATACCGTAGCCCCTCGGTCGGACATCATGTCCGGGAACCGAGAAAACGTACGTCCAGGAAAACGCACGGGCCGCGCGAAAAGTTCCCGCGCGGCCCGTTCTGTCCGTCAAAAACCCTTGCTGGGAGGGTCGTTCAGTCCGTCAGGAGGCGCTGTCCGCGGCCCACTGGCTCCACGCCATGTTCCAGCCGTTGAGCCCGTTGTCCGGAGCCACCGTCTTGTCGGGGGAGTTCTTGACGATCACCACGTCCCCGATGAGCGAGTTGTCGTAGAACCACTTGGCGGACGTGCTGCCGCCTGCGCCCTGGACATCGGCCAGGCCGACGCAGCCGTGGCTGGTGCCCTCGCGGCCGAAGGGCGGATTGCCCTTGTTGTACCAGTAGTTGCCGTGGATGAAGGTGCCGGACGTCGTCAGACGCATCGCGTGCGGCACGTCCGGGATGTCGTACTCACCGCCCAGCCCGACCGTCCGGCTGTTCATCCGGGTCTGCACGAACTTCTCGGAGATCACCATCTGCCCGTTGTACGTGGTGTGCTCCGGGCTGCCCGCCGAGATCGGGACCGTCTTGATGGTCTTCCCGTCCCGGACGACCGTCATGGTCTGCGTGTTGGCGTCGACCGTGGAGACCTGCGAGCGGCCGACGGTGAAGGTGACCGTCTTCTTCTGCACGCCGAAGACGCCGTTCGTGCCCTCGACGCCGTCCAGGTCGATCTTCATCGTGACCTTGGAGCCGGCCTTCCAGTACTCCTCGGGCCGGAAGTCGAGCCGCTGCGAGTTGAACCAGTGCCCGACCACCTTCTGCCCACTGCTGGAGGTGACCGTGATGTGCGACCGCACGTCCTTCTGGTTGGTGATGGCCTTGTCGAAGGTGAACGACACCGGCATGCCCACACCCACCGTGGCGCCGTTGTCCGGGGTGTACGTCCCGATGAAGCTGTTCGAGGACGTCACCGTGGTGAAGATCGAGTTGGCCGCGGCCGTACGGCCCTCGGAGTCCTTCGCAGTCGCCGATATCCGGTACTTGGTCCCGCGCTCCAGCTGCTCCTTCGGCTTCCAGGTCCTGCCGTCGGCCGACACCGAGCCCGGCACGACCTGGCCGCTGCCCGACACCGTCATCTTCACCTCGGCCAGCTTCCCGTCGCTGACCTTCACGCCGGTCGTGTTGATGGAGGCGCCGGTCGAACCGTCCTTCGCCGAGATGGCGATCTTGGCGACGGACGTCTTGGAGTCCTCGCCGCCCTTGCCGTCGTCCTCGGCGTTGGCGCTGCCACCGCAGGCGGTGAGCGTCAGTGCGCCGACCATCAGGGCGGCACAGGCCCCCAGTGCACGCCGCGCTGCAATGTCCAGCGATGTCACGGGCTTCCCCCAGTTGGTGTGATGTGCGTGATCCGCTCCAGTCGTGAGGGAAGAGGGGCCGGGCGGCCGGTCGGGTTCCGTCCGACCGCCATGAACGACATCACCGTTACAGGGCCGGGACAATGTCCCGCAGCGCTGTGAAGTGGCTGTACACGTCCGCCGGTTCAGCGGCTCCCGTACAGCTCCCCGTACGACGGCCACGCCCCGCCCGGACCGTCGACCGGCTCCGCGGCCCGCACGGCCCGGACGATCGCACGGGTCACCATGTCCGCGCCCGCCGCCAGGATCTCGTTCAGCGCGAGCGGGTTCGCGGCGTCCAGGGCGCGGTCTCCCGTCGCCAGGGCGAACACCGTGTCCCCGTCGTTGAGGAGGTGCACCGGCCGCACCGCGCGAGCGATGCCGTCGTGTGCCGTACCGGCCAGCTTCTGCGCCTGCGCCTTCGACAGGTCCGCGTCCGTGGCGACCACAGCGAGCGTGGTGTTGAGCGGCGGCGGAGCGCTCCTCGCCGCGGACTCGGCGAGACGCCGCCGCGCGGCCTCGTGGACCTTCGCCTCCGGGTACTCCACACGCCCCTCGAACAACTCCCCGTACAGCACCCCCGTCTCCGGATCCAGCACCGACCCCGCCGCGTTGGCCACCACCAGCGCCGCCACCGTGATCCCCGAGCCGAGCACGGTGCTCGCGCTGCCGACGCCCCCCTTCATCACCCCGACCACCGCCCCCGTACCGGCGCCCACACACCCTTGAGGCACCGGTGCGCCCGGTTCGCTCGCCGCGGCCGCCTCGACCGCCGCACGTCCCGTGGCCGCGTCGGGCCGAGCCCGGAAATCTCCGCCCCGCCCCAGATCGAAGACACAGGCGGCCGGCACCACCGGCACGACGTGCCCCGGGTCCGCCCCGACACGGATCCCGCGCTCCTGCTCCTCCAGCCAGGCCATCACCCCCGACGCGGCGTCGAGCCCGTACGCGCTGCCGCCGGTCAGTACCACCGCCTCGACCTTCCGCACCACGTTGCGCGGGTCGAGCGCGTCCGTCTCCTTGGTGCCGGGACCACCGCCCCGCACGTCCACGGCGGCCACGGCCCCGCCCTCCGGGGCGAGCACCACCGTGGTGCCGGTGAGCCAACCGTCGCCGGTACGTGTCGCGTGCCCCACCCGCAGGCCGGAGACATCCGTCAGAGCGTCCACCAGAGCGTCAACTGTCATGGCGCCCAGTGTTGTGCAGCGGGGACCGGCCGGGTGCGACCCGCGGGGCGGGTGTGATCAACGGGTCGGCGCTGTCAGCCCGGCCGGCCCCTCGCCGGACGCGTGGCCAGGGTCTCTCCCGTCACCACCGACAGCGCGCACACCACTCCCGCCGCGAACACCGCCCAGTCACCCAGGAACGTGCAGCAGATCACCAGCAGTGCCGTCGACGGCAGTACCAGCTGCTGGGCGATGCCCGCCTGGAAGTGCCACGCGTGAAGGCCGCCCACCTTGCTTTCTGGGCAGGGTGCCTGGTCCGTTCAAGGCAGGGGTGAATGCCTGTTCCCGCGTGAGCGGGGCGGGGGAGCCTCATCGCCGTCAGGGTGATGCGGCGTGGTCGTCCATGATGTTGCTAGCGGGTGGTGGTGACGGGTTGGGGTCCGATGGCTGGTGCTTGCGCGGTGTGGTCACTCGTGCGGGTGAGTGTGATCGATGGTGTGCGCGGTCGGGGAATGTGGGCTCTAGGTTCGCGGCATGGCACGGTTTCGGATGTACCCGACGAGCGAGCAGGAGCAGCAGATGCTGCTGCACTGCGCGCACGCCCGTTACGTGTGGAACCTCGCGGTCGAGCAGCACGCGCACTGGCGCCGGGACAAGGCGCACCAGCGGCCCGACGGCAAGCGCATCGGAGCGCCCTCGTTCGCCGAGCAGTGCCGTCAGCTCACCGAGGCCCGAGCTGCCAGCGCATGGCTGCGCGCCGGGAACCAGACCGTCCAGGCGCAGGCGCTCAAGGACTTCGCCAAGGCCAAGGCCGCGCGGTTCAAGTCCGGGTTCGGTGAACCGACCTGGCGCAAGAAGCACGTGCACGAAGGCTTCCGCGTCATCGGCAGTGATCGTGTCCCCGAGTACGAGCTGGACGGCCGACCGCTGATCAACCCCAAGACCAACAAGCAGGTCATGGGCCGCGCCGTCAGCGTGCAGAAGCTCAACCGCCGCTGGGCGCAGGTGAAGGTGCCCGGCTGCGGATGGGTCCGCTTCCGCCTCAGTGCCAAGGGCAAGGGCGCCCGGCTTCCCGCGGCGAAGACGTTCCGCGTCACCCTCAAGAACGGCCAGTGGCACATTGCCTTCGCCGTCATCCCCGACCCGATCGACAAGCCGGGCACGGGCGAGGCCATCGGCATCGACCGGGGCGTGACCATCACTGCCGCACTCTCCGACGGCCGCACCTTCAACTGTCCCCAGCTCACCATCCGCGAGCGTGCCCAGGTCCGCAAACACCAGCGCCGTGCTGCCCGTGCCAAAAAGGGCAGCTCTCAAAAGAGCTGCGCGTATGCGAAGGTGGCCAAGCTCAAGGCCAAGGAGGCGAACCGGCGTAAGGACTGGTGCGAGAAGACCTCAACCGTGCTTGCCCGCACGTACGACTTGGTGCGGTTCGAGAAGCTGAACATCAAGACAATGACCGCCAGGGCCAAAGCGAAGCCCGACCCCGACCAGCCCGGTCAGTACCTTAACAACGGCCAGGCGGCCAAGGCCGGGCTGAATCGGGGCATCCTCGCCCAGGGGTGGGGCATGCTGCGGCAGCGCACCGGGCACAAAGCCCCCGGACGCGTTGAAGACGTACCCGCCCCCTACACGTCTCTGCGGTGCAGTGCCTGTGGCTGGATCGACAAAAACTCGCGCAAGAGCCAAGCCGAGTTCGTCTGTTCCTCCTGCGGCTTCACCTGTAACGCGGACACCAACGCCAGTATCAACGTCGCGGCAGGACAGGGCGGGATCCCTCGCCCCCGGCGAGTAGCCGGTGCCGGAGGGGTGACAACGGCCACCCGCCGTTCGAGCGCCCGTGAACCTCAGCCCGCATGGGCTGAAATCCCCCTCTTTTGACAGGGAGAGGATGTCAAGAAGCACAGGTCGAAGAAGAAAGAGCACGACAGGCGGGGGAGCGGGGCTGGACGTCATGATTCCCAGCACAACAGAAGGCGCCGGGATTTTCTCCGCGACCGTACCCTGGACGCATGAGCACCGCCCCCGACCCGCAGCCGCGCCCGCCGAAGCCCGCGCTGATCTTCGACGACCCGCTCGACCAGCAGTCCTCCGACGACACCGACCGCGGCTGGGGCGAGCGCACCGACACCGGCGGCGCGGCCGACCTCAAGCGCTTCCTCGACGAGAAGCCGCCCCACCACCTCTGAGCGAGGTCACCGGCCCACCGTTTCCAGGCCGGGCCGGCCGCCGCCCGCAGCGCTACCGCCGGTCGTCCCCGGCGCCGCGCTGCGCCACCAGCGCGTCGCGGATCTCCTTGAGCACCTCCAGCTCGGTCACCTCGATGACCTCCTGCGCGCCCTCCTTCGCCTTGCGGCGGGCCTCCAGCCGGGCCAGGTACTTCGCCATGGGCAGGACCATCAGGAAGTAGACGACCGCCGCGGTGATCACGAAGCTCAGAGCCGCGCCCAGGACGGAACCCCACAGGATCTGGATGCCCTGCTCGCCCTCGCACGTCGTGCTCAGGCACGAGCTGTAGTGGTCGAGGTTCTTGGTCCCGATGGCTCCGACGATCGGGTTGATGATCCCCTTCACCACGGCGTTGACGATGTTGGTGAACGCTGCACCGATCACCACCGCCACCGCCAGGTCGACGACGTTCCCGCGCATCAGGAAGGCCTTGAAGCCCTGCCAGAGGCTCGGTTCCTTGTTCTCGCTCACCTCGGGGTCTCTCCTCGCACAAGCAGCTTGTGGAACAAAACGCTCCGCAACCTACGTGAACGTTGGGCCGAAGGGAGCACCTGGGTCCCTCGAACGAGGGCCTTGACGAGTTCATGCACATGATCACCACAGCGTCACCGCCAACCGCGCCGTGGTGCTCGCCCCGGCGAGGCGGGCGGCGGTGGCGCGCGGCACCGACAGCACGACCAGCGCCCCGCCGTCGGTCGCGCCCTCCTCGGGCTCCGGCACCTTCGTCACCCGGGCCCCGCGCGCGACCACCCGTGCCTCACCGCCCGCCACCGTCTCCTCGGCGGCGATGACGTCGACCCGGTCGCCGGGCCGCAGCAGCCGCACGGTGGCCGCGTCGGCGATCCGCACCGGGGCGGTCGCCGCCCCCACCGCACCCCGCGTCCGCACCGGGCGCGCCCCGGACACCGAGGCCGTGTGCGCGGGAGGCTGGGCGCGCGGATGACCGCGTGCCCCGTCGGTGTCGCGCGGCCCGGCCGCCACCAGCGCGGTCGCGGTGACCGCGAGCCCGACCGCCACGGCCCGCCGCCGGTTCCGCACCAGCCGGCCCGCCCGGGACCGGCCGCGGACCCGCACCGGGTCGAACCGCGGCACCTCCCGGGTCGCCGGCACCTCGGGGCCGGGCGGGCACGGGGCGACGGACCACGAGGGAGTGGAAGGCGCGAACGACGAGCGAGCGAGGGACACGGGGATCACCACCTGGGACGAGGGACCGGCTTGCGCTCCCCACGATGAGGCTTCTCACCGCCGTCCGCTCAGGCCTGTGGACCTACCCCCGGCCTGTGGACAACTCCCTCATCCGAACGGCGACTTCCGCCCCCGCAGCCCACACCTGACACCCCACATCCCGCAGCCCACACCCGGGGTCCCCACCCGTCGCCTACGGCAACGCAAACCCCGGGTCCATCCCACCCAACGCCCCGGCACACAGACAGTCCCGCTCCTGCTCCGCCGGCAGCCCCGCCACCGCGTCGAACAACACTCCCCGCATCCGGTCCACGTTCGCCGCGAACACCCGCAGCACCTCGTCGTGCGAGACACCCTCCCCGGTCTCGGCGCCGGCGTCGAGGTCCGTGACCAGGGCCAGGGACGTGTAGCAGAGCTCCAGCTCGCGGGCGAGCGCCGCCTCGGGATGACCGGTCATGCCCACCACCGACCAGCCCTGCGCCTGGTGCCACAACGATTCCGCACGGGTCGAGAAGCGCGGCCCCTCGACGACGACGAGGGTGCCGCCGTCCACCGGCTCCCAGTCCCGGCCACGCGCCGCCTTCAGCGCGACCGCGCGCCCGGCGGGGCAGTAGGGGTCGGCCAGCGACACATGCACCACGTTCGGCACCGAGCCGTCGGGCAGCGGCAGTCCGTCGAAGTACGAGTTCGCCCGGGACTTGGTCCGGTCGACCAGCTGGTCCGGCACCAGCAGGGTGCCCGGCCCGTACTCGGGCCGCAGACCGCCCACCGCGCACGGGGCGAGCACCTGGCGCACGCCGACCGACCGCAGCGCCCACAGGTTGGCCCGGAAGTTGATCCGGTGCGGCGGCAGGTGGTGGCCCCGCCCGTGCCGGGGCAGGAAGGCGACCCGCCGGCCGGCGACCTCCCCGAGGAAGAGGGAGTCGCTGGGCGGCCCGTAGGGGGTGTCGACCTGGATCTCGGTCACGTCGTCGAGGAAGGAGTAGAACCCGGAGCCGCCTATGACACCGATCCCGGCGCTTCCCTTGCCCGCCGAGCCCGTCACGTTCGCCTTGTTCGCCATGTCCGCACCTTAACCGCACGCGGAAACGCCGAGGACCCTGTCGCCGGAGAGGCGACAGGGTCCCGTAAGAAATCGGCCTTACGCGGCGGTGGTGCTGCTGCTGGCGGAGCTGCCGGAGCTCGACGACGAGCTCGAACCGGAGCTGGAGCCGGCGCCGGACCCGGAGCCCGAGTCGGAGGACGACGAGCTCGACGACTTGGACGACGCCGGGGAGCTGCTCGACGAGGAGCCGCGGCTGTCGTTCCGGTAGAAGCCGGAGCCCTTGAAGACGATGCCGACCGCCGAGAACACCTTCTTCAGGCGGCCCTTGCAGTTCGGGCACTCGGTGAGGGCGTCGTCGGTGAACTTCTGCACCGCCTCGAGGCCTTCGCCGCACTCGGTGCACTGGTACTGGTAGGTCGGCACTGTCTTCCTCCTGGCACTCTCACTCGATGAGTGCTAACGACGCTCCATAGTGACGTATTCCGGCCGCTCAGTCCACTGCCACCGGCACGCGGTGACCCACGCCACGTGCCACGGTGCGGCCGTGCGCGGGTGTCGCCAGCCGGGAACGCAGGGCCAGAAGGGTCAGCAGGGCCAGCACGGTGCCGCCCATCGGCACCAGGAAGCCGGCGCCGTCGCGGAGGCGGTCCTCCAGCTGCCCGGCGACCGTGACGGCGGCCGCCTGGCCCAGCGCCACGGCACCGGTCAGCCAGGTGAAGGCCTCGGTCCGGGCGCCCGCCGGAACCAGGCTCTCGACCAGGGTGTAGCCGGTGATCAGGGCGGGTGCGATGCACATGCCGACCAGCAGGCCGAGGCCGGCGAGGACGAGGACCGAGTGGGCGGCCCACAGGCCCGACGCGGTGAGCGCCAGGGCCGTGTAACCGACGACCAGGCGCCGCTGCGGGGCCGTCTTCCAGGCGATGGCGCCGCAGACGAGGCCGGAGAGCATGTTGCCCGCGGCGAAGACGCCGTAGAGGACGCCGTTCAGGCCGGGCTCGCCGATCGACTCGGTGAACGCGGCCAGCGAGACCTGCATACCGCCGAAGACGGAGCCGATGCCCAGGAAGGTCACGATCAGCACACGCACACCGGGGACGCGCAACGCGGAGACGTGCTCCACGCGCGCGTGGCCACCGCGGGAGACCGAGGGCTGGGAGCTCTTCTGTGCGGCGAACAGCAGGCCGCCGAGCAGGGTCAGGGAGGCCTCCGTCACCAGGCCGGCGGCCGGGTCGACGGCCGTGCACAGGGCCGTGGCCAGCAGCGGGCCCACGACGAAGGTCAGTTCGTCCGTGACCGACTCGAAGGCCGCCGCGGTCGTCATCAGCGGCGAGTCCTTGAGCTTCACGCCCCAGCGGGCCCGCACCATGGGCCCGATCTGCGGGACCGAGGCGCCGGTCGGGACGGCCGCCGCGAACAGCGCCCACAGGGGAGCGTCCGCCAGGGCCAGCGCCGTCAGTGTCAGCCCGGACAGCGCGTGCAGCAGCACCCCGGGGATCAGCACCGCGCGCTGCCCGTAGCGGTCGGCGAGACGTCCGCTGTAGGGCGCGAACAGGGCCATGGAGACACCGGTGGCGGCCGCGGCGGCGCCCGCCGCTCCGTACGAGCCGGTGGTGTGCTGCACCAGCAGCACGATGGAGATCGTCAGCATCGCGAACGGCTGGCGTGCCGCGAAGCCGGGGATCAGGAACGTCCAGGCGCCGCGGGTGCGCAGCAGCCGGCCGTATCCCGGGCGGGTGGAAGCCGTCGAGTTCTCCGAGGTCTTCGGGTTCCGCGGCTTCTTCGAGGTGACCGTGGACGCCACGGCCCGTGCCTTTCTGCCGCCTGGTAGCGCGGCCCGGTCAGCGGGCGGCGCCGAGAGCTGTCCTCTTGCGCGGAACTGCGGTAGATGCCGGGGCCCGGTGAGGAGGGGCGACCCGACCGCCATACGGTCGCGCCAGCTCTGCGTCAGGCAGAGTTGGTTCGATCTGGGTAACGCCTTCATCGTACAGGGATCAAGGGGTCTGTGCCTGTGAAAGTGAGCACCACGGGCCCGCCGACCTGCACATCCCAAAGGGCGTGAACCAGCCTTTATCGACTCGCCCCGTCCGTCCCCAGCCACCCGGCCAGCTTGCCGCCGTGTCCCACCGCGCGCAGCCGGCTCTCGGTCGCGTCTCGGACGGGGTCCGTGGCGACCACGAGGAGCTCGTCCCCGCGTTGCAGGATCGTCGTCGGCAGCGGAACGAAGGATTCGCCACCGCGCACGATGAGCGTCACGGCCGCGCCGTGCGGCAGCCGCAGCTCGGCCACCTCCACGCCGTGCATCTTCGACCCCTCGGGGATCGCCACGGACAGCAGATGCCCGCGCAGCCGCTCCAGCGGGGCCGACTCGATGCCGAGGTCGGCGGCCTCCGGACTGTCGCCGAGCCGCAGCTTCCGGCCCAGCCAGGGCAGTGTCGGGCCCTGCACCAGGGTGTAGACGACGACCAGGACGAAGACGATGTTGAAGATCCGGTCGCTGGCGTCGACGCCCTCCACCATGGGGATGGTCGCGAGGATGATGGGCACGGCCCCCCGCAGTCCCGCCCAGGACATCAGCGCCGACTCCCGCCACGGCACCCGGAACGGCAGCAGGCAGGCGAACACGCCCAGGGGGCGCGCCACCATGGTCAGTACCAGTCCGATGACCAGCGCGGGCACGATGTCGTCGCCCAGCTCGTGCGGGGTGACCAGCAGGCCGAGCATGACGAACATGCCGATCTGCGCCAGCCAGCCCAGCCCGTCGGCGAAGCCGCGCGTGGCCGGCCAGTGCGGTAGCCGCGCGTTTCCCATCACCATCGCGGCGAGGTACACCGCGAGGAAGCCGCTGCCGTGCGCCAGCGCGCCCGCCGCGTACGCCACCACGGCGATCGCCATGACGGCGATCGGGTACAGGCCGGAGGCCGGCAGTGCCACGTGCCTCAGCCCCCAGGAGCCCAGCCAGCCCACCGCGAGCCCGATGGCCGCGCCGATGGCCAGCTCCAGCAGGATCTCGCCCAGCAGTACGTACCAGTGTTCGACCGGGCCCGCCGTGGACAGGGAGACCACGAGGATGACCACCGGGGCGTCGTTGAAGCCGGACTCGGCCTCCAGGGTGCCCTTCACGCGCGTGGGGAGCGGGATCTTGCGCAGCACGGAGAACACGGCCGCCGCGTCGGTCGAGGAGACCACCGCCCCGATGATGAGCGCCTGCCGCCACTCCAGCCCGATCAGGTAGTGCGCGGCCGACGCCGTGACCCCGACGCTCACCGCGACACCGGCCAGCGCCAGTGCCGTGGCGGCCGGCATGACCGGCTCGATCTCCTTCCACTTCGTGCCCAGACCACCTTCGGCCAGGATCACGACCAGCGCCGCGTATCCGATGACCTGGGTCAGTTCGGCGTTGTCGAAGTGGATGTCGCCCACGCCGTCCTGGCCCATGGCGACGCCGATCCCCAGATAGACGAGCAGGCTGGGGAGCCCGCTGCGCGAGGAGATCCGTACCGCTGCGACGGCGACGAGCAGGACGAGCGAGCAGACGAGCAGGAGCTGGTTGAGGTGGTGAACAGTCAGCGGCCGAATCCTTCCCTGGCTCACCCGCATCCGCGCGTGAGCTCACGTACATCGCACATGACGCTGTGGCGCATCGCGCCAACTACTTCGTTACCTTACCTAACTCTTGACGATTTCTTGACACTCAAGGGGGCAAGATCGAACGTTCGTCCGGGCTTGTTCCCGACTCCGCGTCAAGGGGCGCAAGGCCCTGCGCCTATCGTTGCTCCAGCGCTCAGTTAAAAGCACAGCCGAACCTGCCGCTCGCGTTAGGACAGCAAGGACAGCGATGCCCACCGACACCACCGCCTCCACGGGTCAGCAGCCCGGCAAGTCCGGCAGGAGAAAGGGGCGCAAAGCCCGCCTGGTCGTGCTCCTTCTGGCGCTGGCCCTCATCGGGGGCGTCGCCTTCGGGGGGTACTGGTCCGTCAGCACCGTCCGGGCCTCCTTCCCGCAGACCAAGGGCACCCTCCAGCTCAAGGGCCTCTCGGGACCCGTCGAGGTCAAACGCGACAACAACGGCATCCCGCAGATCTACGCCTCCTCCGACGCGGACCTGTTCATGGCGCAGGGCTACGTCCAGGCGCAGGACCGGTTCTACGAGATGGACGTACGCCGCCACATGGCGGCCGGGCGGCTGTCCGAGATGTTCGGCAAGAGCCAGGTCGACAACGACGAGTTCCTGCGCACGCTCGGCTGGGACCGGGTCGCCAAGGAGGAGTACGACACCAAGCTGTCGGCCGCCACGAAGAAGTACCTCCAGGCTTACGCCCAAGGGGTCAACTCCTACCTCCAGGGCAAGGACGGCAAGGACATCTCCCTGGAGTACGCCGCGCTCGGGTTCACCAACGACTACAAGCCGCAGAAGTGGAACCCGGTCGACTCGATCTCCTGGCTGAAGGCGATGGCCTGGGACCTGCGCGGCAACATGCAGGACGAGGTCGACCGCGCCCTGCTGACCAGCCGCCTCGGCCCGAAGCAGATCGCCGACCTGTACCCGGAGTACCCGTACAGCCGGAACAAGGCGATCGTCCAGGAGGGCCAGTACAACGAGCTGACCCGGACGTTCGAGCAGGGCGGCACGAGCGGTACGTCCGGTACCTCGGGTACGTCCGGCGCGAGCGGCACCGGCGGCGCCTCCACCGGCACCGCGGGCACCCAGGGGACCGCCTCGGGCGCCTCCGGTACGTCGGGCACCTCCGGCGCCTCGGGTACCGCGGGTCTGGGCAGCCAGCTCGGCGGCCTCACCGACGTTCTGGACGACCTCCCGCCGGCCGTCGGGGTCAACGGCGACGGCATCGGCTCCAACTCCTGGGTCGTCCGCGGGAAGTACACCATCACCGGCAAGCCCCTGCTGGCCAACGACCCGCACCTGTCGCCCTCGCTGCCCTCCGTCTGGTACCAGATGGGCCTGCACTGCCGCAGCGTCTCCAGCGCGTGCCAGTACGACGTCAGCGGCTACACCTTCGCCGGTATGCCGGGCGTGATAATCGGTCACAACCAGAACATCGCCTGGGGCATGACCAACTCCGGGGTCGACGTCACGGACCTCTACCTGGAGAAGATCACCGGCAACGGCTACCTGTACGACGGCAAGATCAAGCCGTTCCGGTCGCGCGAGGAGACCATCAAGGTCGCCGGCGGCCCGCCCAAGAAGATCGTCGTCCGCGAGACCAACAACGGGCCGCTGCTCTCCGACCGTGCCGAGGAGCTCGTGAAGGTCGGCAAGAAGGCCTCCGTCGACACCGCCGCACCCGACCGGGGCGACGGCTACGGCGTCGCGCTGCGCTGGACCGCCCTGCAGCCCGGCACCACCATGGACGCCGTCTTCGCCATGGACAAGGCCAAGGACTGGACCGACTTCCGCAAGGCCGCCGCGCAGTTCGAGGTTCCCTCGCAGAACCTGATCTACGCGGACACCGAGGACAACATCGGCTACACCCTGCCGGGGAAGATCCCCACCCGCTCGAAGGACGACGACGGCTCCGTCCCGGCGCCCGGCTGGGACCCGAAGTACCGCTGGACCGGCTACATCGACCAGGACGCGCTGCCCTACGAGTACAACCCGGAGCGCGGCTACATCGTCACCGCCAACCAGGCCGTGGTCGACCCGGACAAGTACCCCTACACGCTCACCGCGGACTGGGGCTACGGTACGCGCAGCCAGCGGATCACCGACCTGATCCAGTCGAAGATCAAGGACGGCGGCAAGATCTCGACGGACGACATGCGCCAGATGCAGCTGGACAGCAGCAGCGAGATCGCCCGGCTGCTGGTGCCCACGCTGCTGAAGATCGACCCCGAGGACAAGGACGTCCGCGAGGCGCAGAAGCTCCTGGAGGGCTGGGATTACACCCAGGACGCCGACTCGGCCGCGGCCGCCTACTTCAACGCGGTCTGGCGCAACATCCTCAAGCTCGCCTTCGGCAACAAGCTGCCCAAGGAGCTGCGCCCCAAGGGCCAGTGCCTGTGGGTCAAGCCGGTCAACACCACCGGCCCCGCCGACGAGGCCCAGGAGATGCGCGAGTGCGGCCAGCGCGAACCCGACCAGGCGCAGCCGGACGGCGGTGACCGCTGGTTCGAGGTGGTCCGCAAGCTGATGCAGCAGCCGGACAGCGACTGGTGGAAGACGCCCGAGGTGGGCACCCGCGAGGGTGCCGTCAACCGCGACCAGCTGTTCAAGCGGGCCATGGTCGACGCCCGCTGGGAGCTGACCGCCAAGCTCGGCAAGGACATCGACTCCTGGAGCTGGGGCCGGCTGCACCGCCTGTTCCTGAAGAACCAGACCCTCGGCACCGAGGGCCCCGGGTTCCTCCAGTACACCCTCAACCGCGGTCCGTGGGAGCTGAGCGGCGGCGAGGCGACGGTCAACGCGACCGGCTGGAACGCCGCCGGCGGCTACGGCGTCGTGTGGGTGCCGTCCATGCGGATGGTCGTGAACCTCGGCGACCTCGACAAGTCCCGCTGGATAAACCTCTCCGGCGCCTCCGGGCACGCCTACAGCGCCCACTACGTCGACCAGACCGAGAAGTGGGCCGACGGCGAACTGCTGCCGTGGTCCTACTCGGACAAGGCGGTCGAGAGCAGCACGACGGACAAGCTGGTGCTCAAACCGTGAGCCACTGAAAAGGGCCCTCCACGCACGCGTGGAGGGCCCTTTTCGCGTCAGCCGGCCCGCTGCCCGAACCGCCGCACCCCCGAGGGCGTCACCACCGCGTGCACCGGCCGGTCGTGCGGCTCCTCCGGGACGTGCTCGACGACCTCCGTCTCGTACAGCAGCACCACCAGCGCGGGATGCGCCCCGGCTCGCTCCAGCCGCGCCAGCACCCGGTCGTACGAGCCTCCGCCACGCCCGAGGCGCATGCCGCGCGCGTCGACCGCCAGCCCCGGCAGCAGCACGGCGTCCGCGGTGGTCACGGCGTCCGGGCCGAGGCGCTCGCCCGTGGGCTCGAAGAGGGCCATCCTGCCGCCGTGTTGGACACGCGCGAGCGAACCCTCCCCCGTGTAGACGCCCCAGTCCAGGTCGTTGTCGGGCGACAGGACCGGAAGCATGACGCGCACGCCCCGGGCGCACAGCGCGTCCAGCAGCGCGAGCGTCCCCGGTTCGCTCCCCACGGAGACGTACGCCGCCACCGTGCCGGCCCCGGCCAACTCGGGCAGTTCCAGCGCCCGCCCGGCCAGCGCGGCCGAGGTTTCCCGCAGGTCATCCGCCGTCAACCTGTTCCTCACCCCGAGGAGCTCTCGTCGCAACATCCGCTTGTCAGGATCACCCGGACGTTCGATGTGACTCAATGGTTGCTCCCGTACCGTGCTAATACGCTCATATGAGCGCCTATGAACCGGAGCCGCGGATTCCGCACAAAGGCACCGGATAGGGTGGCGGGCATGACTCAGTCGCACCCTCGGATCAGCAAGGCTGTCATTCCCGCAGCAGGCCTCGGCACCCGGTTCCTGCCGGCCACCAAAGCCACTCCCAAGGAGATGCTGCCGGTCGTGGACAAGCCCGCGATCCAGTACGTGGTCGAGGAGGCGGTCGCCGCGGGTCTCGACGACGTCCTCATGGTGACGGGCCGCAACAAGCGCCCCCTCGAGGACCACTTCGACCGCAACTACGAGCTGGAGTCGGCGCTCCAGAAGAAGGGCGACGCCCGCCGCCTCGCCAAGGTGCAGGAGTCCAGCGACCTCGCGACCATGCACTACGTCCGCCAGGGCGACCCCAAGGGCCTCGGCCACGCCGTCCTGTGCGCCGCCCCGCACGTGGGCGACGAGCCCTTCGCCGTCCTCCTCGGCGACGACCTGATCGACCCCCGTGACCCCCTGCTGCAGCGCATGGTCGAGGTCCAGGAGCAGCGCGGCGGCAGCGTCGTCGCGCTCATGGAGGTCGCCCCGGAGCAGATCCACCTCTACGGCTGCGCGGCGGTCGAGACCACCGAGGACAGCGACGTCGTCCAGGTCAGCGGCCTGGTCGAGAAGCCCGACCCGGCCGACGCCCCGTCCAACTACGCGATCATCGGCCGCTACGTCCTCGACCCGAACATCTTCGACATACTGCGCCGGACCGAGCCGGGCCGCGGCGGTGAGATCCAGCTCACGGACGCGCTCCAGCAGCTCGCCGCCGACGAGAAGATCGGCGGCCCCGTGCACGGCGTCGTCTTCAAGGGCCGCCGCTATGACACCGGCGACCGCGGCGACTACCTGCGTGCCATCGTCCGCCTCGCGTGCGAACGTGAAGACCTGGGCCCGGACTTCCGGACCTGGCTTCGCAGTTACGTAGCCGAGGAGATGTAACCCGTTGAGCAGCACCGCGCCCCACGTCACCGGCCAGGACCACTCGGGCCCCGACCACCTCTGGTCGGTGGACGAGCACCTGGAGGACATCCTCGCCACCGTCCGCCCCCTGGAACCCATCGAGCTGCACCTGCTCGACGCCCAGGGCTGCGTCCTGGTCGACGACATCACGGTGCCGGTCTCCCTGCCGCCGTTCGACAACAGCAGCATGGACGGGTACGCGGTGCGGGTCGCCGACGTGGCGGGCGCGAGCGAGGAGTTCCCGGCGGCCCTGGAGGTCGTCGGGGACGTCGCCGCGGGCCAGGCCGAGCCGCTCCACGTGGGCCCGGGCCAGGCCGCCCGCATCATGACCGGCGCCCCGCTGCCGCCCGGCGCCGAGACGGTCGTGCCCGTCGAGTGGACGGACGGCGGGCTCGGCGAGGGCCCGGTCCGCGGGATGCGCGCCCGCACCCTCGCCCCCGAGGGAGCCACCGGCCACGTACAGGTGTACCGCCCGGCCGAGCCCCGCGCCCACGTGCGCGCCAAGGGCAGCGACGTCAAGGCCGGCGACCGCGCCCTGGAGGCCGGCACCGTCCTCGGCCCGCCGCAGATCTCCCTGCTCGCCGCGATCGGCCGCGGCACCGTCCGGGTCCGCCCGCGCCCGCGGGTGGTGGTGCTCTCCACCGGCAGCGAACTCGTCCAGCCCGACGCGGAACTGCGCACCGGTCAGATCTACGACTCCAACAGCTTCGCCCTCACCGCCGCCGCCCGCGACGCCGGCGCCATCGCCTACCGCGTGGGCGCCGTCGCCGACGACGCCGAGACCCTGCGCTCCACCATCGAGGACCAGCTGGTCCGCGCCGACCTGGTGGTCACCACGGGCGGCGTGAGCGTCGGCGCGTACGACGTCGTCAAGGAGGCGCTGTCCCACGTCGGCGACGAGGACGAGGCGGGCAGCGGCATCGACTTCCGCAAACTCGCCATGCAGCCCGGCAAGCCCCAGGGCTTCGGCTCCATCGGCCCCGACCACACCCCGCTGCTGGCCCTGCCCGGCAACCCCGTGTCGTCGTACGTCTCCTTCGAGCTGTTCGTCCGCCCCGCGATCCGCGCCCTCATGGGCCTGGAGGACGTCCACCGGCCGACGACCCGGGCCACCCTGGCCGCCGGCAAGGCGCTGACCTCCCCGAAGGGCCGCCGCCAGTTCCTGCGTGGCAGGTACGCCGACGGCCGGGTCACCCCGGTCGGCGGCGCCGGATCCCACCTGGTCGCGGCCCTCGCCCACGCGGACGCGCTGATCGTCGTCCCCGAGGACACCGAGTCCGTCGAGCCCGGCACCGAGGTCGAGGTGGTCCTGCTCGGCTGAGCCCCGCTGGTTGGGGGTACCGTGTCGCGCACAGCAGGCCCGGACCGGGAGCGCCACACAGCATGAGCACGCAGGACCCCCCTACGCAGGGCAACCCGTCGCAGGACGCCCCTCCGCAGGACACCCCTTCGCAGGACCGACTGACGCACATCGACGAGGCGGGCGCCGCCCGCATGGTGGACGTGTCGGAGAAGGACGTCACCGCGCGCACCGCCCGCGCCAGCGGACGCGTCCTCGTCTCGCCCCGGGTGATCGAGCTGCTGCGCGGCGAGGGCGTCCCCAAGGGCGACGCCCTCGCGACCGCGCGGATCGCAGGGATCATGGGCGCGAAGCGCACCCCGGACCTGATCCCGCTCTGTCACCCGTTGTCGATGTCCGGTGTGAAACTGGACCTGTCGGTCGCGGACGACGCCGTGGAGATCCTGGCCACCGTGAAGACCACGGACCGCACGGGCGTCGAGATGGAGGCCCTCACCGCGGTCTCCGTCGCCGCGCTCACCGTGATCGACATGGTCAAGGCGGTCGACAAGGGAGCGGTCATCACGGACGTACGGGTGGAGGAGAAGACGGGCGGCAAGTCGGGCGACTGGAGCCGGGCATGATGTACCGCGCTCTCGTCGTCACCGCCTCCAACCGGGCCGCCGCCGGGATCTACGAGGACAAGGGCGGCCCGCTGATCGCCGACGGCCTGAAGCGCTTCGGCTTCGAGACCGACGGCCCGCAGGTCGTCCCCGACGGCGACCCGGTGGAGGCGGCCCTGCGCGCCGGTGTCGAGGCCGGCTACGACGTCATCGTCACCACCGGCGGCACGGGCATCTCGCCCACCGACCGCACCCCCGAGGCGACCCGCCTGGTGATCGACCACGAGGTGCCGGGCATCGCCGAGGCCATCCGGGCGTTCGGCCGGGAGAAGGTGCCGACCGCGGCGCTCTCCCGGGGCCTGGCCGGAGTGGCCGGGGGCACGCTGATCGTCAACCTGCCCGGCTCCAGCGGCGGTGTGAAGGACGGACTGGCGGTGCTGGAGCCGCTGCTGGTCCACGCCGTCGAGCAGCTCCGCGGCGGCGACCACCCCAGACCCAGCAGCGGGGGTGCGAGCTGAACAGCCCATCCTGGCCCGTCGAGCTGGTGGACGGCGACATCGTCCTCAGGCCGATAAAGCTGCGCGACCAGCGGGCGTGGCGCGAGGTCAACCGGCGCAACCGCGACTGGCTGCGCCCTTGGGAGGCGACCATTCCGCCGCCCGCGCCCGGCGGGCCGCTCGCGCACCGCCCGACCTTCCGCCAGATGGTCCGCCACCTCAGGTCGGAGGCGAACGCGGGCCGGATGCTGCCCTTCGTCATCGAGTACCAGGGGCGGCTGGTGGGGCAGTTGACGGTCGCCGGGATCACCTGGGGCTCGATGTGCTCGGGGCACGTCGGGTACTGGGTGGACGAGTCGGTGGCCGGCCGCGGGGTGATGCCGACGGCGGTGGCGCTCGTGGTGGACCACTGTTTCCGCACCGTCGGACTGCACCGCATCGAGGTCTGCATTCGCCCCGAGAACGCGCCGAGCCGCCGGGTCGTGGAGAAACTCGGATTCCGGGAGGAGGGGCTCAGGCCGCGTTATCTCCACATCGACGGCGCTTGGCGCGACCACCTCGTCTTCGCGCTCACCGCGGAAGAGGTGCCGGACGGGTTGCTCAGACGCTGGCACCGGGCACGATCGCAGAGTAATCCGGGTATGCGGCACCACCCCGGTAATTGAATAAGTGTTCGAAATTGATCGGCTGATGACCGTCTCAGGGCATTGAATTCCCGGCCTCGGTGGTCTGCTGATCGCATCGGTCACAAAAAAAGTTCGAAATATCAGCCAGATCGTGCGACACACCGGCGCAATTGGCGGATGGCCTCACGCAAACCCCTCTACGGTGTGAGACGTGAGCAGCAGCGGCCTCATCTACGCAGTCATTGTCGGGGCCTGGGCCGCCTACTTGGTGCCGATGTGGCTCCGTAGGCAGGACGAGCTGAACGAGGCCCGTCCGACGGAACGCTTCAGCACCGCCATCCGGCTGCTGTCCGGACGGGCGGGGATGGAGCGCCGGTACGCCAAGGACCTGCGGGCGCGCTCCACCGACGAGGGGGAGCAGGACGCCGACCTGGACGCCGTCACCGACTCGGTGGACGTCCGGGCCTTCGCCGTGTCCAAGACCCGTCCTCAGACCCAGGCACCCGTACCGTCGCCCGCCCCCGAGCAGGCCCGCCCGGCGCCCGGCCCGAACGCGCCGGGCGACGACCGCCGGCGCGGCCGGGTGCCCGCCGCGCGGCGCGGCCCGTCACCCCAGTCCCAGGCGGCCGCAGCACGAGCCCGGCGCTCGAAGGTGCTCGCGCGCCGTCGGCGCACCACCATCATGCTGTTCCTCGCCTTCACCCTCGGCGCGATCGTGGCCGCGGTCGGCGGCCTCGCGTTCCTGTGGGCCCCGGGCGTGCCCGCCGTGATGCTCAGCGTCTACATCGCGTACCTGCGCACCCAGGAGCGCCGCCGCTTCGCCTACCAGATGGACCGCCGCCGGGCCGAGGCCGCCGCCCAGCGGCTCCGGGAACGGCAGCGCCAGCCCCGTCGGCGCGCCTCCGCCGACGAAGAGGCCGACGAACCGGAGGGGGGACCCGAGCCGGTGGCCGACCCCGGTCTGTCGGCCCTCGCGGCGGACCGGCGCGCCCTCGTCGAGCAGACCGACCACGCCGAGTGGGTCGACCAGCAGCGCGAGCGTCAGCGCCGGCCGGGACAGGGCGACAGCTGGGAGCCCGTGCCGGTGCCCCTGCCGACCTACGTGACCGCACCCGTCGCACCCCGGGCCACCAGCGACGTGGACCTCGGCGCCCCCGACACCTGGAGCTCGGCGCGATCGAGCGCGGTCACCCCGGACCTGGAGGACGAGGCCCACCCCGCGGACCCCGGTGAGGCGGAACACCGCTCGCAGGAGAGGGGCGACGACGACGGGCGCAGTGACGCCCGCCGCGCGGCCTCCGCACGGCGGGCCCGAGAGCGCGGCCGCACGCCGCTGTTCGATCAGTACGAGGACGGGGACCGGCCCCGGGCCGCCAACGAATAGGCCCGCGAAGCCGCAGGTGACCGCCCTACGGGAACGGATTTCCAAGCAGGCCGATCGGGGTGCTAAAGTTTCACTCGTTGCAAGGGCCTGTGGCGCAGTCCGGTAGCGCACCTCGTTCGCATCGAGGGGGCCAGGGGTTCAAATCCCCTCAGGTCCACGCACAGATCAGAGCCCCGGTCGGGATCCCCGACCGGGGCTCTGACGTGTGTTCAGCGCCACACGGCTCAGAGGCTCTTCGCGAAGCAGCGGCTCGCCTCGTAATGGCGGTAGTAGCCGAACTTCGCGCACGGCTCGTAGCCGCTGGACGTGTACAGGGCCATGGCCTCCGGCTGCTTGAGGCCCGTCTCCAGCACCATGCGGACCCGGCCGGCCGCGCGGGCGTCCTCCTCCAGGGCGGCCAGGATGCGACGGGCCAGACCCCGGCCGCGCACCTGCTCCACCACGTACATGCGCTTGAGCTCGGCGTCGCCGTCCAGGTTGCCCTCGCCGTTCGCCTCCTGGGCACGCCAGCCGCCCGAGGCGACCGGGGTGTCGTGCTCGTCGTACGCGATCAGGTAGATGCCGTTCGGCGGATCGAAGTCCGACGGGGCCATGGGCGTGGCGTCACCGTCGTCGCCGTAGCGGACGGCGTACTCGGCCTGGACCTGATCGTTCAGCTTCACGGCGTCGGGGTGGTCGAAGGAGACCCGGCGTATGTGCATGCGAGCCACCGTATTCGATCCGGATCTGGACCTGGTCCAGTGTGCCGGTATCGTGCCGGGGTGCTCACTGTGACCTCTGTGAATGTGAACGGACTGCGTGCCGCCGCGAAGAAGGGCTTCGTGGAGTGGCTCGGGCAGACGGAAGCCGATGTCGTGTGCCTCCAGGAGGTGCGCGCCGAACCGGAACAGCTGCCCGAGCACGTCCGTGCCCCCGGGGGCTGGCATGTGACGCACGCGCCGGCCGCCGCCAAGGGCCGGGCCGGCGTCTCCCTCTACACCCGCCGCGAGCCCGACCGGGTCCAGGTCGGGTTCGGCTCGCAGGAGTTCGACGGCAGCGGGCGCTACCTGGAGGCGGACCTGCCCGGGGTCACCGTCGCCTCCCTCTACCTCCCCTCGGGCGAGGTCGGTACCGAACGGCAGGACGAGAAGGAGCGCTTCATGGGCGAGTTCCTCGCCTACCTCAAGGGGCTCCGGGAGCGTGCCGCCGCCGACGGGCGCGAGGTGCTGGTCTGCGGCGACTGGAACATCGCCCACCAGAAGGCCGACCTGAAGAACTGGCGCGGCAACCAGAAGAACTCCGGGTTCCTGCCCGAGGAGCGCGACTGGCTGTCCCGTGTCCTCGACCCGGCCGACGGTGGCTACGTCGACGTCGTCCGCGCCTTGCACCCGGACACCGAGGGGCCGTACTCGTGGTGGTCGTACCGGGGGCGGGCCTTCGACAACGACACGGGCTGGAGGATCGACCTGCACGCCGCGACCCCCGGGCTCGCCGAGCGGGCGGTCAAGGGGTTCGTGGAGCGGGCCGCGACGCATGCCGAGCGCTGGTCCGACCACGCCCCGGTGACCGTGGTGTACGACCGCTAGCCCTGCTTTCGCATCCGCCGGTCCAGCGCCAGCGACAGTTCCGCCTCCACCACGCTCCGGGCCAGCGGGCGCAGGCGGGGCAGGTCGGTCTCGGAGGCGTGGCGGAGGACCAGGGTGGTGAAGAGTTCGGCCAGGGCGTCGGCGTGGGTGCGGACCTGTTTGGCCGCGTGGAGGACCTCGGCGAGGGGGATGCCCTCGTGGACCAGGGCCGAGGAGACGTCCAGGAGGCGGCGGCTGATGTGGACGATCTCGCCGCCGTCGGTGCCGAGGTAGCCCAGTTCCATGGCGGCGGCGAGGTTCTCGGGCGTGGCCTCGCCGGCGAAGTGGTCGGCGAGTTCCTCGGGGGTGAGGTGGACGGGCTCCTCCTCGGTCGGGGCGCCGACGCCGAGCAAGTCGCCGACGTCGCGGCCGTGGTCGAAGGCCTCGGCGAGTTCCGCGATGCCGCTGAGGGTGTGGCCGCGGTCCAGCAGTGCCGTGATCGTGCGGAGCCGGGCCAGGTGGTCGTCGTCGTACCAGGCGATGCGGCCCTCGCGGCGGGGTGGCGGGATCAGCTTGCGTTCGCGGTAGAAACGCAGGGTGCGCACCGTGATCCCGGCCAGGCGGGCCAGCTCTTCCATGCGGTATTCACGCTTCTCGGCCACCTGGGCACCTTAAGGCGTACCAGGGGTAACTTCCTCGTCCCGCCCCCTACCCATCAGTACGCCACTGCCCTACGCTCCCATTGCGCCAGTGTTCACTGGCGCGGTCTCGTGGTGTGTGGAGGTGTCGGCATGGGCGAACGCGAACACGAACGCGAGCATGTGCGGGTCGCGGTGGTCGGGTCCGGATTCGGTGGACTGGGGGCCGCCGTACGGCTGCGCCGCGAGGGCGTCACCGACTTCGTCGTCCTGGAGCGGGCGAGCAGCGTCGGCGGCACCTGGCGGGACAACAGCTACCCGGGCTGCCGGTGCGACGTGCCGTCGCATCTCTACTCGTTCTCCTTCGCGCCCAACCCCGACTGGCCGCGCACCTTCTCGGGCCAGGAACACATCCGCGCCTACCTGGAGCACGTGACGGACGTGTTCCGGCTCCGCCCGCACCTCCGCTTCGACTCGGAGGTGAAGCGGATGACCTGGAACGGCGAGCGGCTGTGCTGGGACATCGAGACCAGCAGCGGGAGCCTGTCGGCGGACCTCGTCGTGTCGGCCACCGGGCCGCTGTCCGACCCGAAGATCCCGGCCGTCCCGGGTCTGGACTCCTTCCCGGGCGAGGTGTTCCACTCGGCCCGCTGGGACCACGACTGCGACCTGCGCGGCAAGCGCGTCGCCATGGTGGGGACCGGCGCCTCGGCCGCCCAGATCGTGCCCGCCATCCAGCCCGAGGTCTCGCGCCTGACCCTGTTCCAGCGCACCCCGCCCTGGGTGATGCCCCGCGTCGACCGGGACATCAGCGGCGCCGAGCGGTGGCTGCACCGGCAGCTGCCCTTCACCTCGCAGCTCAGGCGCGGACTGCTGTGGGGCATCCGGGAGTTGCAGGTCCAGGCGTTCACCAAGCACCCGAAGCAGCTCGGCCTCGTCGAGGACCTGGCCCGGCGCAACATGGCCCGCTCCATCAAGGACCCGGCCCTGCGGGCGAAGCTCACCCCCGACTACCGCATCGGCTGCAAGCGGATCCTGCTGTCCAGCGACTACTATCCGGCGCTCGCGCAGCCCAACGTGGACGTGGTCGCCAGCGGGCTCGCGGAGGTCCGCGGGTCCACCCTCGTCGCCGCCGACGGCAGCGAGGCCGAGGTGGACGCGATCGTCTTCGGAACCGGCTTCCACGTCACCGACATGCCCATCGCCGAGCGGGTCGTGGGCGCCGACGGGCGGACCCTCGCCGAGAGCTGGAAGGGCGGCATGGAGGCCCTGCGCGGCGCCAGCGCGGCCGGCTTTCCCAACTGGATGACGATCATCGGGCCCAACACCGGCCTCGGGAACTCCTCCATGATCCTCATGATCGAGTCGCAGCTGAACTACCTGGCCGACTACGTCCGCCAACTCGACGTCCTCGGCGGACGGGTCGCCCTCGACGCCCGCCCGAGCGCCGTGCGCGCCTGGAACCACCGGGTGCAGGAGCGCATGAAGCGCACCGTGTGGAACACCGGCGGCTGCACCAGCTGGTACCTCGACGCGAGCGGCCGCAACACCACCATCTGGCCCGGCACGACCGGAGAGTTCCGGCGAGCGACCCGCAGGGTGGATCTCACGGAGTACGCCGTCCTGCGGACCCCCGCGGCCAGGAAGACCATCGCGCAGGAGAAGGCCGAGGTGGACGCGTGAGCCGTCTCCTCCACGTCGACTCCGGCCCCTACGCCCCGCCCGCCCCCGCGCGGGAACTGACCGCCGTCTCCGCCGACGGCGCCCGGCTGCACGTCGAGGTCCACGGACCCGACGGCGCCCCGGCCGTCGTCCTCGCCCACGGCTGGACCTGCTCCACCGCCTTCTGGGCGGCGCAGATCCGCGCACTGGCCGCCGACCACCGGGTCATCGCCTACGACCAGCGCGGCCACGGACGCAGCCCCGCGAGCCCCGCGTGCAGCACCGACGCGCTCGCCGACGACCTGGAGGCGGTCCTCACCGCCACCCTCGCCCCGGGCGAACAGGCCGTCATCGCCGGGCACTCCATGGGCGGCATGACCGTGATGGCGGCCTCCGGCAGGGCCGTCTTCCGTGAGCACACCGCCGCCGTCCTGCTGTGCAGCACGGGCAGTTCGCAGCTGGTCGCGGCCGCCACCGTCGTACCGATGCGGGCCGGGCGGCTGCGGACCTGGCTGACCCGGCGGATCCTCGGCTCCCGCGCCCCGCTCGGGCCGGTCACGCCGCTGGCCCGCCGGATCCTCAAGTACGGCACGATGGGCCCCGGTTCGGCCCCGCACATGGTCGAGGCGTGCGCCCGCATCGTGCACGCCTGCCCCCGCAAGGTCCGCCACACCTGGTCGCACGTGCTGGACCTGCTCGACCTCGACCACGGCGTACGGGAACTCGACGTGCCCACGGCCGTGGTCGTCGGTACGGCGGACCGGCTGACCCCGCCGGCGCAGTCCCGGGCCCTGGCCGCCGCGCTGCCGCACTGCGCGGGACTCACCGAGCTGCCCGGCATCGGCCACATGACCCCGGTCGAGGCACCCGAACTCGTCGGCGCGAAGATCCGGGAACTGGCCGCCGCACACATCCACGTCGTGACCGAGGAGAGCGCATGAGCAGGGTGAACCTCGAAGGGAAGGTCGCCGTGGTGACCGGGGCGGCGCGTGGCGTGGGGGAGTTGCTGGCCCGCAAGCTCTCCGCGCGCGGCGTGAAGGTGGCGCTGGTCGGCCTGGAGCCGGACGCCCTCAAGGAGGTCTCCGGGCGGCTGCACAGCGACAGCGACCACTGGCACGCCGACGTCACCGACCACGAGGCGATGGCCCGGGTCGCGAGCGAGGTGAAGGAGCGCTTCGGCAGGGTCGACATCGTCGTCGCCAACGCCGGTGTCGCCACCGGCGGGCCGTTCGCCGACTCCGACCCGGAGTCCTGGCGGCGGGTGATCGAGGTCAACCTGGTCGGCTCGGCGGTGACCGCCCGCGCCTTCCTGCCGATGCTGCTGCAGAGCCGGGGCTATCTGCTCCAGATCGCGTCCCTGGCCGCGATCACCCCGGCGCCGATGATGACCGCGTACTGCGCCTCCAAGGCGGGCGTGGAGGCGTACGCGCACAGCCTGCGCGCCGAGGTCGGGTACCGGGGCGTGAAGGTCGGTGTCGGGTACCTGTCGTGGACCGACACCGACATGGTGCGCGGGGCCGACCAGGACGACGTCATGCGGGAGTTGAGGCAGCGGCTGCCCTGGCCGTCCAACAAGACCTACCCGCTCGGACCGCCCGTGGACCGGCTCGTGACCGGGATCGAGCGGCGCTCCAGCCATGTGTACGGGCAGTGGTGGCTGCGCGGCATGCAGGGCGTGCGCGGCTACCTGCCCGGGGTCGTCGGGACGGTGGGACAACGGGAGATGCGGCGGTTCGCGGACCGGCTGACGGGCATCCGCACCGGCCTCGTCGGGGCGGGTGGAGCGGCCGATGAGCAGCAGCGGACTACGCTCCGTAAGTGATCGACATGCGCAGGGTCATGACCCGTGTGAATCTGATCGAGCCAGATCCCCTCACCCCCAACGGGAGTGAACCCACATGGGTATGAAGGACCAGTTCCAGGAGAAGTCCGAGCAGTGGCAGAACCAGGCCCGCCAGAAGGCCGACCAGGCCCGCGAGCAGATGCAGGGCCGCGGCCGCCGGCGCGACGAGGACATGGACTCGCCGCAGCACCCGCAGCGTGACCGCGACCGTGAGCGGGAGCGCGAGCAGGAGGACCGCTTCGACCAGGACTACGACGCCTGACGTTGCGCGCTGAACGGAAGGGGTGCCTCGCGCGGGGCACCCCTTCTCGCGTCCCCCGGCTTCCTCACCCCCGGCTCCCTCACCCCCGGCTTCTCACGCCCTGGGCGGCAGCTTCGGGCGGGAGCGGTCCGGTACGTCGCTGTAAGTCGGCGGCTTCGCCGCGGGGTTGGTCTCCAGCAGCCCGAGGGCCAGCTCCACCGCGTCGGTCAACTGGGCGTGCCGGCCCTCCGCCCAGTCCAGCGGGGTGCGCAGGACGTCGATGTCGGGGGCGACACCCCGGTTCTCCACCGACCAGCCGTACGCGTCGAACCAGGCCGCGTTCATCGGCACCGTGATCACCGTGCCGTCCCCCAGTTCGTGGCGGCCGGTCATGCCGACCACACCGCCCCAGGTGCGCTGCCCCACCACCGGGCCCAGCTTCAGCAGCTTGAACGCGGCGGTGATCATGTCGCCGTCGGAGGAGGTCGCCTCGTCCGCCAGCGCCACCACCGGGCCACGCGGCGCGTTCGAGGTGTACGACACGGGCTGCGCGTCGCGGGTCAGGTCCCAGCCGAGGATCGTGCGGCTCAGCGTCTCGACGACCAGCTCGCTGATGTGGCCGCCGGCGTTGCCGCGCACGTCCACGATCAGTGCCGGGCGGGACACCTCCATGCGCAGGTCGCGGTTGAACTGCGCCCAGCCTGAACCGCCCATGTCCGGGATGTGCAGATAGCCGCAGCGGCCCCCGCTCAACTGCCTGACCACCGCCCGGCGTTTGGCCACCCAGTCCTGGTAGCGCAACGGCCGCTCGTCGACCAGCGGGACGACGGCGACCCGGCGCGGCGGGCCCTCACCCTCCGGTGGCTTCGCCGGCGGGGAGAAGGTCAGCTCCACCGTCGTACCGCCCGCGCCCGCCAGCAGCGGATACGGGCCCGCGTCCGGATCCACCGGTCGGCCGTCGACGTGAGTCAGCACGGCCCCCTCCCGGATGCCCGTACCGGCCAGCGGGGAACGGGCCTTGGAGTCCGAGGAGTCGCCGGCCAGGATCCGCTTGACGGTCCAGCCGTCGTCCCGGCGTACGAAGTTGGCGCCCAGCAGACCCTGCCGGCGCTGGTAGTGCGGCGGTCCCTCGTTGCGCCGGGCGGCGGTGACGTAGGCGTGGGAGGTGCCCAGCTCGCCCAGCACCTCGCGCAGCAGGTCCGCGAACTCGTCCGGGGACGCGACCCGTTCGACCAGCGGACGGTACTGGTCCAGCACCCCGTCCCAGTCGATGCCGCACATGCCCGGCTCCCAGAAGTACGCCCGGATCAGCCGCCCGGCCTCCTCGTACGCCTGCCGCCACTCCGCCGCCGGGTCGACCACGTGCAGGATGCGGCGCGCGTCGATCCACACCGTCGTGTCCGAGTCGCCCTGCTCGGTGGCCGGCACCGCGCGCAGCTCGCCCTCGTCGACCACGACCAGCCGGGTGCCGTCGCCGCTGACCGCGAAGAAGTCGAGGTGCAGGGCGAGTTCGGACTTCCTGGCGTTGGTGATGCCGAAGTGCTCCAGCGTCGGCCGCCCGCTGGTGTCGTCCGGGTTGGCGAACGTCTCGCCGAGCGCGCCCGAGATCGGCCAGCGCAGCCACACCAGCCCGCCGCCCGCCACCGGATGCAGCGCCGAGTACTTGGAGGCGGCCACCGGGAAGGGCGTGACCCGGCTCTCCAGCCCCTCCACCTCGACGGTCACGGCCCCGTTCTCCCCGTTCTCGTCGTCCTCCACCGGGTCCAGGCCCCCGGCGGCCGGGCGGCCCTCCGGGTTCACCGCGAACGGGGAGGGCGTCGCGGAGGACAGCGGGACGAGGTAGGGGCGGCAGCCCAGCGGGAAGGACAGGTCGCCGGTGTGCACGTCGTAGACGGGGTCGAAGCCGCGCCAGGAGAGGAAGGCGAGGTAGCGGCCGTCGCGTGTGAACACCGGGTTCTCGTCCTCGAAACGGCCGTTGGTGACGTCGACGACGAGCCGGCCCCCTTCCGCGGCCCCGGTGAGCCGGGCCATCTTGATCTGCCGCAGCGTGCGCCCGATACCCGGATGCGACCAGGTCAGCCACTGCCCGTCCGGGGAGAACGCGAGATCCCGCACAGGCCCGTTGACCGACCGGATCAGCTCACCGACCTCGCCCTCGGACTCCTCGGTGACGTCGACCAGCAGCAGCCGCCCGTCGTGCGAGGCGACCGCGAGCCGTTCGCCCGCCGGGTCCGACACCAGCTCGCGCACCCGGCCCAGGGCGCCCGAGGCCAGCCGCCTGGGCACGCGGTCGCCGCTCGCCCGGGGAAGGGAGGCGATCTCGATCGCGTCCTCGCCCTCCGCGTCCGTCACGTACGCCACCCGCCCGCTCGCGCCGAGCATCTCCGGCATCCGCACCCGGACGCCCGGGGTGTCGGTCAGGGTGCGGGCCGGACCGTCCCGGTGGGTGAGCCAGTACAGGCTGCCGCGGACCACGACGGCACTGGCCCGCCCGGTCTCGTCGACCGAGATCCCGTCCACGTGCTGGGCCGCCGCCACCTGGTACGGACGCCGCCCCGCGCGCGGCCCGCCCAGCCGTACGTCCAGCCGGCGCGGCTCCGAGTCCGGCGACAGGTCGTCGACCAGCCACAGGTCGCCCGCGCACTGGTACACCACCCGGGTGCCGTCGCCGGCGGCGTGCCGGGCGTAGAAGGCGTCGTGGTCGGTGTGGCGGCGCAGGTCGGAGCCGTCGTAGGCGCAGGAGTAGAGGTTGCCGACGCCCTCGTGGTCGGAGAGGAAGGCGATCCGGCCGCCGACGAACATGGGGGAGTGCAGATGGCCGCCGAGACCGGCCAGCAGCCGTTCGCCGTGCAGCCACAGCCTGCCCATGGCCCCGCCCCGGTACCGCTTCCACGAGGCCGGTTCGTGCGGCGGGGTGCCGGTCAGGAGGAGGGACTTGCGCTCTCCGTCGATGTCGGCGACCTGGATGTCGGCCACCGGCCCCCAGGGCAGCTTGCGGCCCGGGTCGCCGTCCGGGGAGACCTTGTAGGCCCAGGTGAAGTAGGAGAACGGCTCGCCGTGGGAGGCCACGGCCAGGATCTCGCCGTCGGGGGTCCAGCCGCAGACCCGGGTGTCGGCGCTGCCCCAGTGGCTGAGCTGCCGGGCCGGGCCGCCGTCCACCGGGGCGAGATGGACCTCGGGCACCAGGCTGCGCCAGCTCGTGTACGCGAGATGCCGGCCGTCGGGCGAGAAGCGGGCGGGGCCCGTCTTGGTGCGGTCGACGGTGAGCCGCCAGGCGCGGCCGGGGCTGTCGAGGGGGGCGAGCCAGAGGTCGTCCTCGGCCACGAAGCACAGCAGGTCGTCATGGAGGTGCGGCAGACGCAGATAGCTCACCTCCCCATGCTTTGCCCGGGGGCGTACCGCAGCAAGTCAGGGCAAACGGGGTGCGGTGACGGTGCGGTGACCCATGACACGTACGAAACCGTTTCGTTTCTATCGGAGGCTGCGCTACATTCGTCGTGTACGAAACCGTGTCGTTCGCGGCAGGTACCGCCGCAGGAACCGGAGGAGGAAGGTGACAGGGATGGCCGAGGCCGCCGCCGCGCGCCGCAGCCGGATCACCCCCGAGCGTGAGGCCGAGCTGTACGCGGCCGTCCTCGATCTGCTCCGCGAAGTCGGCTACGACGCCCTCACCATGGACGCCGTGGCCGCCCGCACCCGGTCCAGCAAGGCCACGCTCTACCGCCAGTGGGGCGGCAAGCCGGAGCTGGTGGCGAAGGCGATCCGGCACAACAAGCCGGGCAGCATCTCCGACGTCGACACCGGAACCCTGCGGGGCGACCTGCACGCCATCACCTCGCGTGAGGACGACTGCGCCATGCAGCAGAACGCCGCGCTGATGCGGGGTCTGTTCATGGCGGTGCACGGCAACCCGGACCTCCTCCAGGCGTTCAAGGAACTGCTCATCGAACCGGAGATGGAGGAGTTCCACCGCATGGTGCGACGGGCCGTCGACCGCGGTGAGGTCCGCGCCGACTGTCCGGCCCTGGAGTACGTCGTGCACATGCTCATCGGCGCGTTCGCCACGCGCACGCTGATCGACGAGCAGCCGCCGACCCAGGAGTTCCTCATCTCGTACATCGACGCCGTGGTCCTCCCCGCCCTCGGCGTTCCCGTCAGCTGACGAGTCTCCTTCAGCAAGCCCTCCACCTGACGTAACCGCTCACGTCGTCGGGCTGATCAGCCCTGCCCAGAACCGACCCCACGACCTGAACGGGAGTAGCCCTCGTGGCGACATTCCTCTACAAACTCGGCCGGCTCTCGTTCCGGCGACGGCACTTCGCAGCCCTGATCTGGGTGGCCCTGCTGACCCTCGCCGGAGTCGGCGCGGCCAGCGCGCCCGCCGCGGGCAACAGCTCGTTCTCCATCCCCGGCACCGAGGCGCAGAAGGCCTTCGACCTGCTGGAACAGCGCTTCCCCGGGGCCAGCGCCGACGGAGCGACCGCACGCGTCGTCTTCAAGGCGCCGGACGGCGAGAAGATGACCGACGCCGGCAACAAGGCGACCGTCGAGAAGACCGTGCGGGCCCTGTCCGACGGCTCCGAGGTCGCCCGCGTCACCGACCCGTACCAGGCGAAGGCCGTCAGCAGGGACGGCACGATCGCCTACGCGCAGGTGTCGTACAAGGTCTCCGGCATGGAACTCGACGACGCCGCCAAGGATGCCCTGGAGGACAGCGCGCAGGACGCGCGGGAGGCCGGGCTGACCGTCGAGATCGGCGGTGACGCGCTCCAGGCGGTTCCGCACACCGGCTCCAGCGAGATCATCGGTATCGCGGTCGCCGCGGTCGTCCTCGTCATCACCTTCGGCTCACTCGTCGCGGCCGGGCTGCCGCTGCTGACGGCGCTCATCGGCGTGGGCATCGGCGTCTCCGCGATCACCGGCCTCGCCAGCGCCCTCGACCTCGGCACGACCACCTCCACCCTCGCGATGATGATCGGCCTGGCGGTCGGCATCGACTACGCGCTCTTCATCGTCTCCCGCTACCGCGCGGAACTGGCCGAGGGCCGCGAACGCGAGGAAGCGGCCGGCCGCGCGGTCGGCACCGCGGGCTCCGCCGTGGTCTTCGCCGGCCTGACGGTCGTGATCGCCCTGGTCGGCCTCTCCGTCGTCAACATCCCGATGCTGACGAAGATGGGCATAGCGGCGGCGGGCACGGTGGCCATCGCGGTCCTGATCGCCCTGACCATGATCCCGGCGCTGCTCGGCTACGCGGGCCGCAGGGTCAAGCCGATGGGCGAGAAGGGCAAGCTGCTGGGCCGGGCTGCGAAGAAGCCTTCGGGGGACCCTTCGAGCGAGCCTTCGACCAAGCCGCAGCGCCCCAACCTGGGCACGCGCTGGGCGAGCTTCGTCGTCCGCCGCCCCGTCGCGGTCCTGCTCCTCGGCGTCGTCGGCCTCGGCGCGGCGGCCCTCCCGGCGAGCTCCCTGGAACTGGGCCTGCCCGACGACGGCTCCCAGCCCACCTCCACCACCCAGCGCCGTGCCTACGACCTGCTCTCCGAGGGCTTCGGGCCGGGCTTCAACGGCCCGCTCATGGTCGTCGTCGACGCGAAGGGCAGCGACGACCCGAAGGCGGCCTTCACGCAGGTCGGCGACGAGATCAAAGGCCTGAAGGACGTCGTCACGGTGACGCCCCCGGCGCCCAACAAGGCCGGTGACACGGCGACCATCACCGTCATCCCCGGCTCCCAGCCGTCCTCCGTCACGACGGAGAACCTGGTGCACGGCATCCGGGACGCGGGCGCGGACATCAAGGCCGACACGGACGCGAACGTCCTCGTCACCGGCAGCACGGCGATGAACATCGACGTCAGCGAGAAACTCAACGACGCGCTGATCCCCTACCTGGTCCTGGTGGTAGGCCTGGCCTTCCTCCTCCTGATCGTCGTCTTCCGCTCGATTTTGGTCCCCCTGAAGGCGGCCCTCGGCTTCCTCCTCTCGGTCATGGCGGCCCTCGGCGCGGTCGTCGCGGTCTTCCAGTGGGGCTGGCTGTCGGACCTGATGGGCGTGGAGCAGACGGGCCCGGTCATGTCGATGATGCCGATCTTCATGGTCGGCGTGGTCTTCGGCCTTGCGATGGACTACGAGGTGTTCCTCGTGACCCGGATGCGGGAGGCCTACGTCCACGGCGAGAAGCCCGCCCAGGCGATCGTCACGGGCTTCCGGCACGGGGCGAGGGTGGTGACCGCCGCGGCCGTCATCATGATGGCCGTCTTCGCCGGCTTCATCGGCTCGTCCGAGTCCATGGTCAAGATGATCGGCTTCGGCCTCGCGATCGCGGTGTTCTTCGATGCGTTCGTCGTCCGCATGGCCATCGTCCCGGCCGTCCTGGCCCTCCTCGGCCGCAAGGCCTGGTGGCTGCCCAGGTGGCTGGACCGGGCCCTGCCGAACGTCGACGTGGAGGGCGAGGGCCTGCGCCGCTCGTCCGCCGACCGAGGGGACACGGACCGGGAACTGGCCCGCACCTGACGCTCCCCACTGCCTGAGAAACAGGCCGGTGAGGGCTCCGTAGGACGGGGCGCCCTCATCGGCCGCGGGCCGAATTCCTCACGTACGTCACGAAGTAACTGTCGGGGCCGCCCGCTTCTTTGCCAGTGTCGTGCTGGAGCGGCCTGCCTCAAGGGCGCTTCGCGTCGGCTCCGCCGATCGGCCTGCGGCCGACCCTTGACCCAGGCCGCTCCAGCACGTGAGAGAAGCGAGCGAGCGGCCCGGAAAGGCGGGTGGCCAGAGCCCGTTGCCCCCAAGCAGTAAGTGGAGTGTTTCGGCCACTACGCTCTCTGGCTACCTGGGCTGATGCAGGCTGGGGGCCGCCCAACCGCTCCTTTACCGCTTCCACGACAGCCGAGAGCACCGAGCACCGAAATCACCACCGGCCGCCGCACCGCCCGGACCCGCCCCGCGCCCTCCGACTCCCTCACCCACCGGTCGCCGCTTAGCCCGCCCGGCGTGCTGGCGAGGCGCGAGCGCTCCGCCTCTCGCCGGGTGGCTTCTGCTCGGGAAGTACTCGCTCGCGTGGCTCATACACCCACCGCTACCGTGCCCCCCATGACGACGACAGCCGCCACTGACGCCGAGAATTCCGGAGCGCACCCCTTGTTCGCCCAGGCCCTGCGGGAGCTGGGGCTCGCGGACGTGCTCACTCGGATCCGCCGGTTTCCGGAAGCCACCCGTACCGCCACCGAGGCAGCCGCCGCTGTCGGGTGTGAGTTGAGCCAGATCTGCAAGTCGCTGATCTTCGCGGCGGACAAGGTGCCCGTGCTGGTGCTCATGGACGGGGCCTCCCGGGTCGACCTCGAACTCGTCCGTAAGGAGCTCGGTGCCGACAAGGTCACCCGGGCCAAGGTGGACCTCGTCCGGGAGACCACCGGGTACGCCATCGGCGGTGTGCCGCCCTTCGGGCACCGGACGAAGACGCGCGTTCTCGCCGACCGTTCCCTGCTCGCGCACGAGACCGTCTGGGCCGCCGCCGGGACGCCCTACACCGTCTTCCCCATGACACCCGCGGACCTCGTCGCCCACGCCGGCGCCACTCTCGTGGACGTGCGCGAGAGCGCCTCGTGACGCCGCTGGTCACCATTGCCGTACTGCTCGCCGCCGTCACGCACGCCAGCTGGAACGCCATCGCGCACAAGATCACCGACAAGCTGGCCGGATTCGCGCTGATCTCGGGCGGTGGGCTGCTCATAGGGCTGGCCATGGCGCCCTTCGTGGCGTTCCCTGCGGGCCGGGCCTGGCCCTATCTGCTCGTTTCCGCCGTCATCCACATCGGTTACTACGCGCTGTTGATGACGTCGTTCCGGCTGGGCGACTTCGGGCAGGCCTATCCCATCGCGCGCGGCACCGCGCCCCTGGTGGTGACGGTGCTCGCGGCGGTCTTCGCCGACGAGGTGCCCGACCGGTGGGCCGCCGCCGGTATCGCCCTGTCCTGCGCGGGGCTGACCGGCGTCGCCCTGTGGGGCCTGCGCGGGCACCGGCCCGACTGGGCGGCGATCGGAGCGGCCCTGGCGACCGGGCTGACGATCGCGGCGTACACCGTCGTCGACGGGCTCGGCGTGCGCGCCTCCGGGTCCTCCCTCGGGTACATCGCCTGGCTGATGGCGGTCCAAGGGGTCGTGATCCCGGCGTACGCCGTGAGCCGCCGGCGCGGGAAGACCGTGGCGACCCTGCGGCCGTTCGCGGGGATCGGCCTGGTCGGGGCCGCTCTCTCCGTCGCCGCCTACGCCCTCGTGCTGTGGGCCCAGACCAAGGCCGAACTCGCGCCCATCGCCGCCCTGCGCGAGTCGTCCATCATCGTGGGTGCCGCCATCGGGGCCGTGTTCTTCAAGGAGCGGTTCGGGGCGCCGCGGATCGCCGCGGCCGGGCTGCTCGTCGTCGGGATCGGGCTGATGCTGCACGCCGGATAGGGGGGAACGGACAGGTGCGTTCGCCCCACCTGAGGAGCACCCTGGAACTAGGTCTTCCGGAGGTGATCCTCATGATGCACACCACGGTGGGATGGCACGTCGAGATGGAGTTCAGGGAAGACGACCAGCACACCCGGGCGGTCGCCATGGTCAGGCTGCCCGACGGCACCGAAGTACGGGCGCACGGGCACGCCAGCCGGCATCGGACCGACGCCAATCAGCCGAGGGTCGGGGAGGAGATCGCCGCGGCCCGGGCGCTCAACGAACTCGCCATGCAGTTGCTGACCAAGGCCCACGAGGAGATCGACCAGGCATCCGGGCGGACGTCCCACCCGATCCACGTCTAGAGCCGCCCCACGTCCAGGGCCGCCTCAGAGACCGATGGCCCCCCGCACCGCCCTCACCAGCCCCTGTGCCCGCGGGTCCGCCGTCACCGTCTTGCGGAAGCCGTTGGTGACGTAGCCGAACGCGATCCCGGTGTCGGGGTCGGCGAAGCCGAGGGCGCCGCCGCGGCCCGGGTGGCCGAAGGAGCCCGGGGTGAGGAGGGGGGAGGCGCTGCCGTGCAGCATGTAGCCGAGGCCGAAGCGGGTGCCGACCACCAGGACCCGGTCGGGGCCCGCCGACTCCTCGGCCCGGGCCAGTTCGACCGTCTCCGGCGTGAACAGGCGGGCGGCGCCGGAGGTGTCGCCGATCAGTGTCGCGTAGAAGCGGGCCAGTCCGTCCGCCGTCGCTATGGCGTTGGTGGCGGGGAGGGCCGCGGCGCGGTAGGCCGGGTCGTTCTGGTCCGGGAACGGGGTGATGGCGGCGAAGGCCCGGCGGGTCAGGGACGTCGGGTCCTCGTAGGCCTCGGTGACGGAGCGCTTGGGGCGGCTGCGCAGGCCGCCCGCCGGCTCGGGTCCGTCGACGCGGCCCGCGCGTCCGACCCGGTCGGCCTCGGTGTCCGGCAGGCCGAGCCAGAGGTCCAGGCCCAGCGGGCCGGTGAGCTGTGCGGCGAGCCACTCGCCGGTGCCCTGCCCGGTCACGCGCCGTACCAGTTCGTCGAGCAGCCAGCCGTAGGTGAGGGCGTGGTAGCCGTGGTCGGTGCCGGGCTCCCAGGCGGGGGCCTGGGCGGCGACCGCCTCGGGGCCCCGGAGCGGGTCGAGGGCCTGCTCGGGGGTGAGGGGCTGGTCGAGCACCGGGAGGCCGGCCCGGTGGTTCAGGACGTGCCGGACCAGCACGCGTTCCTTGCCCCGCGCCTTGAACTCGGGCCAGTAGTGGCCCACCGGCGCGTCCAGGTCCAGCTGTCCGCGCTGGTGCAGCAGCAGGAGTACGGCGGCGGCGACGCCCTTCGTCGCCGAGCGCACGACCTGTGCGGTGCCGTGCTCCCATGGGTCCGTGCCGTCGACGTCCTTCGTGCCGGCCCACAGGTCGACGAGCCGCTGCCCGTCCCGGTAGACGGCGACCGCGGCGCCCCGCTCCCCGAGCGACTCGAAGTTCCGTACGAACGCTTCCCTGACCGGCTCGAAGCCCTCGGCCACTGTGCCGTGCACGTCCACGTCCGTACTCCTCGTCTCGCTGTGGCGTTCTGGGTGCTCCCCTTCAGCCAAGCAGGATCGTCACGTCGATGTTCCCCCGGGTCGCGTTCGAGTACGGGCAGACCTCGTGGGCCGCGTCCACCAGCTTGGTCGCGAGGTCGGGGTCGAGGACCGGGAGGGAGACGCTGAGGGCGACCGCGAGGCCGTAGCCGTGCTGCTTGTTGGGGCCGATGCCGACCTTCGCGGCGACCGTGGAGCCGGTCAGGTCGTACCCCTCGCGGTTGCCGACGAGGATCAGCGCGTTGTGGAAGCAGGCGCTGTAGCCGGCCGCGAAGAGCTGTTCCGGGTTGGTGCCGTTGCCGTCGCCGCCGAGCTGCGGGGGCATCGCGACCTTGAGGTCGATGTGGCCGTCCTGGCTGGTGACGTACCCTTCGCGGCCCCCGTGGGCGGTGGCCTCCGCGACATACATGATCTTCGTCGGGCGGGTGTCGACGGCGGGGCCGTCAGTCATGCTGTCCTCCCCCACAAACAAGTGTGCACAAACACATCGTGCACAAGGTACTGGCCGGTAACTGACCTTCCGTCATCAGGGGGATGCAACCGGGGGTAACCCCCGTTGCCGACCGGGTTGACCCTCGTGGTCAGCGAGCCCGGTCCGCCGCCGACTCGGCCCGTCCCGCCAGCCGCCACAGCTCCTCGCGGAGCCGCGCGACCTCCGTGTCGTCGAGCCCCGTCGCGGCCAGCAGCGCACCGGGCACACACGCCGCGCGCTCCCGGAGTTCCTCCGCTCGCCCGGTCGCGGCCACGAGCACCGACCGCTCGTCCCGCGCCGACCGCTCACGCCGTACGAGACCCGCGCTCTCCAGCCGCTTGAGCAGCGGCGACATGGTCCCGTAGTCGAGCCGCAGCGCCGCCGCCAGCTCCTTGACCGGGGTCTCGCCGCGCTCCCAGAGGACCAGCAGGACCAGGTACTGCGGGTAGGTGAGGCCCAGTTCGTCGAGGAGCGGGCGGTACGCGGCCGTCACCGCGCGCTGGGCGGCGTACAGCGCGAAGCACAGCTGCTGGTCCAGCAGCAGCGATCCCGGACTCTCCTCGTTCGTCACGCGCCCATTGTCACGGACGGGCTTCGTCACGGACGGGCCGGAGCGGCCGGCACGGAACGCGGGTCGAAGCCGAACGGCAGCTCCAGGCGGTGGGCGCGCATCAGTTCCTCGTCGGAGAGCAGCTCACCGGTCGGGCCGTCCGCCGCGATGACGCCCTCGCTGAGGATCAGGGAGCGCGGGCACAGCTCCAGGGCGTAGGGGAGGTCGTGGGTGACCATCAGCACGGTCACGTCGAGGGAGCGGAGGATGTCGGCCAGTTCACGGCGGGAGGCCGGGTCCAGGTTGGAGGAGGGCTCGTCGAGGACGAGGATCTCCGGCTCCATGGCGAGGACGGTCGCGACGGCCACCCGGCGGCGCTGGCCGAAGGAGAGGTGGTGCGGCGGGCGGTCCCTGAACTCGGCCATGCCGACCCGCTCCAGGGCCCGGTCCACGCGCGCCTCCAGCTCCGGCCCCTTCAGTCCGGCCGCCGCCGGTCCGAACGCCACGTCCTCCCGGACGGTCGGCATGAAGAGCTGGTCGTCCGGGTCCTGGAAGACGATGCCGACCCGGCGCCGGATCTCTGCCATGTGCTGCTTGCCGACGGGCAGCCCGGCCACGTTCACCGTGCCGGTGCCGCCGGTCAGGATGCCGTTGAGGTGCAGGACGAGGGTGGTCTTCCCGGCGCCGTTCGGCCCGAGCAGGGCGACCCGCTCGCCGCGCGCGACCGAGAAGTCGACGCCGAAGAGGGCCTGGTGTCCGTCCGGGTAGGCGAAGGCGAGGCCCGAGACCTCGAGGGAAGCAGTCACAGGGACCATCCCAGCAGACAGACCGCGAGCGCGGACAGCGGGAGGGTGAGGGCGTACGACCACTGCGCCCGGGACGCGGTCACCTCGTCGATGACCGGCATGGAACCGGCGTAGCCGCGGCTGACCATAGCCAGGTGCACGCGCTCGCCGCGTTCGTAGGAGCGGATGAACAGGGCGCCCGCGGACTTGGCCAGCACGCCCCAGTGCCGGACGCCGCCGGCCTCGAAGCCGCGTGACTCCCGGGCGATCCGCATGCGCCGCATCTCGTCCGTGATGACGTCGCCGTAGCGGATCATGAAGGACGCGATCTGCACGAGGAGGGGCGGGAGCTTCAGGCGCTGCAGGCCGAGCAGCAGTTCGCGGAGTTCGGTGGTGGCGGCCAGGAGTACGGAGGCGGCGACGCCGAGCGTGCCCTTGGCGAGCACGTTCCAGGCGCCCCACAGGCCGTTCACGCTGAGGGACATGCCGAGGACGTCGATCCGTTCGCCCTCGGCCACGAACGGCATGAGCACCGCGAACGCGACGAACGGCACCTCGATCAGCAACCGCCTGAGCAGGAACCCGGCGGGCACGCGCGCGGCGTACGCCACGGCCCCCAGCAGTGCGGCGTACAGCCCGAAGGCCCACATCGCCTCCCGCGGAGTCGACACGACGACCACGACGAAGGCGAAGACCGCGGCGAGCTTGGTGTGCGGCGGCAGTGCGTGCACGGGCGAGTGCCCGTGCCGGTAGAGCTTGTGCGCGTGCCCGGCACCCATGTCAGACGGTGGTGGTCGTGGTGTCGGACGGGGAGACGTCGTCCGAGCGGCGGCGGCGCACGGCCCAGAACACACCGGTGCCCGCGACGACCGTGACGCCCACGCCGATGACGCCCGCCAGACCCCCGGACAGGCGGGCGTCATCGACGTCCTTGACGCCGTAGTCGGCGAGCGGAGAGTCGGCCGTGGAGTGCTCCTCGGCCTTCTTGTCGATGCCGTGGTCGGTGGCGACCTTCTCCAGGCCGTCGGGGTTCGCGGAGGCGTAGAAGCTGACGAACCCGGCCAGGACCAGGGAGGTGACCAGGCCCGCGGCCCAGACCCTGCGGTGCGAGGTCCGGGCGGCCGCGGGGGCGGGCTCGGGTTCGGCGCCGGGGGCGTCGACCAGTTCGCCGTTCACCCGCAGCTTGAGCTTCTGCGTGAGGCCGCGCGCCCCGTACACCAGGTCGGGGCGTACGGCGATGACCGCGCCGACGGTCAGTGCGGTGATCACGGCCTCGCCGATGCCGATGAGCACGTGCACGCCGACCATGGCGGTGGCGACCTTGCCGATCGAGACGTCGGTGGTGCCGCCGATGGCGTACATCAGGGTGAAGGCCAGGGCGGCGGCCGGGACGGAGAGCAGGGCGGCGGCGAAGGAGGCGGCCGTGACCGACCCGCGGGTGCGGGGCAGCACCTTCAGCAGGCCGCGGAAGACGGCGTACGCGACGACCGTGGTGACGATCGCCATGTTGGTGATGTTCACGCCGAGTGCGGTCAGGCCGCCGTCGGCGAAGAGGATGCCCTGCATGAGCAGGACGACGGAGACGCACAGGACCCCTGTGTAGGGGCCGACGAGTATCGCGGCGAGCGCGCCGCCGAGCAGATGGCCGCTGGTCCCCGCCGCGACGGGGAAGTTCAGCATCTGCACCGCGAAGATGAACGCCGCCACGAGGCCGGCCAGCGGTGCGGTGCGCTCGTCGAGTTCGCGCCGTGCGCCGCGCAGGCTCACGGCGACGGCGCCCGCGGCGATCACACCGGTGGCGGCGGAGGTGGGCGCGTTGATGAATCCGTCAGGTACATGCACGGTTCGATGATGTGGCTTGATGCGAACGGTTTGCAAGAGCGTGTGGCTTGTTTTATCCCAGTACGGATATTCCGTCTCAAAGGGTGCAATCCGGAAAATATGGGAAATTTAAGAGGGGGCGGACGCACAGATTCCGTCCGCCTGGCTCACGGTGAAGGGACCGCCCGATGTCCGTAGTCGAGCAGTACGCGCGAGCCCACATCGTCACGGACGTGTCCGTCCCGCTGATCGATGAGCTGGAGGCGATACCGGTCACGCTGCGGTACGACCCGGAACGCGACCCCCGGGCGGTGCGCATCGGCCTCCCCGGGGCCGGGGCCGGGACGCACGAGTGGACCTTCGGCCGCGAGCTGCTGGAGGAGGGGCTGCGGGCTCCCACGGGCAGCGGTGACGTGCGGGTGTGGCCGTGCGGGCGGGTGCAGGCCGTGGTGGAGTTCCACTCGCCGGAGGGCGTGCTGGTGGTGCAGTTCGAACGGCAGGCGCTGCTGCGGTTCCTGCGGCGGACCTACATGGCCGCCGCGGAACCCGTGACGCACTGAGCCCGCGGCTCAGCCGCCCATCTTCAGCAGCGCCGCCACGATCGGCCCGGCCGTCGATCCGCCGTGGCCGCCCTGCTGGACCACGCCCGCGGCGGCCAGGTCGCCCCGGTAGGCGGTGAACCAGCCGTTGGGCTTCTTCTGCCCGTCGACCTCGGCGGAGCCGGTCTTCGCGCCGACGTCACCGCTGACCCCGGCCATCGCCTCGGCGGCCGTGCCGTAGGCGGCCGTGTACGACATCAGCTCACGCATCTGGCCCAGCGTGCCCGAGGACATCGTGCGGGAGGCCTTTGCGAGCCGGCGTCCGTCCACGTCCGGGGAGACCAGGTACGGCTGGTGGAAGGTGCCGGACTTGATCGTCGCCGACACCGACGCCATGTTCAGCGGGTTCATCCGGACCCCGCCCTGCCCGATCAGCGAGGCGCCCTTCTGGGCCGCCGACTGCACCGGCACCGCGCCGTCGAAGGACGGCACCCCGATCGCCCAGTTGTTCAGCCCGAGGCCGAAGACCTGCTGGGCCTGCTTGGTCAGGTCGTCGTCCTTCAGCTTCGGCGCCTGGCTGATGAAGGCCGTGTTGCAGGAGCGGGCGAAGCTCGCCTTGAACGTGCCGTCCTTGATCTCGAACTTGTCGTCGTTCTGGAATTTCCAGTGCCCGTACGTGAAGTACTTCGGGCACGGGTGCTTCTTGTCCGCCGAGGCCAGACCCTTCTCGATCAGCAGCGACGAGGTGATGACCTTCATCGTGGAGCCCGGGGCGAGGGAGCCCTGGAAGGCGGTGTTGAAGCCGGGCGAGGCGTTGGCGGCGGCCAGGATCTCGCCGGTCGACACCCGCATCAGGACCACCGACGACTTGGCCTTCTTCGCGACCTGCTTCTCGGCGGCGGCCTGGAGGGCGGGGTCCAGCGTGGTCTTCACCGTGCCCGGCGTGCCCTCGCTCAGCTCCAGCAGGGTCTTGTCGGACAGGTCCTTCTCCTTGGCGGCCTTCCCGCGGACGACCCGGAGCTCGATGCCGGCCTTGCCGCCGGCCTCCTTGCCGTATTTCTCGCGCAGCCCGTCCAGGACCGGGCCGAGCGAGGCGTACTTCTGCTTGGTCAGCTCGCCGCCGTCCCGGTCGAGCGCCTTGACGGGGGGCGTGCCCGCCTCGCCCGTGACCAGCGTGTCGCCGTCCTTCAGATCCGGGTGGACGACCGCCGAGTGCCAGTCCACCAGCGGCTTTCCGTCGCTGGTGCGGCGCATGACGGTCAGCGCGCTCTCGTACGTCAGGGGCTTCTCGGTGTCCTTGTACGCCACGGTGCCCTTGACGGAGAACGGCACCTTGTCACCCGTGGGCGTGCCCGGGGTGACGGTGACGTCCTTGATGCGGGCGTCCTTGGTGTAGCCGGTGAGCAGCAGCTTCGCCGCGGCCGGGTCGTCGGTGGCCGCGGCGGCCTGCGGGACCTTCCCCGACTGCCAGGCGGTGAGGAAGGCCCGCGCGGTGGTGGTGACCTCGGACGGTGACAGGGGCCCGGTCTTCACCTTGGGCTTCTCGTCGGCGGAGGCCGATCTGGACCCGTCGTCGGCCGCCGCACCACCGCCGTACAGCGCGTAGGCGCCGAACCCGGCTCCGCCGACGACCACGGCGATCATCCCGCCGATCACTGCGGGCTTCGTCTTCCGTCGCTCGGCGACGCGCCTTCTGTTGCCCACTGCTGTCCGTTCCTCCGCGAATCCCCAGGGTCCCCGTTGCCCTCAGCTGTACCAACGACGCCACCACCCTAGAGTCCCGCCCGGCCCGGATGAGATCAGCCGCCCGTTCGTAGCACGGCTGCGACAATCGGACCGGCCGCGTCACCGCCGTGACCGCCCTCCTCCGTCATGGCCGCGGCCGCGATGTCGCCCCGGAATCCGGTGAACCAGCTGTTGGACTTGGCGTTGCCGTCGACCTCGGCGGAGCCGGTCTTGGCACCGATGTCGCCGCGGAGTCCCCGCATGGCCTCCTGGGCGGTGCCCTGGGTGGCGGTGAGCCGCATCATCTGCCTCAGCTGGTCGGCGGTGCCGGCCTTCAGGCCCTCGGCCCGGGCGAGCTCACGGTCGTCCAGCTCCGGGGAGACCAGGTAGGGCTGGCGGAAGGTGCCGGTGATCGCGGTGGCCGTCACCGAGGCCATGTTCAGCGGGCTCATCTGGACCTGGCCCTGCCCGATGGCGCCCGCCGCCCGGTCCGGGCCGCTGACCGTGGGGACGCGGCCGTCGAAGGAGGCGACGCCGGTCTTCCAGTCGTCCTGGCCGAGGCCGAAGTGCTCCTCGGCCTCCTGGGTCAGCGAGGCGTCGGTGAGCGGCTTCTCGTCGATGAGCTTGATGAAGGCGGTGTTGCAGGACCGCATGAAGCTGCCCGCGAGTGTGGCGCCCTCGTCGGGCTTCATGCCCTCGAGGTTCTTGAAGGTCTGGCCCTGCCACACGGCGTCGGTCGGGCAGGGCGCCGGGCCGTTCATCGAGGTCACGCCGTTGTCGATGAGCATCGCGGCGGTGATGATCTTCATCGTGGAGCCCGGGGCCGCCTGGCCCTGGAAGGCCGCGTTGAAGCCGTCCGTACGGTTGTTCGCCACAGCCAGCACCTCGCCCGTGCTCGGCTTGACGGCCACCACCGACGACTCGGCGAACCGCTTGACCGCCTTCTCGGCCGCCGCCTGCGCGCTCGGGCTGATCGTGGTGTCGAGCTTGCCGGGCTTGCCCTTGGCGAGGGTCAGTAGCGGTGTGTCGGGAGCTCCGTTGCCGTTGTGCCGGACGACCAGCTCGATGCCGGGGGAGCCGCCGGCCTTCTCGCCGTACTTGTCGCGCAGGGCGTCCAGGACCGGGCCGAGGGAGGGGTACTTCTCCTTCGTGAGGACCGAGCCGTCGCGGCCCACGGCCTCGATGGGCGGGCTGGCCGACTGCTCCGTGACCAGCGTGTCGTCCTTCCTCAGCTCGGGGTGGACGACGGACGGCTGCCAGTCGACCAGCGCCCGGCCGGTGGTGAGGCCGCGTACGACCGTCAGCTTGCTCTTGTAGCTGAGCGGCTTGGACTTCCCGTCGTAGGACACCTTCGCCTTCACCGTGTACGGCACCGTGGTGCCCTTCGCGGGGCCCGGAGTGATCTTGACGTCGGTGATGTGCGCGTCGGTGGCGAAGGCGGTCAGCAGCTGATCCGCGGCCGCGTCGTTGTTGGTGTACGACGCCGCTGTCGCGACCGTGCCCTCCTGCCAGGCCGCGAAGAACTTGGCCGTGGTCTCCTCGACCTCGTCCTTGCCGGGCGGGCCCGACTTCTTCCCCGCGGCCACCCCGCTCGTGCCCCCGTCGCCGTTCAGCGCGCTCACGATGTTGTAGGCCCCGTATCCGGCCCCACCCACCATCACCGCGAACACGCCGCCTATGACGGCGACCTTGACCCCCTTGCCCATGAGGCGGTCCCCTCCCCGTTGAGCCTTCCGCGCTCCTTTGAACGCGTTCAGAAAGCTCGATCCCGGGGGCACTCTATGCGGAAGCGGTTACTGTCGGGACCTGAGTTTCGATTCTTGGCCGAACAGGGATCAATCTCGAACCCCGCTGCCGGGGCTCAGAGCGGGCTCCCCAGGGCGCGGCGCGCGACGGTCATGAACTGCGCCCTCGCGGCTTTGGCCGAGTCGCCCTTGAGCCTGCACGCGTCGTAATGACTGCTGATCACGGCCGCGTCGGCCGACGCCACGACGTCGTACGAGTCGAACGCGAGGGACTGCAATTCCTCCACCGCGCCTCTGATCGGCGAGAAGCGCGCCACGAGTTCGTCCGGCCCCCACAAGCCGAGGCGCTCGCCCGCGAGATAGAAGTTCCGCGCGTCGTCCTTCACGGCTTCGAAGTCGCTGTCCGCCGGCTGCACGTGGCCCCAGACGCTGTCCGTGACGCGGTTGAACGACAGCATGAACGTCCCATAGGCGTCCAATATGTCCGAACACGCCTGCCGACGCTGCTCTCGCACCCAGTGCTCGTGCTCAGCTCCGGACTGTGCCTCGACCTGGGCGTGTGCGGCCTCGAGCGTCTTGGCGGCACCGAGGCGGGCGCCGTACGCCGTGGCGAGCCCTCCGACTCCCGTACCGATGAGTCCCGCTATGCCTGCGAGAAGTCCGGCTAATCCCTGATCCATCCCCAACCCCCCGGTTCGTACGGGGAGTCATACCCAGGTGTCCAGCCACATCCGCGCCCGCCAGTCGTCGATCGGGATGGCCTGGCCGGTGTAGAGGGGCCAGAAGTAGATGAAGTTCCAGGCGATCAGCAGGACGAGGACGCCCGCGCCCGTGGCGCCCACGACGCGGCGGGTGTCGGAGGAGCGGGGCGGTCCGATGATCGCGCCCAGGAGCATGGCCACCGCCAGGCACAGGAAGGGCAGGAAGACGATGGCGTAGAAGAAGAAGATCGTGCGCTCCTGGTACATGAACCAGGGCAGGTAGCCGGCCGCGATACCGCAGGCGATGGCGCCCGCGCGCCAGTCGCGGCGCAGCAGCCAGCGCCACAGGACGTAGAGCACCGCGAGGCAGCCCACCCACCACAGCAGCGGCGTGCCGAGGGCGAGGACCTCGCGGGCGCACTTCTCGCCGGCGTCGGCGGGGCAGCCGTCCCGGCCGGGCGCCGGGGACTCGTAGAAGTACGACACCGGGCGGCCCAGGACCAGCCAGCTCCACGGGTTCGACTGGTAGGTGTGCGGCGAGGACAGGCCGACGTGGAACTCGTACACCTGGTGCTCGTAGTGCCACAGGCTGCGCAGCCAGTCGGGCAGGAAGGTCCAGCCGCCGCCCTTGCCGCTGGTCGCGGCCCAGTTGCGGAAGTAGCCGCCGGAGCCGTCGGTCGGGGAGAGGATCCAGCCGGTCCAGGAGAGGACGTAGGTGACGATCGCGACCGGGACGGTGGCGACGAACGCCAGGCCGGTGTCGCGCCGCAGCACCGCCGAGTACGGGTGCCGGGCCCCGGCGACCTTGCGCGAACCGACGTCCCACAGGACCGCCATCAGACAGAACGCGGCCAGGATGTAGAGGCCGTTCCACTTCGTGGCGATGGCCAGGCCCAGCATCAGACCGGTCGCCCAGCGCCAGGGCCGCAGACCGAGGCGGGCCGTCTCGGCGATGTGCCGGTCGGGACGGACCCGGCCGTCCGCGTCCACCGGGAGCGCGGCGGCGAGTTTCGCGCGGGTCCTGTCCCGGTCGATGAGCAGACAGCCGAACGCGGCCAGCACGAAGAACATCAGCACGCCGTCGAGCAGCGCCGTGCGGCTCATCACGAAGTGCAGGCCGTCCACCGCCATCAGCGCGCCCGCGAGGCAGCCCAGGAAGGTGGAGCGGAACAGCCGCCGGCCGATCCGGCACAGCAGCAGCACCGAGAGCGTGCCGAGCAGCGCGGTCATGAACCGCCAGCCGAACGGGTCGAAGCCGAACAGCAGCTCCCCGAGCCCGATCACGTACTTACCGACCGGCGGGTGCACGACGTACGCCGCCTCGGTCGGGATGGTGACGTGCCCGCCGGACGAGAGGACCAGGTCGTTGGCGTTCTTGTCCCAGTTGACCTCGAAACCGCGGTGGACGAGCGCCCACGCGTCCTTCGCGTAGTACGTCTCGTCGAATATCACCGCCTTCGGGCTGCCCAGGTTCCAGAACCGCAGCACTCCCGCCAGCAGCGTGACGAGCAGCGGGCCGATCCAGCCCGACCAGCGCACCAGCCGCCCCGCGAGCGGGTACGAGATGCCGAGCGCGGCCCACAGGCGCGGGCTGGGCTCGGTGTACGGCGGCACCAGACGGTCACGGACGTCACGGGGCTCACGGGCGTCGCTTTCGGGCTGCCGATAGCCGAAGCGGCGCAGCCGCTGCTGCCAGGACGGCCGCTGCTCGTGCGGCGCCTGGCCCTGCCGGGTGTCCGTGGAGGACGCGGTACTGGTCACCGCGCCATCGTAGGGAACCGTGCTGTGTGAGTCCCGTGCATGGCCGGTATGCGTCCGCAACCTCCGCCCCTGGGAGGATGGGGGCGTGACCGGAATCCTCGTACTCGCAGGCACCCCCATCGGCGACATCTCGGACGCGCCGCCCCGGCTCGCCGAGGAACTGGCCGGAGCCGACGTCGTCGCCGCCGAGGACACGCGCCGGCTGCGGCGGCTGACCCAGGCGCTGGGCGTCACGCCCAAGGGGCGGGTGGTGTCGTACTTCGAGGGCAACGAGTCCGCGCGCACACCGGAGCTGGTCGAGGAGCTGGTGGGCGGGGCGCGGGTGCTGCTCGTCACGGACGCGGGGATGCCGTCCGTGTCCGACCCGGGGTACCGGCTGGTCGCGGCCGCCGTCGAGAGGGACGTGCGGGTGACCGCCGTGCCCGGGCCGTCGGCCGTGCTCACCGCGCTCGCGCTGTCGGGGCTGCCCGTGGACCGCTTCTGCTTCGAGGGGTTCCTGCCGCGCAAGGCGGGGGAGCGGCTGGGGCGGCTGCGGGAGGTGGCCGGGGAGCGGCGGACGCTCGTCTACTTCGAGGCTCCGCATCGGCTCGACGACACGCTCGCCGCGATGGCCGAGGTGTTCGGGGCGGAGCGGCGGGGGGCGGTGTGCCGGGAGCTGACGAAGACGTACGAGGAGGTTCGGCGCGGGGCGCTGGGGGAGCTGGCGGCCTGGGCCGCTGAGGGAGTGCGGGGGGAGATCACCGTCGTGGTGGAGGGGGCTCCCGAGAAGGGGCCGGAGGAAGTCGGGCCCGAGGAGTTCGTGCGGCGGGTCCGGGTGCGGGAGGAGGCGGGGGAGCGGCGTAAGGAGGCCATCGCCGCTGTGGCGCAAGAAGCCGGTGTGCCGAAGCGAGTGGTTTTTGATGCCGTTGTTGCTGCGAAGCATTCCGGGTGACGGCTGCCCGTGTAAAGGGGCGCTAAGTAGCCTCTGAGCAGGGCGCTTTTCGTTTGAGCGGGCGCCCCATGGGTGGGCAAAGGGGACCCGTCACTGGGGCAAGGAAGGCCCAAATCGGCGCCAATACTCAAGCAGGTCTGCTGCCTTACGGACGGCTGAGGAGTCCACTGGGTTGCGGGGACGGAATCGTCCTCACGCCTCAGCGGACCAACTGGAGCTGGCATGAGTGAGATCGCAGGGCAGACCGGGCTCCGCGCCGGTGCGAACGCCGTCGTCCACGAGTCGTACTCCTTCGCCTGCATGCGATGCGGGCACGGCTGGGAGCAGGCGTTCGAGATAGAGCACCACACGGACGCCGCGGGGCACGAGTTCGTCCTCTACGTCGCGGACGGCAAGGTCGTGCCCTCCCCTCTGAGCAAGCCCACCTGCCACAACTGTGACGGTCACGTCGTGCGGATCATGCGGGCCGGACGGGTCGCGTCGGCCCGTGACGCGGCGCACCGGCCCGAGCGCGTGTCCCCGGCCGGGCCCGCGCAGGCCCCGACGCCGGACGCCGAGACCGACGACGCCGGCGACCAGGAGAAGGGCGAACACCACTGGCATCTGTCCGACCTGCTGCACCCCTTCCAGCGCAAGGCGAGCTGACCCGTCCGGCTCCCCTTGTCGACGCCCTCCCCGGTCCTCCCCCATCGGGGAGGGCGTCGCCCTTTCGTAGGATCGGGGCATGCCTTCGAACGACTCCGGCCGGCAGGACAAGAACGCGGCCCCACCCCTCCCGGAACCCCTCCGGGTACCGGTCGCCGATTCCCACACCCACCTGGACATGCAGTCCGGCACGGTCGAGGAGGCCCTGGCGAAGGCGGCGTCGGTCGGGGTGACGACGGTCGTGCAGGTCGGCTGCGACCTCAAGGGCTCCCGGTGGGCGGCCGACACGGCGGCGGCGTACGACGCCGTCCACGCGACCGTCGCCCTGCACCCGAACGAGGCCCCGCGCATCGTGCACGGCGACCCGGACGGCTGGTCGCGCCAGGGCGCGCGCGAACCGGGCGGGCAGACCGCACTGGACGAGGCGCTCGCCGAGATCAACCGGCTGGCCGCGCTGGAGCAGGTCAAGGGCGTCGGTGAGACGGGCCTCGACTACTTCCGCACCGGGCCCGAGGGCAAAGAGGCCCAGGAGAGGTCTTTCCGCGCCCACATCGAGATCGCCAAGCGGCACGGCAAGGCCCTGGTCATCCACGACCGCGAGGCCCACGCCGACGTCCTGCGCGTGCTGAAGGAGGAGGGCGCTCCCGAGCGTACCGTCTTCCACTGCTACTCCGGCGACGCCGAGATGGCGGAGATCTGCGCGAGCGCGGGCTACTTCATGTCCTTCGCCGGCAACGTCACCTTCAAGAACGCCCAGAACCTGCGGGACGCGGTGGCGGTGGCCCCGCTGGAGCTGCTGCTGGTCGAGACGGACGCGCCCTTTCTCACTCCGGCGCCGTACCGGGGTCGGCCGAACGCCCCGTACCTCGTGCCGATCACCGTGCGGGCCATGGCCGACGTGCGCGGCACCGACGAGGACGCGCTGGCGACGGCCCTCGCGGCGAACACGGCACGCGCCTTCGGCTACTGACCTCCGGCTGACCCGCCGACTGCGCCGACTGCGCCGGCTCCGCGGTTTCCGCCACCTCCACCGCACGACTGTGCGTAGTCGCGTCGCTTTGGAGAGTGACGATCGCTCCGCTAGGTTCTGGGGGCCCGATCCGGACCCCTCTGGACCCCCTCCGGCCCCTGGAGCGCGTCGGCGTGAGCAACTCGCACTACGAGACGTACGAGACGTACGGCCCGGCCTACCTGGAACCGGTGTACGGCGGCTACGACACGCCCCCGGCCGATCTGCACACCACCGAGACGCTCGGCTACGGGACGACCGACGCTCACGAGGACACCTACCGGCCCGCCTACGAGGCACCACCCCTGCCCGGACTGCCCCGGCGGGGTCTCACACCCCGCCCGGGGCCGCGTATGGAACCCCGTATGGAACCCCGTGGGGAACCCCGCATGGACCCCCGTGGGGAATCGCGTGTGGAACCCCGTGGGGAATCGCGTGTGGAACCCCGTAGGGAATCTCGGCCGGACGCGCGTACGGAAACGCGGGCCGGATCACGCGCCGAAGCGCGCGCCGAGGCACGTGCCGGATCGCGTACGGGGGCGCGTAACGGCTCCCACCGCAGATCAGCGCGGCGGCGTAAGACGCGGTACGTCGAACGCCCTGGCGACGGCTCCATGCGGCGACTGCTCCCACAGGCCCTGGTCGTCGCCTTCCTGGCGGGCGGCACCACGGCGTTCGTCGCCAAGGACAAGGCGATCGAGCTGAACGTCGACGGCAAGACCCGCACCCTGCACACCTTCGCCGACGACGTCACCGAGCTGCTGGCGGAGGAGGGCGTCGAGGTCGGCGCCCACGACGTGGTCGCACCCGGCCCCGGCGCCCGGATCACCAGCGGCGACCAGGTCGCCGTGCACTACGCCCGCCCCGTGCGGCTCACCCTCGACGGCCACCGGCGCGAGGTGTGGACGACCGCCCACACGGTCGACGGGGCGCTCAGACAGCTCGGGGTGCGCCAGGAAGGCGCGTACGTGTCCACGTCCCGCGCCCGGCGGATCGGCCGCGCGGGGCTCGCGCTGGACGTACGGACCGAGCGCACGGTCACGATCATGGCGGACGGCCGGGCCCGCACCGTCCGCACCAACGCGGCCACCGTGCTGGACGCGGTCGAGGAGGCCGGGATCACCCTGCGCGGCCAGGACACCACCTCGGTCCCGCAGGGAAGCTTCCCGCGCGACGGGCAGACCGTCACGGTGCTGCGGATCACCGGCGGCCGGGAGGTCCGTGACGAGCCGGTCCCCTTCCACGTGCAGCGGACCGAGGACCCGGCCCTGTTCCGCGGCACGGAGGTCGTCGAACAGGCGGGAGAGCCCGGTCTGCGTCGCGTCACCTACGCCCTGCGCACGGTCAACGGCGTCAAGCAGAAGCCGCGCCGCGTGAAGGCCGAGCTGGTGCGCGCACCGCGCCCGCAACTGGTGAAGGTCGGCACCAGAACCCCTCCGGACTCCGTGCAGGGCGCCGACCACCTCGACTGGCAGGGCCTCGCCAACTGCGAGTCCGGTGGCCGCCCCGACGCGGTCGACTCCTCGGGCACCTACGGCGGCCTGTACCAGTTCGACACCCAGACCTGGCAGTCCCTCGGCGGCCGAGGCCGCCCCCAGGAAGCCCCAGCGGCAGAACAGACCTACCGAGCGAAGAAGCTCTACGTGAGACAGGGCACAAGCCCGTGGCCCCATTGCGGCGGCAGACTGCACGGCTGACAGCCGGCGGGCCCGTCCCGCTCAACTGCGGGCAGTCGTGCCGCTTGGGGCGGCACGGGTGGGCGCAGCAGCACCCCGCCCCGCCGGGCTGCGCGACGCCCCGCCCCCAGCCCCACCCCGAGCACCAGGAACCCCACCCCACGAAACCCCCCGTACCCTTGTCCCCGTGACCAGCCCCACCCCCGACGCCCTCCTCGGCCCCGCCGACATCCGCGAACTAGCGACCACCCTCGGCGTACGCCCCACCAAACAACGCGGCCAGAACTTCGTGATCGACGCGAACACCGTCCGCCGCATCGTCCGCACCGCACAGGTCCGCCCCGACGACACCGTCGTCGAGGTCGGCCCGGGGCTCGGGTCACTGACGCTCGCCCTGCTGGAGGCCGCCGACCGCGTCACGGCCGTCGAGATCGACGACGTCCTCGCCGCCGCGCTGCCCGCCACCGTCACGGCCCGCATGCCGGACCGCGCCGACCGCTTCGCCCTCGTCCACTCCGACGCGATGCACGTCACGGAGCTCCCGGGACCCGGCCCGACCGCGCTGGTCGCCAACCTCCCCTACAACGTGGCCGTCCCGGTCCTGCTGCACATGCTCGACACCTTCCCGACCATCGAACGCACCCTCGTCATGGTCCAGTCGGAGGTCGCCGACCGCCTCGCCGCCGACCCCGGTTCGAAGGTGTACGGCGTGCCGTCGGTCAAGGCCAACTGGTACGCCGAGGTCAAGCGCGCCGGCGCCATCGGCCGGAACGTCTTCTGGCCGGCGCCCAACGTCGACAGCGGCCTGGTCTCCCTGGTCCGCCGGACCGAGCCGGTCAAGACGACGGCGTCCAAGGCCGAGGTCTTCGCCGTCGTGGACGCGGCGTTCGCCCAGCGCCGCAAGACCCTGCGGGCCGCGCTCGCCGGCTGGGCCGGTTCCGCCGCCGCAGCCGAGACCGCCCTGGTCGCCGCCGGGGTCTCCCCGCAGGCCCGGGGCGAGTCGCTGACCGTGGAGGAGTTCGCCCGGATCGCCGAGCACAAGGCGGACCGGCACGAGGAGAAGGAGACCGCGTGAGCGTCACGGTCCGCGTCCCCGCCAAGGTCAACGTCCAGCTGGCGGTGGGGCCCGCCCGCTCCGACGGCTTCCACCCCCTGGCCAACGTCTTCCTCGCGGTCAGCCTCTACGACGAGGTCACCGTCACCCCCGCCGACGAGCTCCGCATCACCTGCGCCGGCCCGGACGCGGGCCAGGTCCCGCTGGACCGTACGAACCTGGCCGCACGGGCGGCCGAAGCGCTCGCCGCGCGGTACGGCCGTGATCCCGGCGTCCACATCCACATCGCCAAGGACATCCCCGTCGCCGGCGGCATGGCGGGCGGCAGCGCGGACGGCGCCGGTGCCCTGGTGGCCTGCGACGCGCTGTGGGGGACCGGTGCTTCCCGCGAGGAACTGCTCGCCATCTGCGCCGAGTTGGGCAGCGACGTGCCGTTCAGCCTGGTGGGTGGGGCGGCCCTCGGGATCGGGCGGGGCGAGCAGCTGACGCCCCTGGAGACCGGCGGCACCTTCCACTGGGTGTTCGCGATGGCCGACCGGGGCCTGTCCACCCCGGCCGTGTTCCGGGAGTTCGACCGTCTCGGCGAGGGCACGGACGTCCCGGACCCGGTCGCCTCCCAGGAACTCATCGCCGCCCTCGCCAAGGGCGACCCGGACGCGCTCGCCGCCGCCGTCTCCAACGACCTCCAGCCCGCCGCCCTCTCCCTCTTCCCGGAGCTCGCCGGGACCCTGGCCACCGGCCGTGCCGCCGGTGCCCTCGCCGCCCTGGTCTCCGGCTCCGGACCGACCACGGCGTTCCTCGTCCGCGGCCCGGAGTCGGCGGCCGCGGTGGCGCAGGAGCTGTTGGCGTCGGGCACCTGCCGGACCGTGCGCACGGCGTCGGGCCCGGCGCCCGGAGCGACGGTGGCCGGCGCCGGTTAATCGCGTGCCCCTACCGCCGCGAGCCGCATAGGCTCCCCCGGTTGTCGACATGGGGGGCACAGTGGAGCGACTGGTCGCGGCCGTGCTGGGCGGAGACGTGGACGAGGTCCGGGCGTCGTTGGAGGCCGGGGCCGACCCCGACACCCTCGACGGGACCGACGGCATCCCGGTCCTGTGCCGGGCCGTGGCGGCGTACGACGAACCGGTCGTCGCGGCGCTGCTCGCAGCCGGCGCCGACCCGCTGCGCCGGCTGCCCGACGGGACCACCCCGCTGCTGCGGGCCGTGGACGGCGGGTCGCACCACATGGTCGACGTACTCGCCAGGCACCGGGCGCCCCTCCCCGCGTCGGTGCGCCAGGAGCTGCTGGCCCGTGCCCGGCACTGGGCCGAGACGGGTGCGGAGGCGGAGCTGCGCCGCCTCACCGGACTCACCGGGCCCGTCGAGCGGGTCCGGATCGAGGACGACCAGATCGACTACTGGTGTGAGCAGCTGACGCTGGGCGGGGTGACCGTGCGCGACGAGCACCGGGCGGTCCTCACCTCCATGGAGGCCCGCTACGGCATCCGCACCCACTTCGACGACCTGGTCGCGCGTGCCCTCGCCCACCCCGACCGGGGCCACGTCGTGTGGTGCGACGTCGTCTTCACGCTCGGCCGCCGGGTCGACGAGGAGACCTGGCAGTGGAGCAGGGACCTGCTCAACCACCCCGACCGGCTGCACCGTCTGCTCGGCGCCGATCTCCTGCTGTCCCTGATCTTCGGGGACCTCCTCACCGGGCGCCAGCCGTTCTGGACCCGGGGGAGGGAGCTCGTGCCCTGGGCCGAGCAGGAGCAGGACCCGGAGGTGCTGGCGGTCGTCCTGCATGCGATGACCCACGACAACGCCCCGGAGATCGAGGCCGTCGGACTGTCGAACCTGACCCACCCGGACCCGAGGGTGCGCGCCCTGGTTCCCGAGACCCTGGAGTACCCCGAGGACGGCTCGTCCCCGGTCCGCCCCGAGAGCCTCACCGCCGTACTCACCCTGGCCCGCGACGAGGACCCCTTCGTGCGCGAGGCGGTGTGCCACTGGCTCGCGCACTACCGGGGCCGCGAACCGGAGGCGGGGGACGCGCTGGTCGCGCTCACCCATGACGAGCGGCAGCCGATCCGGCTCTGCGCGGTGTCCGGACTGGCCGTCCGTGACGACCCGCGCTGCGTGGAGGCCGAGCACCGGATCGGCCCCGTGGACCCGGAGCTGCCGTACGACGAGAGGCTGCTGGACGTGCGGCGGTACCAACGCCGCCAGGAGACCGGCGAGAGCTTCTGAGGACCCCGGCCGGAGCACCTCGCGGCCCGACTACCCTGGAGAGTCGATCGTCCCGCCTGTCAGGAGAGTAATGGCCGTCAACCTGGTCAATGTCGAGAACGTCAGCAAGGTGTACGGCACCCGCGCCCTGCTCGACGGCGTCTCCCTCGGAGTTTCCGAAGGGGACCGCATCGGCGTCGTCGGCCGCAACGGCGACGGCAAGACCACGCTGATCCGGATGCTCGCCAAGCAGGAGGAGGCCGACACCGGGCGCGTCACGCACTCCGGCGGCCTGCGCAGCGGTGTGCTCACCCAGCACGACTCCCTCGACCCCGAGGCCACCGTCCGCCACGAGGTCATCGGCGACATGGCCGACCACGAGTGGGCGGGCGACGCCAAGGTCCGGGACGTCCTGACCGGCCTGTTCGGCGGGCTCGACCTGCCGGGGTTCCCCAAGGGGCTCGACACCGTCATCGGGCCGCTGTCCGGCGGTGAGCGGCGCCGTATCGCGCTCGCCAAGCTGCTCATCGAGGATCAGGACCTGCTCGTCCTCGACGAGCCCACCAACCACCTCGACGTCGAGGGCATCTCCTGGCTCGCCCGGCACTTGCGGAGCCGCCGCTCGGCCCTGGTGTGCGTCACCCACGACCGCTGGTTCCTCGACCAGGTGTGCACGCGCATGTGGGACGTCCAGCGCGGCGCGGTCTACGAGTACGAGGGCGGCTACTCCGACTACGTCTTCGCGCGCGCCGAGCGCGAGCGCATCGCCGCCACCGAGGAGGTCAAGCGGCAGAACCTCGTCCGCAAGGAGCTGGCCTGGCTGCGGCGCGGGGCGCCCGCCCGGACCTCCAAGCCGCGCTTCCGCGTCGAGGCCGCCAACGAGCTCATCAAGGACGTCCCGCCGCCCCGGGACAGCAGCGAGCTGATGAAGTTCGCGTCCTCGCGGCTCGGCAAGACCGTGTTCGACCTGGAGGACATCACCGTCCAGGCGGGCCCCAAGGTCCTCCTCAAGCACGTCACCTGGCAGCTCGGTCCGGGCGACCGGATCGGCCTCGTCGGCGTCAACGGGGCCGGGAAGACGTCCCTGTTGCGGGCCATGTCCGAGGCCGCCCGGACCGACGGTGAGGCACAGCCCGCCGGCGGGCGCGTCCGGGTCGGCAAGACCGTGAAGCTGGCCTACCTCTCGCAGGAGGTCGCCGAACTCGACCCGAGCACCCGCGTGCTGGAGGCCGTGCAGCAGGTGCGCGAGCGGGTCGACCTCGGCAAGGGCCGCGAGATGACCGCCGGGCAGCTGTGCGAGACGTTCGGCTTCGGCAAGGAGAAGCAGTGGACGCCGGTCGGTGACCTCTCCGGCGGTGAGCGGCGGCGACTCCAGCTGCTGCGCCTGCTCATGGACGAGCCCAACGTCCTCTTCCTCGACGAGCCCACCAACGACCTCGACATCGAGACCCTGACCCAGCTGGAGGACGTCCTCGACGGCTGGCCCGGCTCGATGATCGTCATCTCCCACGACCGGTTCTTCATCGAGCGCACCACCGACCGCGTGTTCGCCCTGCTCGGCGACGGCACCCTGCGGATGCTGCCGCGCGGCATCGACGAGTACCTGGAGCGGCGGCAGCGCATGGAGGAGGCCGCGAGTGCCTCCTCCGGCCCGGCCGCCGCGCCGCAGACCGCGGCCCCGGAGAAGAGCGCCGCCGACCAGCGCGCCGCGAAGAAGGAACTCCAGAAGATCGAGCGGCAGCTCGACAAGGTCTCCGAGAAGGAGACCACACTGCACACGCAGATCGCCGACCACGCCACGGACTTCGCGAAGGTGGCCGAACTGGACGCCGAACTGCGCGAGTTGGCCGGTCAGCGCGAGGAGCTGGAGATGCGGTGGCTGGAACTCGCCGAGGACGCGTGAAGGGTGCGTGAAGGCGCATAACGACGGCATCACGGGCCGGTCCTCCCTTGGGAACAGGGGATGATCGGCCCGGTCTGCTGTCGGAACCTGGTGATAGAAAGAGTCGTCTTAGAACTTTATGAAGCGACTCTGAGCTCATCGCGTACCTCAGGGCGTGGCTAAAAATCAGTGATCGAACGGGGGAAACCGCTGATGACCCAGCCGCCCGGTCAGCCGCCTCACGGTGGCTTCGGCGCACCGCAGGGCCAGCCGCCGCAGGGCGGTGGTTTCGGAGCACCGCAGACTCCGCCACCACCGCAGGGCCCGCCCCAGACTCCGCCGCCCCCGCAGGGGCCGCCGCAGCCTGGATACGGCTACCCGCAGCAGCCCGGACCGTACAACTCCGGCCCCTACGGCCAGCCGCAGCAGCCCGGCCCCTACGGCCAGCCGCAGCAGCCGGGCCCGTACGGCCAGCCCGGGTACGGCTACCCGCCGCAGCCGCAGTACCCGGGCGCGCCCGGCACCCCGCCCCCCGGGGGCGGCTCGGGCAACCCCTTCAAGGGCAAGCCCGCCCTGATCATCGGCGCGGCCGTCGCCGCGCTGCTCGTCGTCGGCGGCACCGTGTGGGCGGTCACCGGCGGCGACGACGGCAAGGGCAAGAAGAAGCCCGTCGCCCAGCAGAGCGGCGACGGCAAGCAGGGCGCCTCCCCGGTCAACCCCGGTGACGGCGACGGCGACGGCGGCGAGGACCCGGAGAACCTCAACGAGGGCCGCCAGGCCGGTGAGGCGAAGGTCCTCTGGTACAAGGAGGGCCCCGACGCGCCCGGTTCCGGCGCCGACGCCCCCGGCATGTGGATCACCGACAAGACCGCGGTGAAGGCGGCGTACAAGCAGCTCCTCGCCTACAACGTCGGTGACGGCAAGCCGAGCTGGGACCCGATCACTTTCCCGCAGAAGATCTGCGCGACCACGCCGGAGAAGACCTCCGACGACAAGATCATCGTTGCGTACATGAGCGGCAGCAGCAGCCGCGCCGAGTGCAACCAGCTCCAGGAGATCGACCTCGACACCGGCGAGAAGGGCTGGAAGGAAGAGGTCGCCGACGGCGCCCTGTTCGACTCCACGCTCTCCGTCGAGCTGACCGTCACCGGCAAGACGCTGATGGTGGGCCGCTCCCAGTCCGGCACGGCGTACGACATCACCAACGGCGACAAGCTCTTCGACAAGAAGCGCTACGGCGCGTCCTGCTTCCCCTCCGCGTTCGCCGGCGGCGAGAAGCTGATCGCCGTCTCCTCCTGCGGCGCCGGAGGCACCAACGAGCACGACGAGGTGCAGCAGCTCGACCCGCGCACCGGCAAGGTCGAGTGGACCCAGAAGTTCGACAAGGGCTGGCGGGTCGCGCGCACCTACTCCGTGAGCCCGCTGGTCGTCTACAGCACCAACGAGGACAAGAAGGCCTGGAACATCTCCACCTTCACCTCCGGCGGCAAGTTCCAGTCGCAGGTCGGCTTCGACGAGGACTTCGCCCCCGAGTGCGGCTGGGCCATCCTCGAGCGTGACCTCCAGGGCTGCCAGGGCGTCGCCGCCGACGACACCACGCTCTACCTGCCGACCGAGGCGACCACCGGCGCCAACGAGATCGTCGCGGTCAACCTCGCGAACGGCAAGGAGAAGTGGCGCGTGAAGTCCCCGGCCGACGAGTCGATGCTGCCGATGAAGGTCGAGGGCGACAAGCTCATCGCCTATGTCGAGCCGTCGTACGACGCGGGCGGCCAGGTCGTGTCCATCCCGACCGGCGGCAGCGGCCACAAGCCGGTCAAGCTGCTCCAGAACCCGCAGGGCGCGGCGGACATCGAGAACGGCTTCTTCTCCAAGGACATCGACTGGGTCGACGGGCGCTTCTACATCTCGAGCACCCGGCTGAGCGGCAACGACGACACGAAGGAGAAGTTGATGCTCGCCTACGGCAAGTGACTCTTCTTCCTCCTGCCGAACTCCCCTCGTCGTCCGTCCCCTTCCCTGAGGTACTCACGTCATGACCCAGCCGCCGCCCCCACCGCCTCAGCAGCCCCCGTCCGGGGGAGGCTTCGGGCCGCCCCAGGACCAGCCCCCGCAGGGTCCGCCGCCCGCGGGCGGGCCGAACCTCGGGAAGGCCCCGGAACCGCAGCCGGGGTACGGCTACCCGCAGACGCCGCCGACTCCACCGGCGCCTCCCACCCCGCCCGCGCAGCAGCCGGGATACGGCTATCCGCAGGCCGCCCCTCAGCCGCCCCAGCCGCCGCAGGCTCCGGCCGGTTACGGCTATCCGGGACAGCAGCCGGGGCCGTACGGACAGCCGCAGCAGGCGCCTTACGGACAGCCGGGTCAGCCGGGTCAGCCGGGGTACGGCCAGCAGCCGGGGTACGGCTACCCGCAGGCGACCATGCCGCTCCAGCCGCAGCCCGGTCAGCCCGGACAGCCCGGCGGGGGCAGGAAGTTCAACGCGCAGCTGGCCATCATCGTCGCCGCGGTCGTGGCGATCGCCCTGATCATCGGCGGCGGTGTCTGGTACTCCTCGTCCAAGGACGACGGCAAGAAGGACGACACCGCGAACTCCAGCGGCGGCGACGGCGGCACGGACGACGGCAACGGCGGTACCAGCTCCGGCGGCAAGGAGAAGGCACCGGCCGACCCCAGCTCCAAGGTCCTCTTCCAGATCCCGGCACCCGAGGTGAAGAACGACAGCTCGGTCGTCGTCTCCGGCTCGTGGCTCACCGACAAGGCGTACGTCAAGAGCGGCATCGCCGAGATCAACGGCTACGACCGTGACAAGGGCAGCAAGCTGTGGACGATCCCGCTGTCCGGCCCGGTCTGCCAGGCCAGCCGCCAGGTCACCGAGGACGGCCTGACGGCGATCCTCTACCAGCCCGCGATGCCCACCAAGGCCGAACCCTCGCACGGCTGCAGCCAGGTCGCCCTGCTCGACCTCGACGCGGGCAAGGAGCTGTGGACCAAGACCGCCAAGACCGGTGACCAGCTGATCAGCTTCGACAACGTCACGATCAGCGGTGACACCGTCGCCGCGGGCAGCACCAGCGGCGGCGCCGCCTTCGACGTCTCCGGCAAGCTCCTGTGGAGCCCGAAGCCCAGCGACTCCTGCTACGACGCCGGGTACGGCGGCGGCGAGAAGCTCGTCGCGGTGCGCAAGTGCGGTTCGTACGAGCAGCGGCAGCTGCACATCCAGACCATCGACCCGAAGTCGGGGAAGGTGATCTCGGAGTACAAGATGGCGGAGGGCATCGAGTACGCGAGCATCGTGTCGACCAACCCGCTCGTGGTCGCCGCCGACGTCGGCGACTCCGCGGGCGACGGCAGCGGCATCTCGGACTTCTTCTCCATCGACAACAAGACCGGCAAGCTGCGCACGCGCATCTCCGCACCGGGCGAGCAGTTCGCCGCCCGCTGCGAGGGCGTCAGCCGCGTCGAGTCCTGCAACCAGCTGGCCGTGGGCAACGACCGGCTGTACATCCCGACCGAGGAGCACGACGGCGAGGGCGAGGCGTACAACCAGACCAACGAGATCGTCTCCTTCGACCTCGCCACCGGCAAGCAGACCGGGCAGCGGGCGGACGCGGGTAACGGCTACACCATCACGCCGCTGCGTATGGACGGCGGGAACGTGATCGCGTACAAGAAGCCGCCGTACGACAAGGGCGGGCAGATCGTGAGCCTCGACGGGGGCGACCTCAAGCAGACGAAGCTGCTGGAGAACCCGGCGACGGAGGCGGTGCGCAACGTGGAGACCAGGATGTCGCCGGACTACTCCGAGTTGCTCTTCGCCGACGGGCACCTGTTCATGTCCAAGGTGTACGCGAGCAAGCCGTCCGGCAGCGCGACCGAGAAGGAGTACCTCGCGGTGGGCTTCGGCACGAACTGACCGTTACACGCCTGCTCGTTGATCGAATGGATGCCGGTACGGCCCCGTCCCTGTTCAGGGGCGGGGCCGTTCGCGTAGGTCCCCGTCAACCTCTCATGAGAGGAATTTCGGTGATCGGGGCGATTCTCGCCGGTAGGGGGAGCGCAACGTCGAACAAGCGTGTAGCTTCCGGGGGCATGAAGCGGGGAGCCGGGGGGGCTTCCATCTGGGGGACCGGGGTGACTGGGGGGTTACTCGATGGGAGTGCGGCTCATGGTGGTCGACGACCACCGTTTGCTGGCCGAGGCGTTGGCCTCCGCGCTGAAGCTGCGCGGGCACCGGGTGCTGGCCGCGGCGGCTCCGGCCGCGGGGGCGGCGGAGCTGGTGATCACGCGGGCGCCGGAGGTGTGCCTGCTGGGGACGGCGACGCCGGCGGAACCGGGGATCTTCGATCCGGTGGTGCGGATCAAGCGGGAGCGCCCGCAGGTGGCGGTGCTGGTCCTGGGGCCGGTGCCGAGCCCCCGCGGCATCGCGGCGGCGTTCGCGGCGGGAGCCTCCGGCTACGTCCGGCACGACGAGCGCATAGAGGGCGTCGAGCGGGCGATCATGAAGGCCCGGGCCGGTGAGGCGGCGGTGGCGCCGCAGCTGCTGCAAGGGGCGTTCAACGAGCTGCTCAACCCCGCGGCCCAACCGGACGACGAGGGCCAGCGGTTGCTCCAGCTGCTCACACCTCGCGAGGTCGAGGTCCTGGTCCGCGTCGCGGACGGCGAGGACACCCGCCTCATCGCGGCAGGCATGGGCATCGCCCCGTCGACGGCGCGCACCCATGTCCAACGGGTCCTGATGAAACTGGGCGTGGGCTCCCGCCTGGAGGCGGCGGCGCTGGCGGCGCGGACGGGGTTGCTGGACAGGGCGGGACAGCTGCCCCGGGACCCGGGCCAGCCGGAGGCCTGACCGGCTGTACGCCGAACGGCATGGCATGGGTGGGTTCTGGACGATCTCACCCAGGCGTGGCCTCCCGCCCGACGGGGTTTTCACGGGATGCACACAGTAAATCCCCAGGTGATACGGGATTTTGTGCCCGTCGGGCGGGGGAAGTCCCATGGCTCCCTTCGCGCCACACCGCTCCGGCCTCGAAGAAATACCCTGGTTGATTCGAACCCCTGTACCTAAAGTGATCGTCGCGCTGCGAGGAGCTGACCACTCCGCCGCAGCGCGAGTCGATCAGCGACCGGGGGGACACCGTCGCCACGGGGAGGGCTACACCGTCATGCCGCGAAGCCGGCTCTTCACGCATCTCCTCCGCCCCTTCTGACGGGCACCCCGGCTGCCTTCCTTTGCGATGAGGGGGATGCTTTCTTGCGCCCAAGACCCGGGCCTTTCCTGCCCAGAACCCGTTTCCTGCCCAGACCGGGCCAACCCCGGCTCCTGACTTCTGTCGTCACATCCGCGGTGGCTGTGGCGGTGCTGACAGGTCTGGCGATCCAGCCCGATGTGCTGGATCGGTTCACCGGCACGGAGTCGGCCGCCACGGCGAACGACCCGGCCGACTGGGCCGACGACACGGCCGCCGAGCAGGTGCGGCAGGACCAGTGCCTGATGGCGGAGGTGTTGCGCCTGGGTGGGTCGTCCATGACCGCGATCGCGCAGGACGGGCTCAACCAGCCGTCGGACAAGCTGCACGCCCTGGCCGACCGGAAGTACTGGGAGGACACCCCGCTGGCCGTTGCGTTCCAGCGGGACAGGGACGCGGCCTGGAAGGAGCTCGATGCCGCCTACGCCCTTCGGGACGAGTGGGCGAAGCCTCTGGATGGGCTGGAGACTCCGGGTGGGTTCACCGTCACCGGCTTTCACTGGCCTCCTGGAGGGCCGGGAGACGAGGAGGAGGACTTCCACAGCCAGACCGGTCTGACGCAGTGGATTGCCGACCGGTTCTGGAAGCGAGAGGGCGACTTCTACGAGGACCCCACTCCCAAGGCCGACGAGAAGACTCTGAAGGCCGTCACCGATCAGGGCACCCCGCTCTACGGCGAGAAGCCGTATGACCCGGACCTGCCTGGTGAGGAGCGGCAGCGGCAGTACGAGGAACAGCGGGCATTCCGAGGGCTGTTCGACACCTTCAACGGCAAGGGCGCCGATGACGCCCGCCTGTTCCTGTCCTCCGGCGGATTCCCCCGCACCGCTCCCGAGCCCGGTACGGCAGAGCACCGGATCGCGATCGAGGACCTGAAGACCAGGTACGCGTCATGTGCTTGGCGGGACCCTATCGACCCGAACAAGGCCCTGGGGGGCATAGCCGACACGGCCGCTTCGGAGTGGCAGCAGGAGATCACCTCGCAGGCCCCCCAGCGCAATCAGATCCTGAATGCCGGCAAGGGCGCCACCAACGCCCTGGCTGGCGGTGCGAAGGCGTTGGGGAACCTGCTGGGGCACTCGTGGGTCGCCGACCGTCTGGTCCGTTGGCAGGACTACTGGGCTCCCGGTGGTGCGGGCTGGATCGGCGATTCCCCGGCTGTCATCCAGGTCGAGGCGGCCGAGGGCAAGTGCCTGGACGCGGAGGGCGGTAAGACGGCCTCCGGCACCCCGGTGCAGATCTACACCTGCAACAACTCCTCGGGGCAGCAGTGGCGGCTTCGCGCCGCTTCCAGTGACAGCTACGCCCTCGTCAATTTCAAGTCCGACAAGTGCCTGGACGTCGAGAACAGCAACCCGGCCAACGGCACGAAGATCCAGCTCTGGACGTGCAACGAGAGCAAGGCGCAGGAGTGGCAGTTCGATGTCCGCGCCGTCAGCGAGCTGCGCAACGTCGCGACGGACAAGTGCCTGGACCTGCACAAGTTCGACAACAGCCAGAACTCCTGGCTGTGGACGTGCAACGGCACGAACCCGCAGAAGTTCCGGATGGTGCCCAAGGGCCACGAGGGCGCGGGCACTCAGTTCTATCCGGACAAGGCGCAGTTCGACCAGGCCAAGAAGGGCATCGCGGCAGCGCAGACGCAGGCGAAGAAGCAGCTCGGCGTTCTCAAGGCTCAGCTGGCCACGGCGCAGAAGCACGCCACCGCTACTGACATCGCGCAGCGTGCCGCGTACGCCATCGCCGACGAGGCCGGTGCCCCGCGCGGCCGTGGCCTGCTGGTCGGCCAGCAGAAGGCCCAGGTCACCAAGGGTGCTGTGGCCGCTCTGGAAGCGATGGTGAAGGCCGGCACGACCGCTGAGGCGGCCACGCGCGCCTCCGCCGGTGACAGCGCGACCATCGCGCAGCGGGCCCTGGCCCAGGCGGCTCAGTCGAAGGCGGAGTTCCGCAAGGCGGCCGCGGCGGTGGCCGAGGCCCAGGCGAAGGCCGCGGCCGACGGCGCGAAGGTGCACCGCGACAACGCCAAGAAGGACAAGGAGACCGCGGAGGCCAAGCTCGCCGAGGCGCTGAAGGCCGAGGGCGAGGCCAAGTCGGCCGCCGCCGAGGCCCACGCCAAGCGCCTGGCCGCCGAGGCCGAGGAGAAGACGGCCGAGGCGGAGAAGAAGACCGCCGCGGCCAAGCAGGCCGAGGCCGCCCAGCATCGGAAGAACGCCGAAGGGGAGGCGTCGCAGGCCCAGGACGCCAAGGACAAGGCGGAAGCGGCCGAGGGCACGGCGGTCGAGAAGAAGAACGCCGCGGTCAAGGCCCGCGACAAGGCCCGCGACTTGCGGGACGACGCGTGGGACGCGGAGCAGAGGGCCGACGCAGCCCGTGCCAAGGCGGACGCGAAGGAGGCCTACGCCCAGGCTCACGAGTCCGACAGCAACGCCCAGGAGGCCAGAGCGGCGGCCGACGCGGCGGCCGGGCACGCTGACGACGCCGAGGCAGCCGCCGCCAGGGCACGTTCCGAAGCGGACGCCGCGACCAAGGCGGCCGCGGACGCCGATGCGGCAGCCACCCGCGCGGAGGCAGCGGCCAAGCGCTCCCGCGCGCACGCGGACGCCGCCCAGGCCGCGAAGCTGAAGTCCGACGCCGCGGTTAAGACCGCGACCAGCGCCGCGGCAGAGGCCATCGACGCCTCCGAGCACGCCTCCTCCGAGGCCAAGACGGCGGTCGCACTGGCCGACGAGGCGGAGAAGCAGGCCAAGACCGCAAAGACCCACGCTGACGAGGCGAACAAGGAGGCCGGCAAGGCCTTGGCCGCCTCGGCGAAGGCCGCGGGCTTCGCCCACGTCACCGCCCAGGCCGCTGTCGACGCAGGCAAAGCCGCCGCCCAGGTCGCCAAGCCCGCCAACGACGCCATCCAGCTCGGCTCGCCCTACGTCGACACCGACTCGGCCGCCGGCCTGGTGGTCCTCACCGGTCAGGCGTCCAAGACGATCGCCGACCAGCAGAAGTCCGTAGCCGACGCCCACGCCAAGAACGCGGCGGCCGAAGCCTCAGCCGCCAAGAACCTCGCCGACCAGGCGAAGGGCGACGCCAAGGCCGCCTACGAGCACGCCGCCAACGCCGCCGGACACGCCTCCGACGCCCGTACCTACGCCAAGGAGGCCCTCGGCTACGCCGCAGACGCTGCCAAGGCCGCGTCCAAGGCGGCGGCGTCCCTCGCCCGCACAGTCGACTACAACCGCCAGGCCACCGAGGACGCCCAAGCCGCCGACCAGGCAGCCGACCGCGCCGAAACCCACGCCAAGAACGCCCGCGACTCAGCCGACCAGGCAGCCCTCGACGCCGAAGCCGCCCGCACGGCCGCCGCAGCAGCCGAAGAAGCCGCCAAGGACGCCCGGGCAGCGGCCAACCGAGCCGACGCTGCAGCGACCGAAGCGGAGGAAGCGGCCAAGGACGCCCAGAAGTACGCGGACGAGGCGCAGGAAGCAGCGGAGTCTGCGGAACGGAAGGAAGCCAACAAGAACGTCTCAGCAGGGGCCGGCACTACCGTTGCACGCACGTTCTTCATCCTTGACAAGGTCGAGCTCGTTGAGCCGCCCAAGCAGCTCAACGACTGCACCCTCACGATCGACGGGTGCACCGTGACGTTCGAGTTCCACTTCGACGCCCACGTCAGCTACTACTACTGCGCCAACCCGGACGTGCCCGCCACCGAGGCCGGGTGCCCGAAGGCCGACGCCTTCTTCCTGACCAGTGACACGAAGAAGGGGCTGGAGGAGAAGCGCACTTACCACTTCAGCTTTTGGGAGGTGGAGAAGGCCGGGCTCAAGAACCTTGCCGGGCTCGCGGCCACCCTCGGCTACGAGATATTCGTCAAGGACTTCGCCGACTGCTACCACAAGGTGACACCCGGCGACGACGGAGGTTCCGGATCAGGGTGCGCGTGGGCAGCTGCGGCGTTCGGCGGTCCCGCGATGGCTGCGAAGTTCGCCAAGGCCATCAAGCTCGCCGAGCGAGTCGAGGACGCCATCAGGACCGGCAGGGACGCGGAGAAGGTTCTGGCCGAGCTGAAGAAGATCTACGGTGAGAGCGTCTCGGCGGAAAAGCTCGCTGACGCCGCAAGTGAGGCCGGCATGGGGCTGCGCCTGTCGATCCGTATGGTGGAGCGCGCCAAGGCCGCTGCCCCTGGCTTGGACATGCGGTATGTGAACAAGCTCAAGGAAGCCGGGTTCGAGGTCGACCAGAAGAACCTGTTCTGGGTGGTCCCGTACTCCCGGCCCGGCGTGCCGCTCGCGTGGCTCGACGCCGGCGACGTGAAGAAGGGCCTCGTCCACGTCGTCTTCCGCCACGGCGGAGACTTCGCCCAGCGTGGCGTGCCGGTCGAGGAGATTCCAAAGCTCCTCAGCAAGGCACTGAGCGAGGGGAAGATCGTCGGCCACCAGACGCCGACCAGGCCGATCTTCGAGACGGTGTACAACGGGAAGTCTCACCGGGTGGCCATCACCATCGGCGAGCACGGCCAGAACAAGGGACGGGTGATTGGAGCGAATCCGGCATGACCCACAGGGACCCTGAGCACCTCCTCGTGCGGGCCCGCGGCGACGCCTCACCGCTGTACGCCACGGACGCCGGGGCGTTCGCCCGCGTCGAGGACTTCACCCGCACTCTCCGGGTCGCCGACCACGCACTCGGACTGCCCGACGACCTGGCGCGCATACTCACCGAGTGGAACCAGGCCCGTCCCGCCGACGGCTTCGAGGCCCGCCCGGCCCTGCGCAAGCACGTGAAGCAAGGCCTGGAGATCGCCCGGCTCGTGGCTAAGCACCTCGGGCCCGACTGGGTGGTCCGCTTCTGGGACGAACGGCACCAGGACGAGAAGTTCGTGTGCTGGGGGTGCGACCAGCTCCACTGGACCGTCGACGCCCATGACAGTCCTCCGCACCCGCTCGACATCACCGTCGAGGGCGAGTACGGGCTGTACCCGTTGCACGCGGAGGGGTTCGGCAGCTTCGCCCCCGACGATCCCGCGGCCGCCCTCCATCTGTCAGATGACCTCGTGGCCGCCTTCTACCAGTGGAAGCGGGCGATCGAGACGACGCTGATGAACGACGGCAGCGACGACGAATGGCAGCACCTGTGCGAGGACGGACAAGATCTGTCGGAGCGCCTCGCCGGGGAGATCGGCCCGGCCCGGACGGTGACGTACCGGGGAGTCGCCAACGGCGGTCTCGCCGCGATGACGTCGGTCACCTGGCGGGGAGACGAACGAGTGTAGCCGCGAGCCCCTTGCGGAGTGCCGACAAACGTAGCTGAGGCGGGCGGTCGCTGTTTCGCCCACCTCAGCTCACGGGCCCAGCGGCCAGGCCGCGCCAACATTCTCAAGTTGCCGGCTTCTAGACCGGTGAGGGGCCAAACTCGTCCTTCGCCACACCGGCGATGAACGCCGTGAAGGCTCCGGCCGAGACAGTGAGTGTGCTTCCCTCAGGGTCCTTCGAGTCCCGTAGAGCAATTCCCGCTCGGAGACTGGCGATCTCCACGCATTCGTTGCCTTCGCCGCCACTGTGGCTGCTCTTGAACCACGCAACAGCCGGCGGCTCGTTCGGGGGAGTCGCTATGTCGTTCATGAGGACAGCTCCTGTCTCGCTCCAGCGATCAGCCGCAGCGAGGAAGTCGTGTCCGCGGCCTGCGAGCGAAGGTAGTCGAAAGTCAACTTGTAGGCGCTTACGTCCTCGGCGTCGTCGAGGTACAGCCCGCGGCGACGCATCTCGATGTAGACGACCGCCATGGAGTTGAGCGGCTCCCGCCCGTCGTCCCGCCCGAGGATCACGAAGTGCCCGGCTCCAGCCGCGTGTGCACCTGCGCTGAACGGCAGGACCTGGACGTCGATGTTCGGGCTCAGGGCTGCCTTGTGAAGGTGTTCGAGCTGCCGGATCATGACGTCGTTGTCCCCGACTGTCCTGTGCAGCACTGCCTCGTCGAGGACAACCCACAGATGCAGCGCCGGACGTCGCTGCAGGATGTCCTGGCGCTTCATCCGCGCTTCGACCATTCGCTCGATGTCGTCGTTCGAACTGCGCACTTCACGCGCCTCATGGATGGCGAGGGCGTATTCCCTGGTCTGGAGCAGCCCGGGGATGACGGTGTTCGCGAACACGTGCTCGTATGCCGCTTCCTGCTCGAAGGACACGAGCGGGTCCATCCACCCCGGCACGGCGCTGTTGCCGACCCACCAGCCGTCGGCCTGCGATTTGGCGATGGCCACGAGGGCGTCACGTTCCTGAGTCGTGGCTTCGCAGGCGTCTGCCAGCGCCCTGACCGTGGCCCATCGAATGCGGGCTCGGTCCTGCCAAGCTTCGTACCGGCTGACAGTTGTGGTGCTGACCCCTGCACGTTCAGCGACTTGAGTCTGTGTCAGGCCGCATCGCTCCCGCAGTGAGATCAGGCCTCGGGCGATCTGCATACGTCCGGCAGGGCCTGTCTGCGTGGCGGTCATGCCAGATCCCTTCTGCCACGGAGGACACGGCTCCGTCGGCTTTCTCGGTCAACGGCGCTGACCTTATGGGCTGCTGAGAAGCCTCGGACGCGGATTCGAAGCTCGTCACCCACACTGACGAACTCCCTTGGCGAGAGCTTCCTCTATGGGAATCCCATGGAAGGCTTCCCACATCCTCGATCGATCACTGGAGAGTGAGATCATGAGCCGAGTTGTACAGCGCATCGTCTGCTGGCCCCGCTGGGGTAGCCGCACCCCTGGGCGTCACCATGCTGGTCAGCTGCGCGCCATGAGTCGTCCGTCCGCCTCGTCGGGCGGGGTCTTCACGCCTTCGCTTCCTGCCGTCGCCTCGACGGTCAGGGTTTGGTACGAGCCCATCGACGGCAGTGCCACCCCCCTCGTCCGCCCCTACCTCCCCGCGTACGGCGTCGACCTCGACAGCCACGACCCTCATGCCCGTCTCGGGAAGGCGTCATGAGCGACGACGTGAACCGCGCACGAATCCTGCCCTGGACCGGCGCCCAAGGGCAGCCCTGCCTCCTCTTCACGGACGGCGACGGCCCCGCCTCCCGACTTGCCGACCGAGTCGAGAACATACAGCTCGGGCTCGCGGACCGGCTTCTCGGCCGGACGCGGAACCTGCTGGCGCAGGGAGGGGCGCAGACGGGCGATTTCGGCACGCTTGCCGGTCAGTTGGCTGATGCCCTCTCCGACGCGCTGCTGATCGCCAGGTCGAGAGGCGCTCGACTTGGGGCGGATGAGCCGGGCCTGGCCGGGGGAGTGCCGACGGTGCCCACGCCGGCAGGAGTGACGTGTGGCATGCCCCGGCTCCGGGCCCACGGCCTGCTCACCCTCCCCGGCCACGACTTCGCCTCCGCGCCCGCCGCCCGGCGCCACATGCGAGACACGGCGCGCGCGTGGGGCTTGCCCCAGGGCGCGGCGGACGACCTGGAGGCGATCACCGGCGAACTCGTCGCGAACGCCTTGGAGCACGGCGACGGCCACACGATCACCGTTGCCTGGGCCCTCGCCGCGGAGACGGTCACGATCAGCGTGACCGATGAGGGCGGCTTCCGTGCGGGCCCCATCCCCGCGCCGCCGCCCGTTTCTCCGGGCCCGGAACAGGAACGGGGCCGCGGCCTGTTGATCACCGACGCTCTCGCCGCCCGCTGGGGCACCCGGCAGAGCGGCGAAGGCCTGACCGTCTGGGCCGAGGTGTGCACCAGCGCGTCCAGCGGTAACGACTGAGCGTCGCCGACACCGCCGTACAGACGTCGGCGCCCAGCCGCACTACCGCCGGGCGCCCGCCCGCCCTCACTCGCTCGGTGCGTCCTCCGGCGCAGCCCCGGGCGGCGCCGGCGCCACCGGCCTCAGCTTCAGCCACGCCAGGAAGAACAGGCCGAGCGCCAGCATGCCCAACCCGGTCCACAGGTTGATGTTGACCCCCTCCGCCTTGTCGATGTCGGCGTCGGACGCCGTGAGCCCGGCGAGCGTGACGATCACCCCGTAGACCACGAACAGTCCGCCGATGATCCGACGGATGTCGAACAACCGGGCGGCCGTCGCCGACTTGCCCTGCAGTTCGGTGACTTCCCGCTGTACGTCCTTCTCGGAGTAGAACTCGGACATCTTCAGTCAATCCTCCTCGGTCAGAACGAGAACGGGATGTAGCAGGCCGCGGCCAGCACGACCGCGCCCCAGCCCAGCAGCGCCGGCTTGCGGTACCAGGCCTCGTCCCCGGGCGCCGGTGGCTCCGCCATGCCGGGTGACGTCGTGCCGTAGACCAGCCCTTGCAACTCCTCGGCCGGCTTCGGCGCGGTGAAGAGCGACACCGCCACCATGACGACCGCGCCCGCGACGAACCCCGCGATCGCCGAGACGAAGTTGGCGCCCTGGTCGGAGGGGATGTCGACGATGTCCTGCTTGTAGAGGACGAAGTAGTTGACCATCGCGGCGGTGGTGCCCGCGATCAGCCCCCAGAAGCCCGACTTCATGGAGGCCCGCTTCCAGAACATGCCGATGATGAAGACGACGAACATCGGCACGTTGAAGAAGGAGAAGAGGGTCTGCAGGTAGGCCATGATGTTGGAGAACGAGCGGGCGAGGAACGCCGTGCCGATGGAGGCCAGGACGCCGACCGCGGTGATGAGCCGGCCGAAGCGGACGTAGTACTCGTCCTCGCGGCCCCGCACCACGTACTTGGCCCAGATGTCCGTCGTGAACACCGTGTTGAACGATGACACGTTGGCCGCCATGCCCGCCATGAACGCCGCGAGCAGACCCGTCACGGCGATGCCCAGCACACCGTTCGGCAGCAACTGCTCCATCAGGTAGGGGATGGCGTCGTTGTACTGGAGGTCGGAGCCGGACGTGCCGATCTTCGGGACGAGCACGGCGGCGACCAGGCCCGGGATCATCACCAGGAACACGATGAAGATCTTCGGGAACGCGGCGATCAGCGGGGTGCGCTGCGCTGCCGACAGGTTCTTCGCGGACAGGGCGCGCTGGACCTCGGCGAAGTTCGTCGTCCAGTAGCCGAAGGAGAGGACGAAGCCGAGGCCCAGGACGATCGTCAGCCAGTTCGCCCCCAGTGGGTTGGCGCTGCCGATGCCGGTGCCGCCCCAGGAGGTCATGAAGTCGGCGCCGTGGGTCTTGGTGAGGGAGTCGGACAGGCCGTCCCAGCCGCCGACCTTCTTCAGGCCGAGGACGGAGAGGGGGATGAGCGCCGCCAGGATCACGAAGAACTGGAGGACCTCGTTGTAGATCGCCGAGGACAGGCCGCCGAGCGTGATGTACGCGAGGACGAAGAAGCCCGCGACGACGATCGCCACCCACTCCGGCCAGCCCAGCAGCGCCTCGACGACGATGGCCAGCGCGTAGAGGTTGACGCCGGCGATGAGGATCGCGGCGAAGGCGAAGAGGACCGAGCTGAGCAGGTGCGCGGCCCGGTCGAAGCGCAGGAGCAGGAACTCGGGGACCGAGCGCACCTTGGAGCCGTAGTAGAAGGGCATCATCACCAGGCCGAGGAAGACCATGGCCGGGATGGCGCCGATCCAGTACCAGTGCGTCGTGTAGACGCCGTACTGCGCGCTGTTGGCCGCCATGCCCAGGATTTCGGTGGCGCCCAGGTTGGCGGCGACGAAGGCGAGACCGGTGACCCAGGCGGGCAGGGAACGGCCGGAGAGGAAGAAGTCGAGGCTGGTCTTCACCGATCGCCGGGCGGCGAAGCCGATGCCGAGGACGACGACGAAGTAGATGCCGAGGATCGTGTAGTCGAGCCAGTTCGTGGGGAGACGCAGCTCGGCTGCCAGATATGTGGGGGTATGCACTAGCCCTCGCTTTGTTGCGTGAACCGATACCTCGCGGAATCTACGCCTCCGCGTTCAGTGACTGAACACCTCTGATGATGCTCTTTGTTGGATCGTGATGTTGACGATTGAGGGGACTGGTGTTTTGATATGTTGGGTTATGTTTGAAGGATGAGGAGTCCGGCGTGAAGAAGACCTCGACCCGGCTGGCCGACGGTCGCGAGCTCATCTACTACGACCTGCGTGACGACAGCGTGCGGGACGCCACCGACCGCCGCCCGCTGGACCGCACCGTCACCACGTCCGAGATCCGCCGCGACCCCCTGCTCGGCGACTCCGTCGCCATCGCCTCGCACCGCCAGGGCCGCACCTACCATCCGCCGGCCGACGAGTGCCCGCTGTGCCCGTCGGCGGGCGATCGCCTGAGCGAGATCCCGGACTCGTCGTACGACGTCGTCGTGTTCGAGAACCGCTTCCCCTCGCTGGCCGGCGACTCGGGCCGCTGTGAGGTCGTCTGCTTCACGTCCGACCACAACGCGTCCTTCGCCGCCCTCTCCGAGGAACAGGCGGGCCTCGTGCTGGAGGCGTGGACGGACCGTACGTCGGAGCTGTCCCATCTCCCCTCCGTCGAGCAGGTGTTCTGCTTCGAGAACCGGGGTGCCGAGATCGGCGTGACCCTCCAGCACCCGCACGGCCAGATCTACGCCTACCCCTTCACCACCCCGCGCACCGCGCTGATGCTCCGCTCCGCCGCGACCCACAAGGAGATGACGGGAGGGGAAAACCTCTTCGACGCCGTCCTGGAACGTGAACTCGCCGACGAGCGAGTCATCCTGGAGGGTGAACACTGGGTGGCATTCGTGCCATACGCGGCGCACTGGCCGTACGAGGTCCACATGTACCCCAAGCGCCGCGTGCCCGACCTGCTCGGCCTGGACGAAGCCGCGCGCACAGAGTTCCCCAAGGTATATCTGGAACTCTTGAGGCGTTTCGACCGGATCTTCGGTGAGGGTGAGCCTCCGACGCCGTACATCGCGGCCTGGCACCAGGCCCCGTTCGGCGCGCTGGAGGAGTTCGACGGGGTCGTGCGTGAGGACTTCGCGCTTCACCTCGAGCTTTTCACCATCCGCCGCACTTCCGGCAAGCTGAAGTTTCTCGCGGGTTCCGAGTCCGGCATGAACGTGTTCATCAACGACGTGCCGCCGGAGCGCGCGGCCGAGCGACTGCGAGAGGTAGCGAGTTCATGAGCGGGAAGTACCTGGTGACGGGTGGCGCGGGATACGTCGGCAGCGTGGTCGCCCAGCACCTGCTGGAAGCGGGGCACGAGGCCGTCGTCCTGGACAACCTCACCACCGGCTTCCGGGAGGGCGTCCCGGCGGGCGCGACCTTCATCGAGGGCGACATCCGCGACGCCGCCAAGTGGCTGGACGCGTCGTTCGACGGCGTCCTGCACTTCGCCGCGTTCTCGCAGGTCGGCGAGTCGGTCGCGAAGCCGGAGAAGTACTGGGACAACAACGTCGCCGGCACCATGGCCCTGCTGTCCGCGATGCGCGAGGCGGACGTCCGCACCCTGGTCTTCTCCTCCACGGCCGCGACGTACGGCGAGCCGGACGAGGTCCCGATCGTCGAGTCGGCGCCCACCTCCCCGACCAACCCGTACGGCGCCACCAAACTCGCGGTGGACCACATGATCACCGGTGAGGCGGCGGCCCACGGCCTGGGCGCGGTGTCACTGCGCTACTTCAACGTGGCCGGCGCGTACGGCGAGCACGGCGAGCGCCACGACCCCGAGTCCCACCTCATCCCGCTGGTGCTGCAGGTGGCGCAGGGCAGGCGGGAGTCGATCTCCGTCTTCGGCGACGACTACGCGACGCCGGACGGCACCTGCGTACGCGACTACATCCACGTCGCGGACCTCGCCGAGGCCCACCTGCTGGCCCTGAAGGCGGCCACCCCCGGCGAGCACCTCATCTGCAACCTCGGCAACGGCAACGGCTTCTCGGTCCGCGAGGTCATCGACACGGTCCGCCGGGTCACGGGCCACCCGATCCCCGAGGTCGTGGCCCCGCGCCGGGGCGGCGACCCGGCGGTCCTGGTGGCATCGGCCGCCACGGCCCGCGAGAAGCTGGGCTGGAACCCGTCCCGCGCGGACCTCGCGGGAATCGTCGCCGACGCGTGGGACTTCGCGCAGCGGCGCGCAAACTAGAACGTACGGAAGGGTCAGGGGTCAGGCATGAGCGAGGCTGTTGCCGACACGGTCGCCGAGGCGGTCGCCGAACGGTTCACGGAGCTGTACGGCGCCGAGCCGCACGGCGTGTGGGCGGCGCCCGGCCGCGTCAACCTCATCGGCGAGCACACGGACTACAACGACGGCTTCGTCATGCCGTTCGCACTGCCGCACACCGCGGTGGCGGCGGTGTCGGCCCGCGAGGACGGGGTGCTGCGCCTGCACTCGGCGGACGTCGAGGGAGTCGCGGGAGGAGTCACCGAACTCCGTCTCGACGACCTGGCCCCCGAGTCGGACAAGAACTGGACGGCGTACCCGGCAGGCGTGGTGTGGGCCCTGCGCGAGGCCGGCCACGCGGTGACCGGCGCGGACATCCACCTGGCCTCCACGGTCCCGTCGGGCGCGGGCCTGTCCTCCTCCGCGGCCCTGGAGGTCGTGGTCGCGCTCGCCCTGAACGACCTCTTCTCCCTCGGCCTGCGGGGCTGGCAACTGGCCCGCCTCTGCCAGCGCGCGGAGAACGTCTACGTCGGCGCCCCGGTCGGCATCATGGACCAGACGGCGTCGGCCTGCTGCGAGGCGGGCCACGCCCTCTTCCTCGACACCCGCGACCTCTCCCAGAAGCAGATCCCCTTCGACCTGGCGGCCGAGGGCATGCGCCTGCTCGTGGTCGACACCCAGGTCAAGCACTCCCACAGCGAGGGCGAGTACGGCAAGCGCCGCGCCGGCTGCGAGAAGGGGGCGGCCCTGCTGGGCGTCAACGCGCTCCGGGACATCCCTTACGACGAGCTGGACGCGGCCCTCGCCCGCCTCGGCGACGACGAGGAGGTCCGCCGCCTGGTCCGGCACGTGGTCACGGAGGACGAGCGCGTCGAACGCGTGGTGTCCCTGCTGGAGTCGGGCGACGACACCCGCGCGATCGGGCCCGTCCTGGTCGAGGGCCACACCTCGCTCCGGGACGACTTCCGCATCTCCTGTCCCGAGCTCGACCTGGTCGTCGACACCGCCCTCGCCTCCGGCGCCCTCGGCGCCCGCATGACGGGCGGCGGCTTCGGCGGCTCGGCGATCGTCCTCGCGGAGGAGACGGACGTCGACGCGATCACCAAGGCGGTGACCGAGGCCTTCGCGGCAGCGGGCTTCACGACACCCCGGGTCTTCGAGGCGGTCCCGTCGGCGGGCGCACGCCGCGTGCGCTGACCTCCCCACGCAGTGCGGGCGCCCTCATCACGAGGGCGCCCGGCTTTGCCGCATGCGTCAGCGGTTGACGGACTGGATCTCCTGAACCGTCATCGTCTGAGTCGTCTCGAAGGTCCCGTCTGGCAGATCGCCCCGCGCGCCGCCGGAGCCCTGCCAGGAGATCTGCCAGGTGATCGACGCCTTGAGCTGGTACGGCGTGCCGTTGGTGGCCCGGAGATACCGGATGCCACAGGGCGGAGTCCGGTTCCCGCCGCCCTTGGTGTACGGGGTGCCGATCGACCCGTCGTCATTGATCGCGCAGTCGCCGGAGGCCGGATAGGTCTCGGCGTCCTCGGTGCCGGGGTTCAGGTGCAGGGCCACAGGCTTGGCCGTCGTCTCCGCCCAGACGCCGGCGTCGGGCAGCTCGGCGCGGACCCTGACCTCCTTGAAGGCCGCCTTGTCCAGCCACACCCAGGTCGGCAGGTTCACGGTCGACCTGGCTGCGGGCTTCAACTCGACATCGGTCTGCGGCACTTCGATCTTGTCGTACGCGTAGCCGGCGAGGACGTCAGGGGTGGGGGCGTGGTCGTCGGCAGGGAGAGTGTTGGCGTTCTGCCAGAACAGGTTCCGCTCACAGGCGGCGGACTCGGGGTCGTCTTCCCGGTTCTTGTTGACCACCCCGCGCCAGAACATGCCCTTCTTGCCGAGGTTGTAGTTCTTGTAGCTGAACCCGCTGTCGGTGTTGTCCCGCCCCTTCTCGTAGTGGTCCACCATCAATTCCTCCCCCCAGCTGAGTGTGGGGGTGACGGGCACCAGATTCTCGTTGGGGTTCTTCTTCAGACGGTCCACTGCGCTCTTGAGCTGCTGAGGCGTCGCAACCGGCTCGTACCAGCACGCCGGCGGCTCCCAGTTGGGGTCCACCGGGGCGAGCGACTTGGTGGAGCCGCCCGAGGTACCGCCGCTGACCTGCTTGACCTTGATACCTGTGGTGGTAGCCGAAGCGGTCAGAGTGTTGCCGGATGCGTCGCCAGACGCGTCCCCCGAGGACGGCGGCTCGATGGCGTCATCTCCGAGGGCAGACGCCGCTGTGGAGGACAAAACCACTGCGCAGAGTGAGGTGGCGACCAGAGCGCCCACTTTCGCAGCCGACCTCATCGGTTGCATCCACCCGCCACGACGGTCACGGACGTCGTCTTCCACACGCCTTGCGAGGTCTTGTCCAACCGGGTTCGATACTGGAGGACCGACTCGGGCTTGTCCGGAGTTTTTACGACCTTTCCAGTCTTGCGGTTCTTCGTGGATGCCTGGCGCTCGTCAACACAGTAGAAGAGGACACCGGAGCCGGTGTCGCTGATGAGAGCCTTGGGGTTGAAGGCCGTGACCTTGCCGATGATGTCGTCGTCGTCCTCGACGAACTGCTTGATCCACTTGCGAGCAGATACCTGGGTGGCTTCCGAGCTGTAGAAGGCCACAGCCTCGGAGCTCAGATCCGCGTTGATGACTGCGGCGTACTTGGCCCGCAGTTGCTCACGGCCATCGTTCAGGATCGCCTGGAGCTTCGGATCGCTGTTCGTCCAGTTCTCGAAGTCGGCCTGGAACTCCTTGGACAGCCTGATCTCCGGCCGCTTGGCACTGCCCGGCGAAGTCGAGGCGGAGGGGCTGGCCGACGTCTTTCCGTCTCCACTGTCCGCGCCCTTGATCGGGTCGGGGGAGGAGTCACCATCTCCTTCCGACCCGCATGCGGTCATCAACACGGCCATGGATGCGGTGAGCACGGCTGCTGCGAGCCGGGCGGGGCGATTCACTCAGGTCTCCCGTTGAGGCGAAGTTAGCTCAAGTGAAGCCACGCTATCCGAGTCCCCTTGCTCCTTGGCGTCCGCGGCCTTTGCGCACCGGGTCAAGGCTGGCACTTCCGTGACCCCCGGTCCTCGGTGAGATCCCAGGTCTGCCAGACGCCGTCCTGGTTCTTCTTCAGGCCCAGGTTGTAGAAGACGTAGCTGTCGGGCGAGGTCTCGACCACATTCACCTTGTTGGTCTTGAGGTCCTTGACGTTCGCGTTGCTCTCATCCACGCAGTACGTCAGGGCTGCCGTCGCCTTGTCGAACACCGTTACCTGGCGGTCGAAGTAGCGCAAGGTGCCGGCCCAGCTGGTCTTCCTGGCGATGTTGTCCTTCGCGTAGTAGTAGACGCCGGTCAGCGCGCTGTCCGTGTAGTAGAAGGCCATCCCGGACTTCTTCATGTCGCCGTACGCCATGGCCTGGTCCACCGTGCTGATGGCCCGTTCGTTGTCGGCGAGGATGGCGTCCTTCTGAGGGTCTCCGGTCTGCCGGTCCTCGAAGACGTTCTTCATGTCACTCGGCAGCTTGATCTCCGGCCGATCGATCCCGTCCGCCGACGCGGACGCCGACGCCGACGCCGATGGCGTCTCAGCCGAGTCCGCACCGGCGATCTTGTCGGATGACGACTCGTCACCTCCCCCCGAGCCACAGGCAGTCAGCAACAAGGCCGCGGATGCGGTGAGCGCGGCCGTGAGGAGCCGAGCGGGGCGGTTCACTGTGTCTCCCGTTGCAGAAGTGGGGGGATTACTCAAGCGAACCCACGCTATCGGGAGGCCGATCCGCGACGACTACGAGGTCTCAGACCAGCCGCTTCGTCAGCATGTACTCCGTGATGCCCGGCGGATAGTCCGGGACCGCGCACACGATCTCGTACCCCTGCTTCACGTAGAACCGCGGCGCCTGGAAGTCCCAGGTCTCCAGGCGGGCCGAGCGGCAGTCGCGGGTGGTGGTGGCGAGGTGTTCCGCCTTCGCGAGCAGCGCGGCGCCCAGGCCCCTGCCGCGGTGGCGTTCGTCGACCCACAGGTACGTCACGTGGAGCCAGGTCGCCCAGGTGTGACCGACCAGTCCGCCGGCGAGTTCGTCGGTGTCGTTCACAGCCCACACGTGCAACGGGACCTCCCGCTCGCCGGGTGTTCCGCGCAGGGCGCGCAGGATCGGGGAGGCGGCTGTGTTCGTCTCTCGCAGGCGTGTGCGGAGCAGATCACGTCGGGCTCTGTCGACTTCTGTCTCAAGACGGAACATGCGGCACACCATAAACGCGTCGGGCAGTCAGTTCTGCAAATAACCTTCCGCTCCGGGCCCCCGTCCGTACCCTGATGAACAGCACCGGTGGGGGCCGGTGCCGATCAGGGGGCGAGACAGCCGGGTACGACGCCCGGGGTGGGGGTACCGGTTCTGCACGGCGGCGGCCGTGCGGCTGCCGCGACCCGGTCAGGCTGCGGCGAGGACGGACGGACAGACGCCGCGGATCTGGGCACTCCGGCGTCGTACCCGCGCGGGTGTCGACTTCCGCCGATGAGGTATCCCCGCTCTTCGTGAGCTCGGGGGAGGGGGTTTCGTGGTACGCATCCGGGTCCTGGTCGTCGACGACCACCGCATCTTCGCCGAGTCACTCGCGGCGGCCCTGGCCGCCGAGCCCGATGTCGACGTCTCCGCGGCCGGCAGCGGCCCGGCCGCGCTGCGCAGCCTGGAGCGCGCCGTCGCCGAGGGGCGGCGGTTCGACGTGCTGCTCGTCGACGCCGACCTGGGCGGCAAGGTACCGGGCGCCCGGCCGGCCGTCCCCGTGCAGGAGGGCAACGAGGACGGGCTCGTCGACGGGATCTCCCTCGTCACGGGAGTGCGCTCCGCGCAGCCGAACGTACGGATCGTCGTGCTCGCGGAGAAGGACGATCCGCGACGGGCGGCGCTCGCCCTGCAGGCCGGAGCCTCCGGCTGGGTCGCCAAGGACTGCTCGCTGTCCCGGCTGCTCACCGTCATCCGCGGGGTGCTGCGGGACGAGACCCATCTGCCCCCTGCCCTGCTCACCGGCGTGCTGCGCGAGCTGACCGCCGCCCGCAAGCACCGCACCGAGAGCGAGCGGCTGGTGGAGTCCCTCACTCCGCGTGAGCGGGAAGTGTTGCGGTGCATGGTCGCGGGGCTGGGGCGCAAGGCCGTCGCCGAGCGCCTGTATCTGTCGCCGCACACCGTGCGGACGCACATGCAGAACGTTCTCGGCAAGCTCGGTGTGCACTCCACGCTCGCCGCGGTCGCCCTGGCCCGGCGGGCCGGGGTCGGGCCCGTCGACCTAGCCGGGGATGTTGTCGAACGGGGCGGTCAGCTGGCGTAGCAGCCCCGCCAGTTCGCCGCGCTGGGCGCGGGAGAGCTCCGCGAGGATCGCACGCTCCTGGTACAGCAGACCCGCCAGGGCCTGGTCCGCGCGGTCCCTGCCCTCGTCCGTCAGACGGACCAGGACGCCCCTGCGGTCGTTGGGGTCGGGGAGGCGTTCCACCAGGCCCTTCTTGGCCAGACGGTCGATGCGGTTCGTCATCGTGCCCGACGTGACCAGGGTCTGGGTGAGGAGCTGCCCCGGCGAGAGCTGGTACGGCGTGCCCGCGCGGCGCAGGGCCGTCAGGACGTCGAACTCCCACGGCTCCAGATTGTGCTCCGAGAAGGCCAGCCGGCGTGCCCGGTCCAGATGCCGGGCCAGCCTGCTCACGCGGCTGAGCACCTCGAGCGGTTCCACGTCGAGGTCAGGGCGCTCCCGACGCCATGCCGCGACCAGCCGGTCGACCTCGTCCTCCATGGCGATCAGTGTAAGGGTTGTGTCGACGTAGAGTCTCTTGACGTCCATTTTCTTGACATCAAGATAAGCGCACTGTCACGCTGAGTGCCCGGCCTCGTCACCGCCAGGAACACCAGGAGGACCCATGCCCGCAGCAGCCCCCACCTGGGACCCCGCCCAGTACCTCCGCCACGCCGACCACCGCGCCCGCCCCTTCACCGACCTCCTCGCGCGCGTCCCCGACCTGCCCGGTCCCCGGCCCCGTATCGCCGACCTCGGCTGCGGCCCGGGCAACGTCACCGCGCTGCTCGCCGCCCGCTGGCCCACCGCCCGCATCACCGGGTACGACAACTCGACCGAGATGCTCGACAAGGCCCACGTGGACCACGAGGGGACCACCCCGGGCGGCGGGCACCTCGGCTTCGCCCACGCCGATGTCCGGACGTGGGTGCCCGACGAGCCGTACGACCTGATCCTCAGCAACGCCACGCTCCAGTGGGTGCCGGGGCACGTCGAGCGGTTCGCCGACTGGGTGGGAGCGCTGAAGCCCTCCGGGACGTTCGCCTTCCAGGTGCCGGGGAACTTCGACGCCCCCAGCCACCGGATCATGCGCGAGCTCACGAACGCACCGCGCTGGCGCGACCGGCTCGCCGGCACCCTGCGCCACGGCGACGCCGTCCTCACACCCGAGGCCTACCTCGAGCACCTCACCTCCCTCGGCTGCACCGCCGACGTGTGGGAGACGACGTACATCCATCCACTGCGGGGCGAGGACCCCGTGCTCGACTGGGTGAAGGGGACCGGGCTGCGGCCCGTACTGACCGCCCTCGCCGACGACCCCGGGGCGCGGGAGGCCTTCGTCGCCGAGTACCGGGCAGCCCTGCGCGAGGCCTACCCGGGGGGGCCGCACGGCACGCCGTTCCCGTTCCGGCGGGTCTTCGCCGTGGCGCGGAAAGCGGCGTGACCGGTGATCAGGTCGTGCGGCCCAGGTGGGTGACGAGGATGCGGATCACGTCGTCGTCGATGACGTAGAGGACGCGGTAGTCGCCGACACGCAAGCGGCGGATGTCCATTCCGTATGGGACCGTGCCCGCCGGACGAGGGTCGTCGGCGAGTCTGTCGATCCTGTCCAGGACGACGGCGAGGCCTTTCGGATCTTCCTTCAGGAACCGCGCCGCGGCGTCGAGGGCGTGCGGCTCGAAGATGATTTCGTAGGTCACTTCTTGTCGAGCCCCAGCCGCTTGCGCACCTCGGCCATGGGAATGCCCTCGCCGAGCGTCCCCTCCGCCTTGCGCCGCTGGTAGTCCGCCACCGCCAGCGCATCCTCGAGATCCTCTATCACCTGCGGAGACACGAGCAGCGCCGCCACATGGCCGTGGTCGGTGATGGCGATGGTCTCGCGGCTGTGGGCCGCGCGCCGGACCAGGTCGCCGAGCTGGGAACGGGCGGCGCTGATCGGGATCTCAGTCATGCGTACATGGTGCCACAAGGTTAATCTCGTAGCTTCTGGATTCAACTCTTGCGGCGCCCTATCAGGTGCGGCTTCGCCTCCAGCCCGTCCAGGCCGTGCCACGCGAGATTCACCAGGTGCGCGGCCACCTCGGCCTTCTTCGGCTTGCGTACGTCCAGCCACCACTGGCCCGTCAGGGCGACCATGCCGACCAGGGCCTGGGCGTACAGGGGGGCCAGCTTGGGGTCGAAGCCGCGGCTCTTGAACTCGCGGCCCAGGATGTCCTCCACCTGCGTGGCGATGTCCGAGATCAGCGAGGCGAAGGAGCCGGTCGACTGGGGGATGGGGGAGTCGCGGACCAGGATGCGGAAACCGTCCGTGTACTCCTCGATGTAGTCCAGCAGGGCGAACGCCGCCTGTTCGCACAGTTCGCGGGGGTGACCGGCCGTGAGCGAGCTGGTGACCATGTCCAGCAGCCGGCGCATCTCGCGGTCCACCACGACCGCGTAGAGGCCCTCCTTGCCGCCGAAGTGCTCGTAGACGACCGGCTTGGAGACCCCGGCCTTCGCCGCGATCTCCTCCACCGACGTGCCCTCGAAGCCCTTCGCCGCGAAGAGCGTGCGACCGATCTCCAGCAGCTGCTGGCGGCGCTCGGCACCGGTCATCCGGGTGCGACGCACTCGCCGCGGCTTGTCATTGCTGGGGGTGCTGTTCGAGTCGGTCGCCACAGCGACCATCATGCCGCCTCGGCGGGCTCCTTCCCGCGCCGGGAGCCGCCTTCCCCGGTGTTACGGCGCGAATCGATACGCGAGCGTGACGGCCAGCGCACGTCGTACGCCCAGCCCAGCATCTCGAACCAGCGGATCAGCCGGGCGGAGGAGTCCAGCTGGCCGCGCATCACACCGTGCCGCGCCGACGTCGGGTCGGCGTGGTGCAGGTTGTGCCAGGACTCGCCGCAGGACAGGACCGCCAGCCACCACACGTTGCCCGAACGGTCACGCGACTTGAAGGGCCGTTTGCCGACCGCGTGGCAGATCGAGTTGATCGACCACGTCACGTGGTGCAGCAGGGCCACCCGCACCAGCGAGCCCCAGAAGAACCCGGTGAACGCGCCCCACCAGGACATCGTGACCAGACCGCCGATCAGCGGAGGCAGGGCCAGCGACACCACCGTCCACAGGACGAACTGGCGGGAGATGTTGCGGAGCGTCCTGTCCTTGATCAGGTCCGGGGCGTACTTCTCCTGAGGTGTCTGCTCCTCGTCGAACATCCATCCGATGTGCGCCCACCACAGGCCCTTCATCAGGGCCGGCAGGGTCTCGCCGAACCGCCACGGCGAGTGCGGGTCGCCCTCCGCGTCGGAGAACTTGTGGTGCTTGCGGTGATCGGCCACCCAGCGCACCAGCGGCCCCTCGACCGCCATCGACCCCGCGATCGCCAGCGCGATCTTCAAGGGCCGCTTGGCCTTGAAGGAACCGTGCGTGAAGTGACGGTGGAAACCGATCGTGATGCCGTGGCAGCCCAGGTAGTAGAAGAAGACCAGCAGACCGAGGTCCAGCCAGCTCACCCCCCAGCCCCACGCCAGCGGCACCGCCGCCAGCAACGCGAGGAACGGGACGGTGATGAAGAGGAGGAGGGCGATCTGCTCGATGGACCGCTTCTGCTCGCCGCCCAGCGTGGCGGAAGACGCTGCGGCGTCGGTGGCCTGACCGGGTGCCTTCGGGGCTTCCTCGATCACGTCGGAACTACTGCTCATACGCGTCCCCTGGGGGGTATGTGGAGGGAGAAGTGGGGGTAGCCGGGCTACGGGGACCCGCACGGTGCTTCCTACGGTTCCGTAACCTACGGCTTCGTAAGTATGGCAGCGCGCCGCCCGGCGGCAAGAGCCCGAGAGCCTGCGCGTCCCCGCCGACACCTATCCTGGAGTCGGTCGGACAGCGCGGTCCGCTCTGATTTCTTCCCGGATGTCCGGCCCGTATGCGGCGCCCGCCGCGCGAGACGCCGTCCGGGTTCCCCTCCCAGACGAGCTTCAACACTGCAAGGAGCCGCACCTGTGAGCAGTGCCGACGACCAGACCACGACGACGAGCAGTGAGCTGCGTGCCGACATCCGCCGACTGGGTGACCTCCTCGGAGAGACCCTCGTCCGGCAGGAGGGCCCCGAGCTCCTGGACCTGGTCGAGAAGGTCCGCCGCCTCACCCGTGAGGACGGCGAGGCCGCCGCCGAGCTGCTGCGCGGCACCGAACTCGACACCGCGGCCAAGCTGGTCCGCGCCTTCTCCACCTACTTCCACCTGGCCAATGTCACCGAGCAGGTGCACCGCGGCCGCGAGCTGCGCGCCCGCCGCGCCGCCGAGGGCGGACTCCTCGCCCGTACGGCCGACCGGCTCAAGGACGCCGACCCCGAACACCTGCGCGAAACGGTGCGCCACCTCAACGTGCGCCCCGTGTTCACCGCACACCCCACCGAAGCCGCACGCCGCTCGGTCCTGAACAAGCTCCGGCGCGTCGCCGCCCTCCTCGACACCCCCGTCATCGAGTCCGACCGCCGCCGCCTCGACATCCGGCTGGCCGAGAACATCGACCTCGTCTGGCAGACCGACGAACTGCGCGTCGTCCGCCCCGAGCCCGCCGACGAGGCCCGCAACGCCATCTACTACCTGGACGAACTCCACGCCGGCGCCGTCGGCGACGTCCTCGAGGACCTCACCGCCGAGCTGGAGCGCGCCGGCGTCAAGCTCCCCGACGACACCCGCCCCCTCACCTTCGGCACCTGGATCGGCGGCGACCGCGACGGCAACCCCAACGTCACCCCCCAGGTGACCTGGGACGTCCTCATCCTCCAGCACGAGCACGGCATCAACGACGCCCTGGAGACGATCGACGAACTCCGCGGCTTCCTGTCCAACTCCATCCGCTACGCCGGCGCCACCGAGGAACTGCTCACCTCCCTCCAGACCGACCTGGAGAACCTCCCCGAGATCAGCCCCCGCTACAAGCGCCTCAACGCCGAAGAGCCCTACCGCCTCAAGGCCACCTGCATCCGGCAGAAGCTGGAGAACACCAAGAAGCGCCTCGCCAAGGGCACCGCCCACCGGCCCGGCCGCGACTACCTCGGCACCGCCGAACTCCTCGCCGACCTGCGGATCATCCAGAGCTCCCTGCGCGAGCACCGCGGCAGCCTCTTCGCCGACGGCCGTCTCGCCCGCACCATCCGCACCCTGGCCGCCTTCGGTCTCCAGCTCGCCACCATGGACGTCCGCGAACACGCCGACGCCCACCACCACGCCCTCGGCCAGCTGTTCGACCGGCTCGGCGAGGAATCCTGGCGCTACGCCGACATGCCCCGCGACTACCGCGCCAAGCTCCTCGCCAAGGAACTCCGCTCCCGCAGGCCGCTCGCCCCCACCCCGGCACCCGTCGACGCCCCCGGCGAAAAGACCCTCGGCGTCTTCCAGACCGTGAAGAAGGCCCTGGAAGTCTTCGGACCCGAGGTCATCGAGTCGTACATCATCTCCATGTGCCAGGGCGCCGACGACGTCTTCGCCGCCGCCGTCCTCGCCCGCGAGGCCGGCCTCATCGACCTCCACGCCGGCTGGGCCAAGATCGGCATCGTGCCGCTGCTGGAGACCACCGACGAACTCAAGGCCGCCGACACCATCCTCGAGGACATGCTGTCCGACCCGTCCTACCGGCGCCTCGTCGCCCTGCGCGGGGACGTCCAGGAGGTCATGCTCGGCTACTCCGACTCCTCCAAGTTCGGCGGCATCACCACCAGCCAGTGGGAGATCCACCGCGCCCAGCGCCGCCTGCGCGACGTCGCCCACCGCTACGGCGTCCGCCTCCGCCTCTTCCACGGCCGCGGCGGCACCGTCGGCCGCGGCGGCGGCCCCACCCACGACGCCATCCTCGCCCAGCCCTGGGGCACCCTCGAAGGCGAGATCAAGGTCACCGAGCAGGGCGAGGTCATCTCCGACAAGTACCTCATCCCGTCCCTGGCCCGCGAGAACCTCGAACTCACCGTCGCCGCCACCCTCCAGGCCTCCGCCCTGCACACCGCCCCCCGCCAGTCCGTCGAGGCCCTGTCCCGCTGGGACGCCGCGATGGACGTCGTCTCCGACGCCGCCCACGCCGCCTACCGCCGCCTCGTCGAGGACCCCGACCTGCCGACGTACTTCCTCGCGTCGACACCGGTGGACCAGCTCGCTGACCTGCACCTGGGCTCGCGGCCCTCCCGCCGACCCGGCTCCGGCGTCTCGCTCGACGGCCTGCGCGCCATCCCCTGGGTGTTCGGCTGGACCCAGTCCCGCCAGATCGTCCCCGGCTGGTTCGGCGTCGGCTCCGGCCTCAAGGCACTGCGCGAAGCAGGCCTCGACACCGTCCTCGACGAGATGCACCAGGAGTGGCACTTCTTCCGCAACTTCATCTCCAACGTCGAGATGACCCTGGCCAAGACCGACCTGCGGATCGCCCAGCACTACGTCGACACCCTCGTCCCCGACGAGCTCAAGCACGTCTTCGACACCATCAAGGCCGAACACGAACTCACCGTGCGCGAAGTACTGCGCGTCACCGGCGAACAGGAACTCCTCGACGCCGCGCCCGTCCTCAAGCAGACCTTCGCCATCCGCGACGCCTACCTCGACCCGATCTCCTACCTCCAGGTCGCCCTGCTCAAGCGGCAGCGCGACGCCGCCGGCGCCGGCGAACAGCCCGACCCGCTGCTCTCCCGCGCCCTGCTCCTCACCGTCAACGGCGTGGCGGCCGGCCTGCGCAACACCGGCTGAACCGACCCCCGGACACGACCGTGCCCCCGAGCCCGTACAGGGCCCGGGGGCACGGCGCGTTCCACGTCAGCCGCGGCCGAACCTCCGGCGCCGGACCACCAGGAACCCGCCGACCCCGACCAGCGCCGCAGCCACGGTCGACAGCACACCCACCGGGACCCCGCTGCCCGTCTCGGCCAGATCACCGTCGGCACCGCCCCGCGGAGACGGCGACGAGGACGCCACCCCACCCGCACCGGCCGGCGAACTCGGCGAACTCGGCGACCCCGACGCTCCCGGCTCGCCCGACGGCGACTCGGACGCCCCGGGCGACGGCGACGAGGAAGGCGACCCGGACGGCGTCGAACCACCCGGCTCCTGCTCGTCCTCGCAGTCCGCCCAGAACACCTTGTGCTTGGCCGCGCCCTTCTCACCGTCGAAGTTCCAGAACAGCTTGTAGTGCCCGTCCGGCAGCGACAGATCCTCCGTACGGCCGTGACCCTCCCCGTCCAGCGTCAGCGAGCCGGACTCGACCGTCTCCCCCTTGTTCTCACTCGGAGGAATGGCATCGATGTGCCAGTCGACCTGCTGACCGCCGTCGAAACCGAAGGCGTCCAGATAGAAGGCGCACACATGCGGCTCGTTGCGACGCAGCTCCTCACCCGTCGACGCGTCATGGATCTTGACCGTGCCGTTGTCGCCGGGAGGGGCGGCCTGGGCGACCGGAGCGAGCAGCAGGACCGTGGAAGCAGCGGCGCAGACGGCGCCGAGGCGGGGGAGGGTTCGCATGGGCAGGCAGTCCATCTTCGAGAAGTGACCGGGAAGATGTGGAGGGGGCGGCTCAGCTTCCAGCCCCGCCCGAAGCCAGGTCAATCACGAACACACAACGCTCGGTCGCACCACAGAAGGGGAGAACGCCCAGGGCGTCTCAAACAACCACGAAAGCCGCCGTCAGCAACCCCACACCCGACAACGCCAACACCCACGCCCACCGCGTCCGCCGCAGACCACCCGCCACCACCACCGACGCCAGCAACAGCGCACCACCCAGCGGAATCCACGCGTACAGCACCCCGGCCGGACCCGAACGGACCGCGTCATCACTGCCGGGCTTCAGGACCACCGTGTAGGTCCGGCCCTTCTCCACCGCGACCGACTTCTCCAGGACCACCCGCGCCCGCGGCTGCGAACCCTCCGACAACGGCCTGTACCGGCCCGTACACGTGTCCGGACCACACCGCGTCACCTCGACCGTGCCGCTCTCCCGGCCCTTCGTCAGCATCACGTGCTGCGCCGTACCCCACGACGCCCACACACCCGCGATCAGGATCAGCACCGCGACCGTACCCATCGCCGCCAACCGCCCGAACCGCAGCACGGTGACCGAGGCCTGGCGAGAGGAGGCGGCAGAGGCAGGCATGGCCGGGATCATTGGCCATGCCTGAACCACCCGTCAACCTCGGCGGGCGACAAGTCAGGAGTTGTACGTACCCTGCGCCCGCTCCAGCCCCTCGATCACCAGACACTCCACCGCATCCGCCGCCCGGTCCACGAAGTAGTCCAGCTCCTTGCGCTCCACCGACGAGAAATCCTTCAGCACGAAATCCGCCACCGGCATCCGCCCCGGCGGCCGGCCGATCCCGAACCGCACCCGGTGATACTCCGAACCGAACGCCTTCGTCATCGACTTCAGCCCGTTGTGCCCGTTGTCCCCGCCACCCAGCTTCAGCCGCAGCACACCGTAATCGATGTCCAACTCGTCATGAATCGCCACCACATGAGCCACCGGCACCTTGTAGAAATCCCGCAGCGCGTTCACCGGCCCACCCGACAGATTCATGTACGACATCGGCTTCGCCACGATCACCCGCCGATTCAACGGCCCAGGCGGCCCGATCCGCCCCTCGACCACCTGCGCCTGCGCCCGCCCGGCCCGCTTGAACCTCCCCCCGACCCGATCCGCCAGCAGATCGGCCACCATGAAGCCCACGTTGTGCCGGTTCCCCGCATACTCCGGCCCCGGATTACCCAGCCCCACGATCAGCCAGGGAGCGGCGGCATCGGTCGTCACGTCCATGTCTCCTTCATACGCGTCGGCCGCTGCTCCGCACGGGAACAGCGGCCGACGAAACGACGACGGTGAGGATCAGGCCTCGGCGGCCTCTTCGCCCTCGGTCGCCTCGCCCTCCACGGCCTCCTCGGCCTGCGCGGCCAGGACCTGAAGGACGACGGTGTCCTCCTCGACGGCCAGCGTCGTGCCCTTGGGCAGCGTGATGTCCTTGGCGAGGATCGAGTCGCCGGCCGACAGACCCTCGATCGAGACGGTCACGGACTCCGGGATGTGAGTGGCCTCGGCCTCGACCGGCAGCGCGTTGAGCACGTGCTCCAGCAGGAAGCCGCCCGGGGCCAGCTCGCCCTCCGTGTGGACGTAGATGTCCACGTTGACCTGCTCGCCGCGCTTCACCAGCAGCAGGTCCACGTGCTCCAGGAAGCCCTTCAGCGGGTCACGCTGCACGGCCTTCGGGATCGCCAGCTCCTTGGTCTTGCCGTCGATGTCCAGCGCGATCAGGACGTTCGGCGTACGCAGCGCCATCAGCAGGTCGTGACCCGGCAGGGTCACGTGCAGCGGGTCGGAACCGTGCCCGTACAGGACACCCGGAACCTTGTCTTCACGACGGATACGGCGCGCGGCACCCTTGCCGAACTCGGTGCGCGTCGCGGCGGAGATCTTCACCTCGGACATGGTCACTCCTCGTAGAGGGAGAAAAACGGACGTGGTCACCCGGCCACGAACGGCCTGCTACGAAGAGCGCGTCGATAACGGACCACCGCATCCCACAACGGGAACGGCCTCCCTCGCCGAGCAACTGAAGCAGTCTACTCGGACCAGGAGGCCGCACCCAAAAGGATCTACAGAAGGACCCCGCCCGGGACCTACTGCTCGTCGAACAGGCTCGTCACCGAACCGTCCTCGAACACCTCACGCACCGCACTCGCGATCGTCGGCGCGATCGACAGCACCGAGATCTTGTCCAGATCCCGGCTCAGCTCCGACGGCGTCGGCAGCGTGTTCGTGAACACGAACTCACCCACCCGCGAGTTCTTCAGCCGGTCCGCCGCCGGACCCGACAGCACACCGTGCGTCGCCGTCACGATCACGTCCTCCGCACCATGCGCGAACAACGCGTCCGCCGCGGCACAGATCGTCCCACCCGTGTCGATCATGTCGTCCACCAGGACACACACCCGGCCCTCGACCTCACCCACGACCTCGTGGACGGTCACCTGGTTCGCGACATCCTTGTCCCGCCGCTTGTGCACGATCGCCAGCGGCGCACCCAGCCGGTCACACCAGCGGTCCGCGACGCGCACCCGGCCCGCGTCCGGAGACACCACCGTCAGCTTGCCCTTGTCGACCTTGGCGCCCACGTAGTCCGCCAGCAACGGCAGCGCGAACAGGTGATCCACCGGACCGTCGAAGAAACCCTGGATCTGGTCCGTGTGCAGATCCACGGTCAGAATCCGGTCCGCACCCGCGGTCTTCATCATGTCCGCGATCAGACGCGCCGAGATCGGTTCACGTCCCCGGTGCTTCTTGTCCTGCCGCGCGTAACCGTAGAACGGCACGATGACCGTGATGGACCGCGCCGACGCACGCTTCAGCGCGTCGATCATGATCAACTGCTCCATGATCCACTTGTTGATCGGAGCCGTGTGGCTCTGGATCAGAAAGCAGTCGGCGCCACGCGCCGACTCCTGATAGCGCACATAGATCTCGCCGTTCGCGAAGTCGAAGGCCTTCGTCGGGACGACCCCGACACCCAACTGCTGGGCGACCTCCTCGGCAAGCTCGGGGTGGGCGCGGCCGGAGAAGAACATCAACTTCTTCTCGCCGGTCGTCTTGATCCCGGTCACAGCACGTTCTCCTCAGAGGTTTCGCAGCTCGAAAGACCTCTCAGCCGGCTTGCGAGAGGCTGTCTCAGCTGGTGGGGGTGCGGGTATGCACTTATCACCGTACGCCGTGTTTGTAGCACCGGTTTCCGGTCAGCCCTCGTCAGCCGACTCCCGGGAAGCCGCCTCGGCCGCCTTCGCCGCCGCGCTCCCCGGACGCTTACGAGCCACCCAACCCTCGATATTCCGCTGCTGACCACGGGCCACAGCCAGCGAACCGGGCGGCACATCCTTCGTGATCACGGACCCGGCGGCGGTGTACGCACCGTCCCCCACCGTGACAGGCGCCACAAACATGTTGTCCGCACCCGTGCGGCAATGCGACCCGATGGTCGTGTGGTGCTTGTCCTGACCGTCGTAGTTCACGATGACGCTCGCGGCACCGATGTTCGTCCGCTCACCGATCGTCGCGTCACCGACGTAGGAGAGGTGAGGCACCTTCGTCCCCTCCCCGATCGTCGCGTTCTTCGTCTCCACGTACGTACCGATCTTGCCCTTCGCACCCAGCCGGGTCCCCGGACGCAAATACGCGTACGGCCCCACCGACGCCTCCGGACCCACCTCGGCGCTCACGGCCACCGTGTTGTCCACACGCGCGCCCGCCCCGACCCGGGTGTCCGTCAGCCGGGAGTTGGGCCCCACCTCGGCGCCCTCCGCCAGGTGCGTGACACCGTGCAGCTGCGTACCCGGGTGGACGACGGCGTCCTGCTCGAACGTGACCGTGACGTCGATCCAGGTCGTGGCCGGGTCGACCACCGTCACACCGGCCAGCATCGCCTCGGTCAGCAGCCGGTCGTTGAGGATCCGGCGGGCCTCGGACAACTGCACACGGTTGTTGATACCGGCGATCTCACGATGATCGCCGGCCACCGACGCGCCCACCCGGTGACCCGCCTCGCGCAGGATCCCCAGCACATCGGTCAGGTACTCCTCGCCCTGGCTGTTGTCCGTCCGCACCTTCTTCAGCGCGTCGGCCAGCAGCTGGCCGTCGAACGCGAACACACCCGAGTTGATCTCACGGATCGACCGCTGGGCGTCGGAGGCGTCCTTGTGCTCGACGATGGCGGTGACCGCGCCGGTCGCGTCGTCACGGACGATCCGCCCGTACCCCGTCGCGTCCGGCACCTCGGCGGTCAGTACGGTGACCGCGTTGCCGTCGGCGGAGTGGGTGGCGGCGAGGGCCCGCAGGGTGGCACCGCTGAGCAGGGGAGTGTCCCCGCAGACGACCACGACGGTCCCGTCGACGGACCCGCCGAGCTCTTCGAGGCCCATTCGTACGGCGTGCCCGGTGCCGTTCTGCTCGGCCTGCACGGCGGTGCGGACGTCCGGGGCGATGTCACCGAGGTGCGCGGTGACCTTCTCCCGGGCGTGGCCGACCACGACGACCAGGTGCTCGGGGTTCAGCTCACCTGCGGCGGCGAGCACATGCCCCACGAGACTGCGGCCGCAGATCTCGTGCAGGACCTTGGGTGTGGCCGACTTCATACGGGTGCCCTCACCCGCTGCGAGAACGACGACGGCTGCCGGGCGGTTGGCGCTCACGGGATGCCCTTCGGCTGTGGATGGGGAGGGGTTTCATCCGCAGGATACCGGGGGGTTTTGTGGGGGGATGGGTGCGGGCCCCGACAGGGGCGATCAGTCAGGGCCCGAACCGAGCATGGGCTCCCCCGCCAGGACTCGAACCCGGACAGATGGCACCAAAAGCCACAGTGCTTACCAATTACACCACGGGGGAATAACCTCGGCTAAACCGGACATTTAGTCGGGTCGCCGAGTGGCGCCTCCTACTATGCCGTACCAGGCGCCCTCCATGCGACGATACAAGTCGGCGCTCCTCGTTACGTAGATGGCCAAGCAGCCTCGATAGGAATCGCCGACGTTCTTGCGCACGGTTTTCGGGTTGTGCCTCTTCAGCGTGGTGCGTTGGAAGGTCGAAGCATCCACGCCGACGAGCCCGGCCCAGTAGGCCTCGGCCTCCGCTACGTCTGCCGACTCGTGAATGTAGACGCGGAAGCGGAGGCGCTCGGGCTTGACGTTCAACGACTCGAGCCAGCGCAGGTAGAAACGGATGACGTTCGGGTCGCTGTTGATGAACTGGAGAACCTCGCGGCGTTGCCGGCCGTGGGCTTTGTCCTTGGCGCCCTCGGCCCAGTAGAGGACGACGCCTGCCAGGAACAGCTCCCGGGGTGAGAGCTCACCGATCGCCCTTCTGGCGGCCTCTTTTGTCAGCTGCCGTTCCTCGTCGCGTACCGCCAGTTCGTGCTCCCACCTCCGCTGCGCCGCCAGCTTCGCCTGCTCGGCCGGAGCGCGACGCTCCGGCCGTGGCAGATCCCGAACCCACAGCGAGATCGAACTCTTCGAGCACCCCAGCTCCACCTGGATCTGGTCGTACGTCCAGCCCTGGAGTCGGAGCTCCCTCGCCTTCTCGCGCAGGTCGTCCTTCGCGTTCGGGCGTTTCGTCCAGGCCGGGGGCGGTTCGCCCTCCAGCAGGCGGTTGAGGATGTCGTTGTTGTCGACGTGCAGCCGGTCGCGGATCTGGCGTCGGCTGAGGCCTGCGCGTCGCAGGGCCACGGCCCGATCCCGGAGCCCCTCGAAGTCGGCGTATTTGCCGTTGGCATGTGTCATACGCATACCGTCCGGGCGGAATGGAGGCCTCCGGGGTCGAACGGTGAGCGATTCAGCAGTTCGAGGGATATCGGGTGGTATGGAGTCCGAACGGTCACGGAGTGTGGTGTAGGCCAGTCCGGGAAACTCATCGGAAAACCGGCGGCGGGCGCCCGTAGGCTGGAGCCATGACCGCGACGGGGGAAGACCATGTGACGGCCCGGGGAGGGCCGTGGTGGTGGGGCAGACGGCGCAGTGCCGTGTTCGATGTGAGTCTGGCCGTGGTGTCCGCGCTGGAGTGCGGGCTGGAGGGGATTCCGTTCGCGAGGGACGCGGGGATCCCGGTCGTGGCGGGGATGGTTTTCGGGCTGCTCGCGGGGTCCGTGCTGCTGGTGCGGCGGCGGTGGCCGATCGCCGTGGTGCTGGTCTCGATCGCGATCACGCCGGCCCAGATGGGTTTCCTGATGGGTGTGGTCGGCCTGTACACGCTCGCCGCGTGCGAGCTGCCCCGGCGGATCATCGGTTCGCTGGCGGGGATGTCGCTGGTGGGGACGCTCATCGTGACGTTCGTGAAGACGCAGCAGGACATGGTGCGGGGGGATCTGGACCTGGGGGACTGGTTCGTGCCCTTCGCGGCGATCACGATGTCGCTGGGGTTCACGGCGCCTCCGGTGCTGCTGGGGCTGTACGTGGGGGCGCGGCGGCGTCTGATGGAGAGCTTGCGGGAGCGTGCGGACAGTCTGGAGCGGGAGCTTCAGTTGCTCGCGGAGCGGGCGGAGGAGCGGGCGGAGTGGGCCCGGAACGAGGAACGGACGCGGATCGCGCGGGAGATGCACGATGTGGTCGCGCATCGGGTGAGTCTGATGGTGGTGCATGCCGCGGCGTTGCAGGCTGTTGCTCGGAAGGATCCCGAGAAGGCTGTGAAGAACGCGGCGCTGGTGGGGGACATGGGGCGGCAGGCGTTGACCGAGTTGCGGGAGATGCTCGGGGTGTTGCGCAGTGGTGGGGAGGAGCGGCGGGTGTCTGCCGCGTCGGTGCCGTTGGCGGCGGTGGGGGTGGCCGCGGCGGCGGCGGCTTCGCGGGCGGCGGATGACGAGGGGCCGTGTCTGGCGGAGCTGGAGGAGTTGGTGGGGCAGTCGGCTGCGGCGGGGATGGTGGTGGCGCTGTCGGTGGAGGGGGATGTCCGGTCGTATGCGCCGGAGGTGGAGCAGACGGCGTTCCGGGTGGTGCAGGAGGCGTTGACGAACGTCCACAAGCACGCGGCGGGTGCGAAGACGTATGTGCGGTTGGCGCATCGGGTGTCGGAGATCGCGATGCAGGTGGAGAACGAGCCGCCGGAGGAGGCGGCGTCGTCGGCTCGGTTGCCGTCCGGGGGGAACGGGCTGGTGGGGATGAAGGAGCGGGTGTCGGCTCTGGGTGGGGTGTTCGTGTCGGGGCCGACGGATGCGGGGGGTTTTCGGGTGTCTGCGGTGATTCCGGCGTCGTAGCCGATGCCGTGGCCCTGCCGTTGTGGTGCGGTTCGGGGTCAGCCGGCTGTCAGGCGTACGGGTTCGGTGCCGGCGATGAGGGTGGAGAGGGCTTGGTCGATGTCGGGGCCGAGGTACCAGTCGCCGGTGTGGTCGAGGGTGTAGACGCGGCCGTCGGTGTCGATGGCGAGGAGGCCCTGTTGGTCGGTGTCGGCGCCGAGTGGGCAGACCTCGGTGCCGAGGGCGCGGCCGAGGTCGCCGAGGGTGCGGGCCATGTGGAGGCCGTGCAGGGGGTCCAGGTGGAGGGTGGCGGGGGCGACCTGGCGGCCGGGGCCGGTGGGGGTGATGTGGAGGCCGCCGAATTCGGCCCAGGCTTCGACGGCGGCGGGGAAGACGCTGTGGCGGTGGCCTGCGGGTGAGGCGTGGTCGCGCAGGGCGTCGGCCCAGATCTCGGCCTGTTTGATGTCCCAGCGTCCGGGTTGCCAGCCGGCGGCGCGCAGGGCGGCGTCGACGGGGACGGCGAAGCGGGTGGTGGAGGTGCGGTCGGTGTGCATCTGCCCTTTTGTCTCGTCGAGGTGAGTCGACGTGGTGTCGAGCGTGTGGGGTGGCCTCGGTGTGTGTCAGCCGGTGGTCGCCGTCGGGTCGACCACGCGGACGCCGAAGTGGGCGCTGAGCGCGGTGCAGGCGCGGCAGGGGGTGGCGAAGCTGCCGTGGAGGGGGTCGCCGTCCTCGCGGATGCGGCGGGCGGTGAGTTTGGCCTGCTTGAGGGCTTTGCGGGCTTCGCCGTTGGTCATGGGTTTGCGTGCCGCGCGTTTGCTGCGGGCGGTGTCGGCGGCGGCGATGTGGCGGGAGATGAGGATGGTTTCGGCGCAGCGGCCGGTGAAGCGGTCGCGTTGGGCGCTGGTGAGGGTGTCCAGGAAGTCCTGGACGAGGGGGTGCAGGGCGGGGGGTGTGTCGCCGCGGGCGGCGGTGCCGGTGAGGGTGGTGCCGCGGACGGAGAGGGCGGCGGCGACGGTGGGGAGGATGCCGTCGCGGCGGTGGTGGAGGACGGGGGCGTGGGCGGCCGCGGTGGCGCTCCAGCCGATGCGGGGGTCGCCGCCTCTGGGGTCGCCGGTGTGTGGGTCGGCGGTGTGTGGGTCGGCGGTGTGCGGGGTGCCGGCTCGGGGGTCGCCGTTTCGTGGGTCGGCGGACCTGCCGGTGTGCGGTCCCGTCTGCGTCGCGTTCATGGTCGTCTTCCCCTCCGTGCATCCCCCCGGGGGTCACAGACTGCCAAATGCCGTGGCTGGTGCGGAAGCTGGGGCGGGGTGACACGCCCGTACCGGGGTGTGGTGTCACGGTGGGGTGACGCCTGGTCACGGAAGGGGAGGGGGCCGCTGACCGGTGCCGGTGACCGCTGTCGCGGTACCGCATAGGCTGTCGGCACCGCGGGCCGTGCGGTGATCCGTTCGGGGATCGATGCAGTGAACCGGAGGGTGATCCGCGGTCGGCGGGTGCAGTGACAGTCGATACGGGCCGTAGTACGCCGAAGGTGGTCGATACGGGTCGTACAGAGTGCCGCAGGGGGCAACCGCCATGACGACAGGTCGGCTCGGGGAGCGAGCCGCGCCGCCGAACGCGGCCTACGCCGGGCAGGTCGTGCATTTCCCGGATCCGGTCCGGGCGGCCCGTCACCCGAGAGGGGTACGGGTCGATGAGCGTGGCTACCCCGATTTCTCGCCCTACGCGCGTGCGGCGGCGGAGATCGCGGAGCCGCCGGAGGGTTTCGGTGTCGACGAGTTGCGGCTGACGGACTACGTGTCGGCGAACTCGGCGCTGGCGGCGTCCGGGCACGAGTTGTGGGACACGGTGCCGGCGGTGGCGACGCCGCACGGCTGGACGTGGCACCACGCGGTGGGCTCGCGGCGGCTGGAGCTGGTTCCGGTCGAGGTGAAGGCGTTGCTGCGGCATCACGGTGGTGTGGCCACGTCGGGTGTCGACCACGGCAAGCGCGGCACGCGGCCGTTGCAGGAGACGCGTCCGGCGCACTTCGGGTTGCCGAAGTCGGGTGTGGCGGTGACGGAGTCGCAGGTGCAGGGGGTCGAGGAGGACCTCGGCTACCGGCTGCCGGGTGCGTACCGGTCGTTTCTGAAGGCTGCGGGGGGTTGTGCGCCGGTGGGTGCCGCGCTGGACGCGGAGCTGGGGCTGCTGGTGGACCAGCCGTTCTTCACGGTGCGCGACGAGGCGGCCGTCAATGACCTGGTGTACGTCAACAAGTGTCTGCGTGATCATCTGACCAAGGACTACCTGGGGATCGCCTTCGTCCAGGGCGGGCTGCTGGCCGTGAAGGTGAAGGGCGAGCGGATCGGGTCGGTGTGGTTCTGCGCGTACGACGATGCGCGGGACGTGGATCCGTCGCTGCCGCCGGCTCAGCGGGTGGAGCGGTTGCTGCTGCCGTGCGGGGACGACTTCGATGTCTTCCTGTCGCGGCTGGCGGGTAATCCGCCGGAGTTGGAGACGGTGGCGAACCTGATGGTGGACGGCGGGTTCGCGCGTGTGGCGCCGGTGGGCGCGGTGTCGTCCTCGGCTGTGGGGGAGTGACTTCGGCGATGGTGACCTTCGCTCAGGCGCAGGAGCGCGCGGAAGAGTGGATCAACGGAGATGTGCCGTCGTACCAGCATCGTGAGGTGCGGGTGCGGGAGTTCGATCTCGGGTTCGTGGTGTGGGCCGAGGACCGTGCGGACGGGCCGCGGTCGGACGGGGGCGCGCAGCGGCTGGTGATCGCGCGGGACAGCGGTGAGGCGACGTTGTGGCCCGGGCTGCCGGTGGGTGAGGTGGTCCGCCGGTACGAGGAGGAGTACGGCCGTCCGGACGCGGCGCAGGAGCCGTCGCCGGCGCCTGCCGCGCGGGTGGATCTGAATCAGACGTCGTTCCTGCTGACTCCGCCGGAGTGGTTGCAGGATGCCGCCGACAAGATGGGGATTCCGGATCGGCGAGGTGGCGGTTCGGGGGCTGCTGCTTCTCCTTCTGCCGCTGAGTCTGCTGGTGGTGGTTCCGGCGGGGATTCCGCTTCCGGGAGTGGCACGGCGTGGCCGGCTGCCGGAGGCAGTGACTCCGCTGACCCCGGTGACTCCGGGGAGCAGGCGCCGGGTGCGCCGGCCGGGGCGACGCCCTGGGCGGGGACGGACACCAACGCGGATGCCGGGGACGACCGTTCCGTGCCGTTGCCCGCGACGGTCTTCGCGCCGCCGCTGAGCGAGGCCGACGGTGACGTGCCGCAGCCGCCGGCGGCGACGCCCGACGCCAAGACGGCGCTGATCTCGGGGGGCAGTCAGCTTCCGCCGACGGCGGTCTCGCCGGCGGTCGAGGATCCGAACGCGCAGAGTGGCGCGCCGGGGGGTGCGCCGGGCTATGGCTATCCGCCGGGGCCGGGCGCGGCTCCCGGGGTGCCGGGTACGCCGCCCGGTGGGGTGCCGCAGGGCAGTACGCCTCCGCCCGCACCGGGTGGGCAGCCGTACGGGTATCCGCAGGGCGGGCAGGGGGGTACGCCCGCGCCCGCGCCGAACGCCGGTGACATCGCCGATGCCGCGACCAGCAAGGCCGCTCCGCCGCCGAGTCGTGGGCGGGGTGCGGGTCCGACGACGCCGCCTCCGCCGGGCGCCCCGGGGACGCCGGGTGCGCGTCCGGGCAGCACGCCTGCGCCGTCCGGGCCCGGGGCGCCGGGTACTCCGGCGGGTGGTTACGTGCCCACGCAGCTCGTGTCGGCGCTCGGGCCGGAGGGGCCCGGGGGGCCGGGCGCCGAGGGCCCGGGTGGTCCCGGTGGTCCGGGTGGTCCCGGGGGCTCTTCGGGCGCTGGTGTCGCGGGTGCGCCGCTGCCTCCTCAGCAGCCGCCCGGCTCTCCTCAGCAGCCGCCCGTTCCTCCTGGTGCGCCGCAGCCGCCTGGTGCCCCGAACCCGCCTGGTGCGCCTGGTGGCACGCCTCCCGGCGGTGTCCATCACGCGGCCACGATGTTCGCCGACCCCGGTCGATCGGGCCAGGGCGCGCCTCCGCCGCCTCCGGGTGCTCCCGGGGCGCCGGGTATGCCCCAGCCTCCTGGTGCGCCGCAGCCGCCTGGGGCTCCGAACCCGCCCGGCGGCGGTGCGGGCCCGGTGCATCACGCGGAGACCATGCTGGCCACGCCCCCGTCGAGCGGCCCGGGCGTGCCTCCGCCGCCGCAGGCCCCCGGCGCGCCGCCCGGTGCCCCACCCGCCGCTCCCGGTGCCCCGGGCGCTCCCGGTGTGCCCGGGGCCGCCCCGCCGATGCCGCCCGGCGCGATGCCGGGTGCGGTGCCGCCCGGTGCGGTGCCGCCGGGCGCGATGCCCCCGCCGGGTCAGCCCGCCCCGGGGCAGCCGCAGGCGTACGGCTATCCGCAGCAGCCCACCGGTCAGCCGACGGTCGGTCCCGGCTACCAGGCCGTGCTGCGCTACCGCGCGCAGGACGGGTCCGAGCAGCAGCTGATCCGGCGTTCGGCGCCGGGTACGCCGCACCCGGAGTGGCAGATCTTCCACGAGCTGCGGGCCATGAACGTGCCCCCGGACCAGGTGCTGGAGCTGCACACCGAGCTGGAGTCGTGTGAGCTGCCGGGTGCGTACTGCGCGCGGATGATCCGGGAGCAGTGGCCGCAGGCGCGGATCACGAGCATCGCGCCGTACGGCACGGACCATGCGAGCCGGCAGCAGGGCATGCAGCAACTGCTGGCGCACCAGGGCGAGTTGCACCAGGTGGCGGACGGTCCGGCGCGTCCGGCTCCGGTGCGGGCGCCGTTGCCGCCGGTGCAGGCGGTGCCGCCGGTTCCGCCGGAGGCCGTCGCGCAGGAGCTGGGGGCCGCGTTCGGGCCGGGGGTGTTCCGGTTCGAGCAGGCCGCCGTGTCCCGGCAGGGTGTGCCGCCGGTCGTGGCGCACACGCTGGTGGTGGCGGGTCTGCCGATGGACATGGGCCCGTTCTTCTGGGCGCAGGCCCAGCCGGGGCGGCCTGTTCCGACGCTGGCGGAGCTGGCGGCCGAGCGTGGTGTGCAGCCGGCCCCGGACGCGGGCTCGTACCTGGTGATGGGCAGTGACTTCGGCAAGGCGATCTGCGTGCAGTACGGCACGGCGAACATCGTCGCGGTGCCGGTGGAGGCGGGGCCCGGTGGGGCGCCCGTGCCGCCGCAGTTCGTGAACACGGGGCTGCCGGAGTTCGCGCGGTGCCTGGCGCTGCTCGGGCGGATGTGGCGGCTGCGGTTCGGGCTGAACCAGGAGCAGGCGGGCCGTTGGACCGTCGACTTCCAGGCGCAGCTGGCGGCGCTGGACCCGGCGGCGCTCGGGTCGCCGGAGAGCTGGTGGTCGGTGCTGCTGGAGCAGATGTGGGACGGACTGCTGTGAGGCGCCTTCGCTGAGGTGTTCCGGGGAGCCGGGTCCGGTCGCTCGTGGGCGGCCGGGCCCGGCTTTTTCGTGCCGGGCTGTCACATCTCGCCCCGTCGCTTCGTCAGTGCGGTGACAGCAGATCACCGCAGACGCAGGAGGCAGAGATCATGCAGGCACGGATGACCAACCCGGCGTACGTCCTTTCCGGCGCGATGAAGGGCATCGGCACCCTCTTCCAGGCGATCGGGGAGGGCGGCCTCCGGCAGGAGGTGGCGGAGATCGTCGGGCTGCGGGCCAGTCAGATCAACGGCTGTGGCGCCTGTGTGCACGGGCACGTGGCCAATCTCCGCAAGGCGGGGGTGAGCGAGGAGCGCATCGCCGCGGTCGCGGCCTGGCGGCACGCGCCGTTCTTCTCGGACGCCGAGCGGGCCGCGCTGAAGCTCGCGGAGGCGATGACGCGGCTGTCGGATGTGTCGGAGGAGTCGGTGCCGGACGCGCTGTGGGACGAGGTGGCCGACCACTTCGACGAGAAGGAGCTCTCCGCGCTGATCCTGACCGTCGCGGTCACCAACATGTTCAACCGCATCAACACGACCGTCCAGGAGCCCGCGGGCACCACCTGGGGGTGACGGTCGTGCGGCCCGGTGGTGGCGCCGTTACCCCGGTGCGGAGTGTCGCGTTATGAACACTTCCCCCTGATCCACCAAGATGTGCGAAATCATCCCGTTTCGTACTCGACTTCGCGTCGGTGTGGTGGAGAGGGGCCCCTGGATGAGCAGCGCATCGGCGTCCCCGCACGGCTTCGTGGCCGTGCGAGGGCGCGGCTACCGTCCCCAGCAGGTCGACGAGTACGTCGGGGCGCTCTCGGCGGGTCGCGACGCGGCCTGGGAGCGGGCCGCCCGGCTCACGGTGCTCGCCCGGCAGATGGACGCCGAGCTGGGGCAACTGCGGGAGGTCGTGGCGGGACTGGCGCCGCAGACGTACGAGTCGCTCGGCGAGCAGGCCCGGCGGCTCTTCGAACTCGCCGAGGAGGAGGCCGCCGCTGTACGGGAGCGGGCGCGGCAGGAGGCGTGGCAGCTCGTGAACGAGGCGCGGACGTCCGCGGCCGACGTGCGGGAGTCCGCGCAGGCGCAGGCCGACGCCGTACGCGCCGAGGCCGACGACCGGGCCCGGCACCGGCTCCTCGCGGCGCGGGCCGAGGCGGACGAGATCCTCGCCTCGGCCCGTGGCGAGGCGAAGGAGCAGCAGGGCGAGGCGCTTGCCGCCTTGCGGGAGGTGCGGCTGCGGACCTCCGGGCGGCTGGCCGAGCAGGACAGGGAACGCGCCGAGCGGTGGGCCGAGGTGGAGCGGGAGGAGGAGGCCCGGGCGGCGGAACTGGACGCGCGGCACGCGGAGGCGGTGGAGCGCGCCGAGGAGGCGCTGGCGGAGGCGGAGCAGGCTCTCGCCGACGCCCAGGTCTCGGCCCGGGTCCGCCAGGAGGAGGCGCAGGCGCGGGCCGCGGTCCTGGTCGCCGAGGCCCGCGAGCGCGCGGAGTCCGTCGACCAGGAGACGGACCGGGTGCTGCGTGAGCACACCCGGCACGCGGAGGTGGTGCGGGCGCACATCGACCGGGTGCACGCGAACCTGGCGGCGTGGGCGGGGCAGTCGGCGGACTGACCTGCGGTGCGGGCGTTCCCCCGCCGGGCGGGACGGCACGGCGAGTCGCCGGCTGCGGTGCCGTCCCGGTGGCCGTTTCGCGGCTGTTGCCGGTCGGGGTGCCGTCGCTGTCAGCGGTCCTCGCGTACCGCCCCCGCGAGGATCGAGCCCTCCACCGCCTCGTACTGGTGGCGCTGTTCCTCCGCCGTGTGCCGGCCGGAGACCAGCGTGCCCAGCCAGCCGAAGGCGAAGCCCAGGGGAATGGTGACCAGGCCCGTGGTGGTGAACGGGAACCAGTTGAAGTCGGCGTCGGGGAAGGCCGACACGGGCGAGCCGGAGACCAGGTTGGTGCCCGGCATCAGCAGCAGGACGGCCAGTGAACCGCCGATAAGGGTGCAGAGCAGGCCCGTGCGGGTGTAGCGGCGCCAGAAGAGGCTGTAGACCAGGGCGGGCGCGATGGCCGAGGCGCCCAGGCAGAACGACAGCGTCACCAGGGGCTGGAGGCTGCGGTGCTGGACCTGGGTGGCCAGGAGGATCGCCGGGAGGCCCACCGCCAGCGCCGAGATCCGGGCCACCGTCATCTCGCGGCGCGGTGACATCTCCCGCACCCGGGCGGCGAACACGTCGTGGGCGAGGGAGTTGGCGCAGGCCAGGATCATCCCGGCGACGGACGCGAGCAGCGTGAGGAAGACGGCCGTGGTGACGGTCGTGAACAGGAACGTCTCCGCTGTCGACACGTCCGCCCCGAACGCCGCCTGGGACCCCAGCAGATAGGCCGTGTTGCCCCGCGGGTCGACCTGTGCGATCAGCGCCCGCCCGACCAGGGCCGTCGCGCCGAAGCCGACGACCGTGATGACGAGGACGAACAGGGCCACGCCCGACACCGCCCAGGACATGGAACGCCGTACCTGCCGGGCGCTGGAGGCCGTGTACATGCGCATGGTGACGTGCGGCAGGACGCCACCGCCGAGGACCACCGTCAGTTGTGCGGTGATCATGTCCAGGCGGGGGCTCGGGCCGCCGGCGAACTGCAGGCCCGAGGAGAGGAACGCCGAGCCGACGCCGCTGTTGTCGGCGGCCGCGTCGAACAGGGCCCCCGGGTTCCAGTCGAAGCGGTTCAGGATCAGTACGGCGACCACGATGCCGGAACCGAGCAGCATCACGATCTTCAGGATCTGGATGAGGGCGGTGCCCTTCATGCCGCCGATCGCCGCGTAGCTGATCATCAGCGCGCCCACGCCGATGATGCAGCCGGTCTGCAGCGACTCGCCGGAGAAGCCGAGGATGAACGCCATCAGCTGCCCGGTCCCCGCCAACTGCACCAGCATCAGCGGCACCAGCGCCGCCAGGGTCACCGCGCAGGCCGCGATCCGGACGGCGCGTCCCGGCATACGGCGGGTCAGCGCGTCGCCCATGGTGAACCGGCCCGCGTTGCGCAGCGGTTCGGCCAGCAGGAACATCAGCAGCATCAGCGACAGGGCCGTACTCAGGGCCAGCACGGTCCCGTCGTAGCCGAACAGGGCGATCACGCCGCCGGTGCCGAGGACGGTCGCGGCGGAGATGTAGTCACCGGCGATCGCCAGGCCGTTGCGCATGGGGGACAGGGAGCTGTAGCCCGTGTAGAACTCGTCGAGGTCGTCCCGGTCCGGGCCCGTCATCACGCACAGCAGCAGCGTGATCGTGGCGACGGCGGAGAAGCCGACCAGGGACATCGCCTGGGCGTTGCCGCTGAACTCGGTGGTCACCGTGTTCCCTCCCGCTTGGCGTCCAGTTCGGCCTGCTTGCGTATGCGCTCCGCGATCGGATCGACGTGGCGGCGGGCCGTGTGCTCGTACAGGGCGATCGCCAGCCAGGTGACGGGGACCTGGAGGAGCGCGAGCAGCAGGCCGGTGGGCAGGCCGTCGGTGACGGTGCTCGTCATGAAGGACGGCGCGAACGCGGACAGCACCAGGAACAGGGTGAAGTATCCGAGCGCCGTGAGCGTGGCCACGCGCCGCTGCCAGCGGTAGGCGCTGCGCAGCACCCGCAGGTCGCTGTGGTGCCCGAGGGCCGGCCGGCGCTGGGGACGCCTCCCGGCCGGTTCGGGCTCCTGCTGCGGCATCCAGGGGTAGGCGTCGTAGGAGCCGGAGGGGGACGAACCGGGTGGTCGGTACGGGTGGGAGGGCGGCGGGTCGTAGGACATCCCGGGGCTCCTTGCGCGGGTCGGGTCCGGTGCGGCGGACCGCAGGGAGGTGGGGGGCGGGCGGCCACGCACGTTACTTCGGAGTACCGGGACTGCGCGAGGGTTTCACCAAACTGATCGGTCGGTATGCGCTTGCCCTTCCGGCCTCGGGTGATACCCGCGTTGACTCCGACGTCGCGCCTTCCGCCGCTCCGGGCGTGGCAGCAGGGCACGGGAGACGAGATCGCGGCCGGAGCGGGTCCTGAGGGACCTTGTCAAACACTCAGCTCCGCGGCCGTCGTTGCTCCATCATGTAACCCACTCGTCGTGGGTCGGGGACAGTGAGGGGGAGGCCACATGAGTGAGGTGCCGGTGCCGGGGCGGGTGTTCATCTCGTACGCGCACGACGACGACAAGCACGTCAGACTGGTCAAGGACTTCTACCACTTCCTGCGCCGGTGCGGGATCGACGCGGACCTGGACCTGGTCGCAGGTGAACGGGCCCAGGACTGGTCGACCTGGATGCTGCGCGGCATCCGTGACAGCCGCCATGTGCTCGCCGTCGCCTCGCCGGCCTACAAGCGGCGCTCGGAGGGCGACGCCGGGGCCGGTGAGGGGCGCGGCGTGCAGTGGGAGTCCCGGCTGCTGCGCGGGCTGGTGTACGAGGATCCCGACGGCATGCTGGACCGCATCGTGCCTGTCGTCCTGCCTGGTGGTACTCCCGCCGACGTGCCGATGTGGCTCGGCAGCTCCCGCTCGTACTTCACGGTCGAGGACTTCACCGTGTCCGGCGCGGAGTCTCTCGTGCGGCTTCTCACCGGCCAACCGAGAGTGACGGAGCCACCGCTCGGGCCGGTGCCGTCGCTGCCGTCGCTGCCCCCGCCGGTCGTCGCGCCCACGCCGGTGCCACCTCCGCAGCCGCCTCCCCCCACCTTCTCGTTTCCCGAGCAGCAGGCGCTGATCGAGGCCCTCATGGGCTGTCCCGTGCTGCACCAGCGAGACTCCCGGCACGAACTCCTCTTCGAGATGGGGCAGTGGCTCGGCCTGGGCCGCCCCTTCGCGGTGCCGGAGTCCTCGGACGCCCGGGCGCATCTGCGTGCGCTGGTCCGCCGTGTCGCGAGAACGACCTTGACTCCCGACGTGGCGCTGGCGGCGCTGTACCAGGCCCTTGAGGAGATCGCGCCGGACGACATCGGCACCGAGCAGGTACGCATCCTGCTCGTCGCGTCCGGGGTCGTGCTCAAGGAGGACTGAGTGTTCCGCCGGCTGCGCTCCCTTTTCGGTCGCCGGGCGGTGGAGCCGGCCGGCCCGCGTGTGGCCGGCCGGGCGGGGGACATCGACCGCGAACTGGTGGCGATCCTGCTCCGCGTCTACGAACTGCACGACCGCGGCACCCGGCAGGAACTCGTGTTCGAGATGGGGAGGCGCCTGGGCGAGGAGTTCACCGTGCCGCAGAACGACGACGCCCGCGCTCACCTGCGTGCCATCGTCCGAAAGGCACAGAACACCGGGACGCTCGAGAATCTGCGGGACGCGCTGAAGGTCGTCGTGCCGGACGACATCATGGCCGCCTGGTTCACCCTGGCGGTCACCGTGCTGACCTCGCCGCCCAGCGTCACGCGGGTACCGGCGGATCTCATGCTGGACCTCGTCCGGGAACTGCGTGCCCACCAGCCGGAGGGGTTCGGGCGGACCGCGGTGTACCAGTACCTCGCCGAACGCAGCTCCGGCGGACGCCCGCTGCACGCCCGAACCCTCCCCCAGGTGCTGCGCAAGCTCTACGACGCCCGGACGCCCGCCACCGACTCCGGCGCCCCGCGCGCCGATCTGCTGCGCTTCGTGCACCTGCTCGCCGACGAACCGGGCGGCAGCAGGCGGCTCGCCGCGCTCCTCGCCCGGGTGCTGGACGGTGACGGCCGCGAGGGCCGGCCGGCCGCGCCGGCCGTTCCGCCCGCGAGCGCGAAACGCCAGGTCATCATCCAGATCCGCGTCGAGGAAGAGGACGCCCCCGACCTGCCCGCCAGTCGACGCCGCTACTCCCTGCGCGGTTACCACTACGAGCGCGTCGGCGACGCCAAGCCCGTCTTCCTGGGCAGCCGCGACGTGCCCGAGCTGTTCACCGGCGAGGAACTGGCGAGCAGCGGCTGCGGCTTCCTGGCCGCCTGGAAGGAACCGGCCGATGCCGCCCGGGACGCGAGCAAGCGGGTGGAGTTCCTGCTGCCGCACTCTCTGCTGGGCTCTCCGCTCGACTCCTGGCAGGTCGATTCGGCCGGTGTGCCGGTGGGCCACAGCTGCCAGGTCGTCGTACGGTCACTGACCCGGTACCAGAACAGCTGGACCCACGACGAGTGGTTCCGCCGCTGGAAGACCCTGGACCGCGACTGCGTCCCCGGCGACGCCCTGGAACGCATCGGATGGATGGGCAAGGACGAGCCCGCGGCGCCGTGGAGCTCCCTGAGCGGCACCTACCCGCCCCTGCGGCTGACCCGTGCCGCCGACGTCGCGCACTGGCTGAGCACGCACGACGATCTGTGCTGCCTGGGCCTGGGCGCAAGCTACGACGACCAGCTCATCCGGAAGGCCGTGGACTACGCGCTGCTGTGGGACGGCATCCCCGTCATGGTCTGGCGGCGCGACGCCGGCGACGACCCCGGCCCGCTGCTGGACGTGCTGCGCGGCAGCGGTCCACCCGCCCTGCTGGCCGACCTGCCCGCCAGCGTGTACAGGGCCCGCAGACGCGGACGTGACGACGAGGACAGCGTGCACAACCAGATCACCCTGTTGTGGGACGACCCGACGCTCGTCTTCCACGGCCAGGACCAACAGATGTCCGGCACGAGCGGGGCCGGCGAGGGAGCAGCATGACGACGAAGCCGGACTGGTGGGTCTACGAGGGGACGGGCACCCCGCACGGCGGCATCGGGCGTCTGCCCGAAGCGCCCCCGTGGCGGGCGTTCCGGCATGGCGACGACGACTGGCAGGAACTGCCGGAACCGCCGCAGGCCCCGGACGACGACGCCGTCAAGCGCCACCTCGGCCGTGAGGGCCAGGGCGCCGCTTACCAGGCGGGCGAGCGGGAGATCCACCTCGTCAACCTCGCCCTGCACCTGCGCCGTCCACTGCTCCTCACCGGCAAGCCCGGCACGGGCAAGTCCACCCTCGCGTACGCCGTGGCGCATGAACTGAGACTGGGCCCGGTGCTTCGCTGGGCGATCACCAGCCGCTCCACCCTCAAGGACGGGCTGTACGAGTACGACGCCGTGGGCCGCCTCCACGACGCCGGCCTGCGCAACCCGGGCAACTCGACCAGCGGCGACGGAACGACACCTGAACCGCCCGACATCGGCAAGTACCTGTGGCTCGGGCCGCTCGGCACCGCACTGCTGCCCTGGCGGCGACCCCGGGTCCTGCTCATCGACGAGATCGACAAGAGCGACATGGACTTCCCCAACGACCTGCTGAACGTCTTCGAGGAGGGCGAGTTCGTCATCCCCGAACTGGCCCGGCTGGGCAAGGGGAAACAGAAGGTGATGACCGCCGACCGGGAGGAGGTGGAGATCGCCGGGGGCGCGGTGGCCTGCGCGCAGTTCCCGTTCGTGGTGCTGACCAGCAACGACGAGCGGGAGTTCCCGATGGCGTTCCTGCGTCGCTGCATCCGGCTGGAGATCGGGGCGGCGGACGAGGAACGGCTCGCGGGCATGATCGCGGCGCACCTCGGCCCGGCGACCGGCTCCGCGAACGCGGGCGAGGCGCGGGAGAAACTCATCGCCGAGTTCCTCCACCGGCAGCGGGAGAGGGGCGCGCTGGCCAACGACCAGTTGCTCAACGCGTTGCTGATGGCCGAACGGGGGCTGTGGGACGAGGAGACGGGGCGGGCGCTGCTTCGGGATCATTTGCTGCGGCCGCTGGATCGGGGCTGAGCGGGGGTGGTGTTCGGTGACCCGCCCGCGGCCCCAGGGTTCTTTCCCTTCTTTCCGAGGAGTCGGGCTGAGCGGGGCGACGAGCCGGACGCGCCGGAACCCGGCGCGCACCAGCCGGTCGGCATCCTGCGCGAGGAACTCGCCCGGCTCCTGGACACCGGGGACGCGCCGGATGCCGAGGACGCCCTCGACGTACTGTGGATCGCCCGGCTCGCCGGCCTCGACCCGGTCGACTGGTCGCTCCTCGGCGACGGCAGGGACCCCACGACGGCCCCGCCGCCCGCCGAGCCCGCGCCGCCGGTGGCGCCGGATGACCACTCCACCCCGAACACCACCCCCGATCCATCGTCCGCCCGACTCCACCTCCCCGGCCCGGGCACCGGCACCCCGGCCCGCCCCGGCGGCGCCCACGCCATCCGCGTCACCCAGCCCAAGGCCCTCCCCGGCACCCTGGCCCTGACCCGAGCCCTGCGCCCGATGCGCCAACGGGTCGCCTCGAACCGCGCCCGCACACTCGACGTCGACGCCACGGCCGCCGCGTCCGGCGACACCGGCCTCCTCCTGCCCGTCCTGCGTCCCGCCACCGAACGCCGCTTCTCCGTCGACCTGTTGATCGACACCGGAACGACGATGGCCGTCTGGCACCGCATGGCCGACGAACTGCGCACCCTGCTCGCCCGCCACGGCGCCTTCGCCGACGTCCGCGCCTGGGCGCTGCGCACGGACGGCCCCGAACCGATGCTGGCCCCCTTCCGGCGGGGTGCGCCGACCGCGACGCCCACCCGCCGCTGGCGGCAGACCCTGACCGACCCCTCGGGCCGGCGCGTGGTGCTGGTTCTGACGGACGGCGTGGGCCCGTCCTGGTACGGCACGGAACTCCCCGCCGCGCTCGCCGCATGGTCCCGCCACCGTCCCGTCGCCGTGCTCCAGGTGCTGCCCAGCCGCCTGTGGCACCGTACGGCGCTGCGGACGGCACCCGTGCGGGCACGCGCGACCGAGGCGGCTCACGCCACCCTCGACGTCCGCTCCTCGGGCCCACTGCCGGGCATCGCCCGCGGCAGCGCCGGAACGTCCGACCGGGCCCGCATCCGCTGGCTGCCGGTGCTGGAGGTCTCCGGCGACTGGCTGCACCCGTGGGCCCGGCTCGTGTCCGGGCGCACGACGGACTGGGTGGCTCTGCGGGCCGCTCCGCTGACCGTCGTGGAACGCCCCGCCCCCGTGAACCCGGCCGCCGAGCCGACCACGCCCTCCGCCTGGATCGAACGCTTCGAGGAGGGCTACTCCCCGGACGCCTCCCGCCTCCTGCACCTCCTCGCAGCCGCCCCGCTGAGCCTGCCGGTCATGCGCCTGATCCAGCGCACCATGCTCCCCTCCTCCACCCCGATGCACCTGGCCGAACTGTTCCTGTCGGGCGGGCTCGTCCGCCGCACACCGGCCGGGGCGGACGAGGACCCGGACAACGTGATGTACGACTTCCGCCCCGGGGTGCGGGAGGCGTTGCTCGACCGTCTGACCCGCACCGAGTCGCTGCGCGTGCTGGACGAGGTGATCGACGCCGTGAGCGCGCGGGTCACGGAGACGTTCGGCGGGGTGACCGACTTCGCCGCGCTGATGGCTGCCGTGGGGGAGGGCGGCGGGCTGGACGGAGTCGAACTGCCCGAGGGCGACAGGGCGTTCGCGGAGGTGGCGATCGCCGTGATCGGGGGAGCCGGCGGGGACTACGAGCGGGTGGCGGCGAAGGTGGCGCGGGGGCGGGCGGAGGCGGCCCCGGTTCCCCATCGGTTGCCGGAGGAGCGGGAGGAAGGCGAGAAGCGGGGGTGGAGAGGCTGGCCTCTCTTGCGGCGCCTGGGAGAGAGGCGGGGCAGCTCCACGCTCGGGGCCGGCGACGACAACGACACCGAGTCGCCCCTCGCCGGATCGGCGGTGCCCAGCCGGGTACCCGCGCTGCCGACGCCCTACATCCGTCGGGACGAGGTCGCGGACGTCGTGCACGTGTTGAGAGACAACGGGACGACGTGTGTGATCGAGGGGGCCAGGGGGGTGGGCAAGACCGTTCTGGCCGCGGACTGCGCGGCCTTGCTGGCTTCGCGGTCCACCATGGTCCGGTGGATCCGTGCCGACAACCGGGAGCTTTTGCTGGGGCAGCTTCTCCGCTTCGCCGGTGACCTCGGCCTCGACCGTGGCCGCCGGTCCCCTGACACGCTGCTGAGCCACCTCTACGACCATCTGCGTGACCATCCGGGCTGGCTGCTGGTCTACGACGGCGTCACCCAGCACACGTTCGTGCCCGACCCGTACGATCCGGACTCGCCGAAACTGTGGCTGCCACCGCCGCGTTCCGGCAAGTTGCTGGTGACCCTCTCCGAGGGCAGATGGCCTTCGTACAGCCGGCATGAGACGGTGACTCTGGGCGATATGGCGCGTGGCGAAGCTCTGGCTTACCTCAGGGAGGTGGTCGCCGAGGTCGGTGGAGAGACGCGGATCGCGCGGGCGGAGCTGCTTGATCTCATCGGCACCATGGGTACCCGTCCGAGTCTTCTGGCGCACCTCGCGCTGCGGCTCAGGTCAGGGCACGAGGAGTCGTTCAGCGACTTTTTCCGCAAGGCGCTGGAGCTCCACCCGGAAAGAGAGAGCTTCCTGCGCGCACCGGTGTGGATCAGCCGCGACGGCCGCTTCATCGGTACCGGGGTCGTGGTGGGACCCGACATCGTGCTCACCACCGGCTTCGAAACGCGCTCCACTGGGCTTTGGGTCCATGACCGCAGCGGTTCCACGGTTCGCGTGGCCGACTCGACCGTGCGCGGCGACACTCCCGGGCTGATCGCCATGCGGCTCGAAGCCCCCCTTTTCCCACCGGTGACGTTCTCTTCCTTGGAGAGCAGAACGACCGTAGCGGCGTGGTACGAGCCGCCCATGGGTTCGCAGCCCCCGGCCATCGCCCTGAGCCCCGCTTCCTCAGAGGCGCCTGCGCCTCCCCCGGGGGCGGCACTGCTCGACGCGGAGGGAAGGCTGAGCTCCATGGCGTTGCCGTACGGCAGCGGCACGGTGAGGGCTTATGTCCCGGCACTCATCGACGGCTTTCTGGCCCATCTCCCCGCAGCACGAGACACAGAGGGGCGTGACCGGCGGCCGAGACTGTCGCAGGAACTGCTCGTCTATCTGAGCTGCGCCCGCCCTTCTTCCCCCGAGGAATCCGGTGCGGTACGGCAACTCATCACCGCGCTGGCCGACGACCTCGACCAGCTGATGCCACTGGCCGGGACGAGTATCACCGCTTTCGTCGACGAGGACGGCCTGCCTCCGGGCGGTGCCTGGCTGGAACGCCGGTACACAGCCCTGGCCAAGGCCAGGATCTTCGTGCCGCTTCACTCACCCGAGTACTTCACCGATCACTGGAGTCGGCAGGAGTGGAACCTGTTCACCTGGCGGTTGCAGGTGCTCTCCGGTGAGGGCCACAAGAAGGCTGCGATCGTGCCCGTGTTGTGGACTCCCACAGACCCCGCACAACTGCCGCCGGAGGCCGCGGACATCCAGTACGTGACGCTCGGTGACCGGCACGCCGGACTGGGCCTCAAGCACCTGTTGGAGGCCGGACCCGAAAAGGAGTACCGACGCGTGGTCCGGCACCTCGCACTGACCATCGCACGCGCGGCTGAGGCATTCGACGGCACCTGAACGACCGGTTCCCGCCCTGTCAGCGTCCGAGCTGCCGGACGTGACGGACACCTGGCCGGCCGCCGACCGTCGTGTCCCCGGCGCGGGTGAAGCCGTTGCGGGCCAGGACCGCCATGGACGCCAGGTTGTCCAGGGTCGTGACCGCGGTGAGGGAGTCCAGCCCGTAGTCGGCGGCGGCCAGTCGGCACGCCTGCGCGACCGCGGCCGTCGCCACGCCCCGGCCCGCCGCGCGTTCGCCGACGCGGTAGCCCAGTTCCGCGCTGCCGTCCACCAGGTCCATCAGGTTCACGCGGCCGATCAGCTCGCCCTCCTCCCCGAGGACGACGTGGAAGCGGCACACACCCGCGTCCTGCTCCGCCAGGAGCGCCCGGTGACGTGCGGCGAAGCCCGCCGGCGTGAAGTAGGCGTCCCCGCGGTCCGGCACCGTCCGGGCGAAGTACGCCCGGTTCTCCCGCTCGAAGGCCAGCACCGCGTCCGCGTGATCCGCCCGCAGCGGTTCCAAGGTCAGCATGGGCGGGAGGATACGTACCGTCAGTCCTTGAGGACCGGGAATTTCCGGGGCGCGAGGAACAGCAGCACCAGGAACGCCAGCGTCGCCGCGCACGAGGCGCCCAGGTAGACCGCGTGCACCGCGTCGGCGATCGCCCGCCGGGTCACCTCCGGGGCGGTGCCCGAGTCGAGCGCCCGGGTCACCGAGTCGAGGTCGCTCGCCCCGCCGAGCCGGGCGGCCAGCACCCCGTTGGCGACCGCGCCGAAGACCGCCGCGCCGATCGTCTGGCCGGTCTGCCGGCAGAACAGCACGGACGCGGTGGTCGTGCCGCGCTCGGCCCACCCCACCGTCGACTGCACACCGACGATGAGCGGCAACTGGAACAGTCCCAGCGCGGCGCCGAGCAGCAGCATCAGCAGCGTCGGCTGCCACGCCTGCCCGGGGTAGGGCAGGAACGGGAACGCGAACAGGACCAGCGCGGCCGCTCCGATGCCCAGCATCGCGGTGTTGCGGAAGCCGATCCGCCGGTACACGTGCTGACTGAGCGCAGCCGATATGGGCCAGCTCAACGTCCACACGGAGAGCACGAATCCGGCTGCCACGGGCGCGAGGCCCAGCACCGACTGGGCGTAGGTGGGGAGGAAGACCGTCGGCGCCACCATCAGCAGTCCCAGCGCGCCCAGGGCCAGATTGACCGCGGCGATCGTCCGGCGCCGCCACACCCAGCCCGGGATGATCGGGTCCGCCGCCCGGCGCTCCACCAGGACCACGACCCCGGCCAGGGCAAGTCCCGTGCCGAACAGGGCGAGTGAGGGCGCCGACAGCCACGGCCATGCCACCCCGCCCTGCACCAGGGCCGTGAGCAGGACGCCGCCGCAGGCGAACACCGCGAGCGCACCCGCCCAGTCCACGCGCGGGTGCGCGCCCCTCTCCCGCTCCGGCTCGTGCAGGTGACGGACGATCAGCCACAGCGCGACCGCGCCGATCGGCAGGTTGACCAGGAAGATCCAGCGCCAGTCCGCGTACGCGACGAGCATCCCGCCGAGGCCCGGGCCGGCGACCGCGGACACCGCCCAGACGGTGGACAGCTTCGACTGGATCTTGGGGCGGTCCTTCAGCGGGTACAGGTCGGCGGCGAGGGTCTGCACGGTCCCCTGGAGCGCGCCGCCGCCCAGGCCCTGCACGATGCGGAACGCGATGAGCGCCGCCATGTTCCAGGCCAGCGCGCACAGCAGCGAGCCCAGCAGGAAGAGCACCGAACCGGCGACGAGGACCGGCTTGCGGCCGAAGGTGTCGGAGAGCTTGCCGTAGACGGGCAGGGTGACCGTCACGGCCAGCAGGTAGCCGGAGAACAGCCAGGAGAAGACGGAGAATCCGCCGAGATCCCCGACGATCTGGGGGACGGCGGTGGAGACGACGGTGGCGTCGAGCGCCGCCAGCGCCATCGAGAGCATCAGGGCAGCGACGACGGCTCCGCGCCGGCCTGTCGTGGCGGGTCGTGCGGCCTCATGTGTCGCCGGTCTGGTGCTCCCCACCCGGAACCCTTCCCTCGGTTCTGACTGCCCCTTGCACCTATCTGCCGCCGGACAGCTTCCCACTTGACCCTGACGCGGCGGGAGGGTGGAGCCTGAATGGGCCGTCGGGTGGAGCGAACCCTGAGACGGTCTCCACCCTTCGGTGGACTGCCCCTAGGGGGACCTCCGTACTACGACCTGGGGAGGGTTCGTACCGGCGGAGGACGAGACGGGGAGGGGCCCGTCCTTAACCTGGCTTTACGCCGCTGGGGGGCGGTTTCACACACCGGCGGGGGTGGGGTTTTCCACAGGAAAAGACTGCGCTGAGCACCAGGGCGCAGGACCCCTCCCCGCCGGAAGACTTGAGGCACTTCACCATCTGTTGACCGACATAGGAGACATACCGTGACATCGGCTGTGACCATTCCCAGGCACGGGGGTACTGGAGGGCGTACGGCCGTTGCCGCACGGGCGCGGCAGGTCGTGAAGGCGTACGGGTCCGGTGAGACCCGGGTCGTCGCCCTCGACCACGTCGACGTGGACATCGCACGCGGCCAGTTCACCGCGATCATGGGCCCCTCCGGGTCCGGCAAGTCCACGCTCATGCACTGCCTCGCCGGACTCGACACCGTCACCGGCGGTCAGATCTACCTCGACGACACCGAGATCACCGGCCTGAAGGACAAGAAGCTCACCCAACTGCGCCGGGACCGCATCGGGTTCATCTTCCAGGCGTTCAACCTGCTGCCGACGCTGAACGCCCTCGAGAACATCACGCTGCCCATGGACATCGCGGGCCGGGGGCCCGACAAGGAGTGGCTGGCGCGGGTCGTGGAGACCGTCGGGCTCGCCGAGCGGCTCAAGCACCGGCCCACCCAGCTCTCCGGCGGACAGCAGCAGCGCGTCGCCGTGGCGCGGGCGCTGGCGGCCCGGCCCGAGATCATCTTCGGGGACGAGCCGACCGGCAACCTCGACTCGCGCGCCGGCGCCGAGGTGCTCGGCTTCCTGCGCCGCTCGGTCGACGAACTGGGCCAGACGATCGTGATGGTCACCCACGACCCGGTCGCCGCCTCCTACGCGGACCGTGTGCTGTACCTCGCCGACGGCCGCATCGTCGACGAGATGTACAAGCCGACCGCGGAGGCCGTCCTGGACCGCATGAAGGACTTCGACGCCCGGGGGCGCACGTCATGACCGTCATGAAGACCTCCCTGCGCAACTTCGTCGCGCACAAGGGCCGGATGGCGCTCTCCGCGATCGCCGTCCTGCTGTCGGTGGCCTTCGTCTGCGGGACCCTCGTCTTCACGGACACCATGTCGACCACGTTCGACAAGCTCTTCGCGGCCACGTCCTCGGACGTGACGGTGAGCGGCAAGGGCGCCTCCGACAGCGGCGAGACGACCTCCGACAACGGCAAGCCGCCGGTCATGCCCGCCTCCGTGCTGGGCGAGGTCCGCGGGACACAGGGCGTGAAGTCCGCCGAGGGCACGGTGTTCTCGACGTCGGTGACGGTCGTCGACGCCGACAAGGACAGCCTCTCGCCCTCCAGCGGCGCCCCGACCATCGTCGGCAGCTGGAACGGCAACGACGCCCGCACCATGAAGATCACCTCCGGTGCGGCCCCGAAGAACGCCGGCCAGATCATGGTCGACGCCGACACCGCCGACAAGCACGGCCTGAAGCTCGGTGACGAGATCGGCGTGATCAGCGCGGTCGGCACCCACGAGGCGAAGATCTCCGGCATCGCCGACTTCACCGTCACCAACCCCGGCGCCGCGATCTTCTACCTGGACACGAAGACCGCCCAGCAGACCCTGGTCGGCGAGACCGGCGTCTACACCAACGTCAACGTCACCGCGGCCGCCGGCGTCAGCGACGCACAGCTGAAGAAGAACGTCGCGGCCGAACTCGGCGGCGACTACCAGGTGAAGACCGCCAAGGAGACCGCCGACGCCAACCAGAAGGACGTCGAGGGCTTCATGAACGTCATGAAGTACGCGATGCTCGGCTTCGCCGGGATCGCCTTCCTCGTCGGCATCTTCCTGATCATCAACACCTTCTCCATGCTGGTCGCCCAGCGCACCCGCGAGATCGGCCTGATGCGGGCGATCGGCTCCTCCCGCAAGCAGGTCAACCGCTCGGTGCTGGCCGAGGCGCTGCTGCTCGGCCTCGTCGGATCGGTGCTCGGCGTGGGCGCCGGCGTCGGCCTCGCGGTCGGCCTGATGAAGCTCATGGGCCAGATGGGCATGGAACTGTCCACCGACGACCTGACCGTGGCCTGGACGACCCCGGTGGTCGGACTCGTCCTCGGCGTCGTCGTCACCGTCCTGGCCGCTTACCTGCCCGCCCGGCGCGCCGGCAAGATCTCCCCGATGGCCGCACTGCGCGACGCGGGCGCCCCCGCCGACGCCAAGTCCGGCTGGATACGCGGCGTGATCGGCACCGTCCTCACCGGCGTCGGCGGCTACGCCCTGTACCTGACGGCCGCAGCCGACAAGGCCAAGGAGGGCTCGCTGTGGCTCGGCCTCGGCGTGGTGCTGACGCTGATCGGGTTCGTGGTCATCGGCCCGCTGCTCGCCGGTGGCGTGGTCCGTGTCCTGGGCGCCGTCCTGCTGCGCATGTTCGGCCCTGTCGGCCGCATGGCCGAGCGCAACGCCCTGCGCAATCCGCGCCGCACCGGTGCGACCGGCGCCGCGCTGATGATCGGTCTCGCCCTGGTGGCCTGCCTGTCCGTGGTCGGCTCCTCCATGGTGGCGTCCGCCACCGACCAGCTCGACAAGACCGTCGGCACGGACTTCATCATCCAGTCCGACAGCGGCCAGCTGATCACCGCGCAGGCGGTCAAGGCCGCGAAGTCGGCGACGGACGTCGAGCGGGTCACCGAGTACAAGTGGACCGAGGCCGACTTCACCACCCCCGACGGCAAGACGCTCAAGGACACGGCGATCACCGCGGCCGACCCGTCCTACGCGACGGACCTGCGCACCGAGACGGTCGCCGGCAAGCTCCCCGACGCCTACAAGCCCGACTCGATGTCCGTGCACGAGAAGTTCGCCAAGGACCACCGCATCAGCCTCGGCTCCAAGATCAAGGTGGCCTTCAAGGACGGCCGTACCGCCGACCTCACGGTCCGGGCGATCACCAGCAGTGACGTCGTGATCGACGCGGGCGCGATGTACACGTCCATCTCGACGATGGCCAAGTACGTCCCGGCCGACAAGATGCCGCTGGACACGCTGCTCTTCGCCACCGCCAAGGAGGGACAGCAGGACGCCGCCTACAAGTCCCTGAAGTCGGCGCTGCACGACTACCCGCAGTACACCGTGCGCGACCAGACCGACTACAAGGACGCCCTGAAGGACCAGATCGGCCAGCTCCTCAACATGATCTACGGCCTGCTGGCCCTGGCGATCATCGTCGCCATCCTGGGCGTGGTGAACACCCTGGCCCTGTCGGTGGTGGAGCGCACCCGGGAGATCGGCCTGATGCGGGCGATCGGCCTCTCCCGCCGCCAGCTGCGCCGCATGATCCGCATGGAGTCCGTCGTCATCGCCCTCTTCGGCGCCCTCCTGGGCCTCGGACTGGGCATGGGCTGGGGCGCCACCGCACAGCAGCTGCTCGCCCTGGAGGGACTGGGGATCCTGGAGATCCCCTGGCCGACCATCATCGGCGTCTTCATCGGCTCGGCGTTCGTGGGACTGTTCGCGGCACTGGTCCCGGCGTTCCGGGCAGGCCGCATGAACGTCCTGAACGCGATCGCGACCGAGTAGCCGCCCCGCCGGCCCGCAGAGCCCCACCGCACACGGGGGTTGCGGGGGACGGACCCGCCCCGGAGGCATCGCCTCCGGGGCGGGTCCCGCGTGTGTGCGACTCGGTGGGGGACACCGCTAGGCGGCGGTCAGCCGCCGAAGGACCACGTACCCGCCGGACTCGCCGGCGACGGCGTACTCGGCTCCGGGGTGCAGCTTCCGGGCGTAGCCCACGGGGTCACGGTAGCGCTCGTCGATGTTCTCCAGGGCGATGTACCGCGGTGCGACACCCTGGGAGCCGCCGAGCCAGTAGACCCGGCAGCGCGAGGTCAGCCGGCTGATCGGGCCGATGTTCGATTCGACGGTGGCGTCGTCGGGGATCCGGGCCAGCAGTCCCTCGACATCCGACACGGCGGCGGGTTCGCGGTAGACCTCGGCCCGGGTGAGCTGCGCCAGCGGCAGCGAAGTGGTCAGCGTCAGGGCCGCCGCGGCGACGGCGGCGGGCACCTGGGCGGCGTACGAGCGCAGCCACGCGCGCGTGCTGCGGCGGGTGGCCGGGAGGGCGTCGGCGAGGGCGAGGAAGACGACCGGCATCAGGACCGCGCTGTAGTGCCAGTCGGGGCCCCAGTAGTGCGCGTCGCCGGACAGGAAGCGCCAGCCGAGCGTCGGCAGCGTGATCAGCAGCAGCGGGGAACGCAGGGCGAGCAGCCCCGTGGTGGGGATCAGCAGCCAGGCGAGGGTGCGCAGCTTGGTGCCGAGGCCGTCGAGAGGGGTGCCCGAATCGCTGACCTTGGTCCAGTAGTCGTAGCCGCCGGTGGTGTTGAACGACGGGATGACCACGGTGAGGACGAGCACCGTCGCCGCCGCACCGAACACCGCGGTGGCGAGCGCGTACACGACCGGCCGCCGTGCCGCGCCGCCCGCGCGCCAGGCGACCACGAGCGCGATCGCGGCCAGTGTCAGCCCCAGGTCCTCCTTGACCAGCACCAGGGGGAGCGCCCAGCACAGGGCCGCGCGCCACCGGCCGGCGAGGAGGGCCTCCAGCGAGAAGGCGATCAGCGGGACGGCGAAAGAGATCTCGTGGAAGTCGAAGTCGACGGCGCGCTGGACTCCCCAGGACAGTCCGTACGCGACACCGAGCGCGAGACCGCGGCGCCGGCCGAGGAGCCGGGCGGCGGCGCGGGTGACCGGCACCGCGGACAGCGCGAAGAGCGCGGCCTGCGCGACCAGCAGCGTCACCGGCGAGGGGAAGAGCCGGTACAGCGGGGCGAGCAGGGCCGTCACCGGGCTGAAGTGGTCACCCAGGATGTCGAACCCCGGCCCCTTGAGGTCCGACACCGGCGCCCGCAGATGCGCGTACGCCCGGACGACCTGCTCGAAGATGCCCAGATCCCAGGAGAGCGTGGCCATGTGCCGGTACCGGCCGACCGAGACGGCCGCGTAGGCGGCGAAGAGGACGGTGGCGAGGACCCAGGGGTCCCGCCGTTCGGGGCGAGGAGGCCGGTAGCCCGGGGGCTGGGCGACCGGCGCCGGTATGAGGGGCTGTGACACCTGGAGGGTGGGGGCGGGCATGCCGTGCCTTACGGGTGAGGGGTACCGCCGGACCGGTGGGACCGGACCGATCATGCCGTGGCGAGAACAACGGGTGGGGGTGACGTTGTGAAGGTTGGGCGGCCCTCGGCGGAAACAGGCGCTCCGGCCTCAGGCGGGAACAGGCGTTGTCCACAGCCCCACCGGACGGCCCCGCATCGTCGTACGCTGGAGACCCCCCGGCCCGCGGCGCGCGTCGGGCCCGTCGTGTTGCCCACCCCTGGACGGAAAAAGCCCCCATGAGCTTGCACGGTCTGCTCGACGCCGTAGTCAAGGACGCCGCCCTCGCGGAAGCGATCAAGGCAGCCGCAGACGGCAACCGCATGCACGTCGACCTGGTCGGCCCCCCTGCCGCCCGCCCCTTCGCGGTCGCCGGCCTGGCCCGCGACACGGGCCGCCCGGTGCTGGCCGTGACGGCGACGGGCCGCGAGGCGGAGGACCTGGCCGCCGCCCTGCGCTCCCTCCTCCCGCCGGAGGAGGTCGTGGAGTACCCGTCCTGGGAGACGCTCCCGCACGAGCGGCTCAGCCCCCGCAGCGACACCGTCGGCCGCCGCCTGGCCGTGCTGCGCCGCCTGGCCCACCCCCGCCCCGACGACCCCGAGACCGGCCCCGTCTCCGTCGTCGTGGCGCCCGTACGGTCCGTGCTCCAGCCCCAGGTCAAGGGCCTCGGCGACCTGGAACCGGTCTCCTTGAGGACAGGGCAGAGCGCCGACCTGGAGGAGATCGTCGACGCCCTGGCGGCCGCGGCGTACGCGCGCGTGGAGCTGGTCGAGAAACGCGGCGAGTTCGCCGTCCGCGGCGGCATCCTCGACGTGTTCCCGCCCACCGAGGAACACCCCCTGCGCGTCGAGTTCTGGGGCGACGACGTCGAGGAGATCCGCTACTTCAAGGTCGCCGACCAGCGCTCCCTCGAAGTCGCCGAGCACGGCCTGTGGGCGCCGCCCTGCCGCGAACTGCTGCTCACCGAGGACGTCCGCGCGCGTGCGCGTGCCCTGGCCGAACAGCACCCCGAGCTGGGCGAACTGCTCGGCAAGATCGCCGAGGGCATCGCCGTCGAGGGCATGGAGTCCCTCGCGCCGGTCCTCGTCGACGACATGGAGCTGCTGCTCGACGTGCTGCCCAAGGGCGCCATGGCCGTCGTCTGCGACCCGGAGCGGGTGCGCACCCGTGCGTCGGACCTCGTGGCCACGTCGCAGGAGTTCCTGCAGGCCTCCTGGGCGGCGACCGCCGGCGGCGGCGAGGCGCCCATCGACGTCGGCGCGGCCTCCCTGTGGTCCATCGCGGACGTCCGTGACCGGGCCCGCGAGCTGGACATGATGTGGTGGTCGGTGTCGCCGTTCGCCGCGGACGAGGAACTCGACCAGGACACGCTCAAGCTGGGCATGCACGCCCCGGAGACCTATCGCGGCGACACCGCCAAGGCCCTCGCCGACACCAAGGGCTGGCTCGCCGACGGCTGGCGCGCCGTCTTCGTCACCGAGGGCCACGGCCCGGCGGCCCGCACGGTCGAGGTGCTGGGCGGCGAGGGCATCGCGGCCCGCCTCGACGCCGACCTCGCCGAGATCTCCCCGTCCCTCGTGCACGTGGCGTGCGGCTCGATCGAGCACGGCTTCGTCGACACGGCCCTCAGACTCGCCGTCCTCACCGAGACCGACCTGTCGGGGCAGAAGGCGTCCGGCCGCGAGGGCGCCCGGATGCCGGCCCGGCGCCGCAAGACCATCGACCCGCTCACCCTGGAGGCGGGCGACTACATCGTCCACGAGCAGCACGGCGTGGGCCGCTACATCGAGATGGTGCAGCGCGTCGTGCAGGGCGCCACCCGCGAGTACCTGGTCGTCGAGTACGCCCCCGCCAAGCGCGGCCAGCCCGGCGACCGGCTCTACATCCCCACCGACCAGCTGGAGCAGATCACCAAGTACGTCGGCGGCGAGGCCCCCACCCTGCACCGCCTGGGCGGCGCCGACTGGACGAAGACGAAGGCCCGCGCCAAGAAGGCGGTCAAGGAGATCGCCGCCGACCTCATCAAGCTGTACAGCGCGCGCATGGCCGCCCCCGGGCACGCCTTCGGGGCGGACACCCCCTGGCAGCGCGAACTGGAGGACGCCTTCCCCTACGCGGAGACGCCCGACCAGCTCACCACCATCGCCGAGGTCAAGGAGGACATGGAGAAGACGGTCCCCATGGACCGCCTGATCTGCGGCGACGTCGGCTACGGCAAGACCGAGATCGCGGTCCGGGCCGCCTTCAAGGCCGTCCAGGACGGCAAGCAGGTGGCCGTCCTCGTCCCCACGACCCTGCTGGTGCAGCAGCACTTCGGGACGTTCAGCGAGCGGTACGCGCAGTTCCCGGTGAACGTGAAGGCGCTCTCCCGATTCCAGACCGACACCGAGGCCAAGGCGGTCCTGGAGGGCCTGCGCGAGGGCTCGGTCGACATCGTCATCGGCACCCACCGCCTGTTCTCGTCCGAGACGAAGTTCAAGGACCTGGGCCTGGTCATCGTCGACGAGGAGCAGCGGTTCGGCGTCGAGCACAAGGAGCAGCTGAAGAAGCTCCGGGCCAACGTCGACGTGCTGACCATGTCCGCGACCCCGATCCCCAGGACGCTGGAGATGGCGGTGACCGGCATCCGCGAGATGTCGACGATCACCACCCCGCCGGAGGAACGGCACCCGGTGCTGACCTTCGTCGGCCCGTACGAGGAGAAGCAGATCGGCGCGGCCATCCGCCGTGAACTGCTGCGCGAGGGCCAGGTCTTCTACATCCACAACCGGGTCGAGTCGATCGACCGGGCCGCCGCCCGGCTGCGCGAGATCGTCCCCGAGGCACGCATCGCCACCGCGCACGGGCAGATGTCGGAACAGGCGCTGGAGCAGGTCGTCGTCGACTTCTGGGAGAAGAAGTTCGACGTGCTGGTCTCCACGACGATCGTGGAGTCCGGCATCGACATCTCCAACGCGAACACCCTCATCGTGGAGCGCGGCGACAACTTCGGCCTCTCCCAGCTGCACCAGCTGCGCGGCCGGGTGGGCCGTGGCCGGGAGCGCGGCTACGCCTACTTCCTCTACCCGCCGGAGAAGCCGCTCACCGAGACCGCGCACGAACGGCTCGCCACCATCGCCCAGCACACCGAGATGGGCGCGGGCATGTACGTGGCGATGAAGGACCTGGAGATCCGCGGCGCGGGCAACCTGCTCGGCGGCGAGCAGTCCGGCCACATCGCGGGTGTCGGCTTCGACCTGTACGTGCGGATGGTCGGCGAGGCCGTCGCCGACTACCGGCGCCAGCTGGAGACCGGCGAGATCGAGGAGGAGCCGCCGCTCGAGGTCAAGATCGAGCTGCCCGTCGACGCGCACGTCCCGCACGACTACGCGCCCGGCGAGCGCCTCCGGCTCCAGGCGTACCGCGCCATCGCCTCCGCCAACTCCGAGGAGGACATCAAGGCGGTCCGCGAGGAACTGGTCGACCGTTACGGCAAGTTGCCCGAGCCGGTGGAGAACCTGCTGCTCGTCGCCGGTCTGCGGATGTTCGCGCGCGCCTGCGGCGTCGGCGAGATCGTGCTCCAGGGCAACAACATCCGCTTCGCGCCGGTGGAGTTGCGCGAGTCGCAGGAGCTGCGGGTCAAGCGGCTGTACCCCGGGGTCGTCATCAAGCCCGCGGTGCACCAGGTGCTGGTGCCGCGCCCGAAGACCGCGAAGGTGGGCGGGAAGCCGCTGGTCGGGCGGGAGTTGCTGGCGTGGGTCGGGGAGTTCCTGACGTCGGTGCTGGGCTCCTGAGGGTCGGTCTCGTCCGAGGGGCCGGGCTGGGTTCCTGACAGCCGGCCCAGGGCTTGTCGGGCAGGCCCTGGGGCGAGGGGCCGTCAGGCCACCGGGCGTACGCGGGTGCCGGTGGCCTCGTGCAGAGCCGCCGCCAGCCGGTCGCGGACCGCGACCTGCGCGGCGATGCGCGCGTCCAGCACCGCGAGGCGCCCGGCGGCGACCCGGAGCGCCTCGTCGGAGGCGGGCCCTGCCGTGACGTCACCGTCCAGGCAGGGCAGGAACACCCGTACGTCGTCCAGCGTGAGGCCCACCTCCAGCAGCCGGCGGACGTTGCGGACGCGGACGGCCGTACCGGCGTCGTACAGGCGGTAGCCGTTCGCGGCGCGCACGGAGGTGATGAAACCCGCCTGCTCGTAGTGGCGCAGGGCGCGCGGCGTCGTGCCGGTCGCCTCGGCGAGTTCACCGATCCGCATGGTCCGCGCGGTCCGCGTGGTCCGCGTGGTCCGCGTGGTCCGCGTGAGAGGTTCTGCCATGAGCGTCAGTCTCATGTGACCACCGCGCCACCGTCCACCGGCAGGACCACGCCGGTGACGAACGAGGCCTGGGGAGAAGCCAGTCCGGTGATCGCCCAGGCGACCTCCTCGGGGCGTCCGACCCGGCCGAGGGGCGTGTGCCGGAGCTGCCACGCCCGGACGGCGGCCTGCTGCTCGGGAGTCCGGCCCGAGTGCTCGCCGATCGGTGTGTCGATCGCCCCCGGGGCCACCGCGGCGACCCGGATCCCCAGCGGGGCGAGCTCGACCGCCCAACTGCGGGTGAGCACTTCAAGGGCCGCCTTCCCGGCCGCGTAGAGGGAGTTGCCCGGCCAGCCGCGCTGCCCGACGGACGTCGTCACGTTCACGATCACGCCGCGGCTGTCCTCGAGAGCGGGGAGCGCGGCCTGGACGAGCAGCACGGGAGCGACGAGGTTCGTCGCGAGCAGGGGCTCGACGGCGGGGCGCGTGTAGGTGCGCAGGGACTGCGGGCTCACGATGCCGGCGTTGTTGACGAGGACGTCGATCCGGCCGTGCCGGTCGAGTGCCGTGCGGACGATGGCCTCGGGGCCGTCGGCCGCCGTGACGTCGGCGACGAGCGGGCTGATGCGGGACGGGTCGTGGGCGGCGGTCTCGGCGAGGGGCGCCTCGCGGCGGCCCACCGCGACGATGTGAGCGCCCTCGTCGGCGAACGCGCGGGCAGTGGCGCGGCCTATGCCGGTACCGGCACCGGTGACGAGCACGGTGCGCGGGGTCTTGTGGTGCGGAGCTGTCATACGGGGATCGTCGGACCCTGACGTCAGTGTCAAGGTCAAGAGCGCACCGCACGGGTCTCCCCGCGGCGCGGGAAGCCGCCCGCAGGAGCCGTGTCGCCGCGGACGGCCTCCGAAGCAGGAGGCGTTACTGCCCCTGGGAGGCCTTACTGCCCCTCGGGCCGGTCGCGGTCGCGGTCCATCCCGAGCGACCCCTCGACCCGCTGCTGCCCGGCGTCGATCTGGTCCTCGTACTTGCCGCCGGTCTTCTCGTTCATCCGCTTTTCCGCGGTGTCCGAGCCTTGCTTGGCCTTGTGCCTCCCCTGGCCCTTGAACTTGTCGAAGATACCCATGCAGAGCTCCTTCCAGAGGTCATTCACGACCGACGATACGCGCGGGATGCAAAGAATGCCCCTTTAGTACCGCTGTGGTCTGTACCTCTTCCTCGCTACGGTGGAGCCCAGGCACAGGCTGCCCCGTACCGGGCGGGACGGCGAGCAGGGGAGGGGCGCACGGTGGCGCGTCTGAGGGGCGGGGCGGTACTGGCTGTCGCGATGGTGTTCGCCGGTTCGGCACTGACCGGCTGCGAGGGCCTGGCCCCGCCCGACGGCGGCGGCGGACCCTCCGGCTCCGGCGTCCCGGCCGCCGGTGACGGACGAGCCGTGAGCCCGCTGGACAACCCGGACGGCACCAAGCCGGGCCTGGCGGCGATCACGTCCACCCGGGACAGGGCGCGAGCGCGGGCCGTGATCGAGAAGGTGGAGACGAAGGGGCGTGGCCCGAGGACGGGCTACGAGCGGGACGAGTTCGGCTACGCCTGGATGGACTCGGCGCCGGGCGACGTGCCCTTCGCGCGCAACGGGTGCGATACGCGCAACGACCTCCTGAAACGCGACGGTGAGGATCTCCGCTTCCGGTCGGGCTCCGACTGCGTCGTCGTGAAACTGACGTTGCACGACCCGTACACCGGGCAGGCCATCGAGTGGACCAAGTCCCGGGCGACGAAGGTCCAGATAGACCACGTCATGCCGCTGTCGTACGACTGGCAGATGGGCGCCTCGCGCTGGACGAAGGACAAGCGGGAGGCCATAGCGAACGACCCGCTCAACCTCGTCCCGGTGGACGGACCGACCAACGGTTCCAAGGGCGACTCCGGCCCCGCGTCCTGGCTGCCGCCCAGCAAGCGGATCCGCTGCTCCTACGCGGTGCGCTTCGCCCAGGTGTCCCTGAAGTACGACCTCCCCGTCACGGCGGCCGACAAGCGGATGATGCTGACGCAGTGCGGTGGCTGAAGCGGCGCCAGGTCCCGGCGGCTGCCGGGTAATTCGGTTCCGGGTCCGGGTGTCCGCTGCCTACCGTGGCCGTATGCAGCACAAGATATCGAGTCTCGCCGACCGCCCGGACATGCTGGAGCGCGTCGTCGCCATGGCGGACAGCTGGCCCGAGTTCGTGATCCAGGACCTCGTGGGCGCCGCGCACTTCCCGCGGATCGCCGCCGAACTCCCGGAGTACGTCCTGTTCGCCGAGGACGAGCGGGGCGAGGTCGTCGCGAACGCCTACAGCGTGCCGTTCGCCCTGGACGCCGAGGGCCGTGGCCGGCTGCCCGCGAACGGCTGGGACAAGATCCTCGTGTGGGCCTTCTCGGACCTGCGTCGCGGGATCCGCCCCGACACGGTCAGCGCGATCTCGGTGTCCATCGCCCCGCACGCCCAGGGCCGCGGCCTGTCCGGGCTGATGCTGTCGGCCATGCGCGACAACGCCCGGGCCCGTGGCTTCCGCGAGGTCGTCGCCCCGGTCCGCCCCAACGCCAAGCACCTGGAACCGCACACCCCGATGGAGGAGTACGCCCACCGCGTACGCCCCGACGGCCTGCCCCAGGACCCCTGGCTGAGGGTCCACGCCCGGGCCGGAGCCACCATCGACTCCGTGGCACCGGCGTCCATGACGGTGTCCGCCTCGCTGGACGACTGGCGCCGCTGGACGGGGCTGCCCTTCGACACCTCGGGTGACATCGAGGTGCCCGGCGCTCTGGTGCCGGTGCGCTGCGAGGCGGAGCGCGGGTACGCGGTGTACGTCGAGCCCAACGTGTGGATGCGGCACCCGCTGTAGACGCCGGTGAGGGGCCTCGTGAGGGGCCTCTTCTCCCCGCTCCTGGCTCGCGAAGTGATCAGCACGACAACGGTTCGGTACAACCCGTGACCAGTTGTCCGTGTCGGGCTATACGCTCGGATTCCCCACCGTGCTCTGTCACTCGCACGTCCCCTTCCCATCGGCTACACCGGTCCAGGAGCAGTCATGTACGGCCAAGGCGCGGCGCCGCCCTCCCGCAGCGCGGCAACGGTCATCTCCCTGCGCGTGCTGTTCGCCGCAGCCGGCGTGCTCACCTGCGGCTTCCTGGCCTGCGTACCGCTGTTCCGGGTGGCCTTCCTGCGCGGACGGGCCCTCGACTGGGCGGCGGCCTGGGTGAGCCTGCCCGCGTCCATCGCCTGCTTCGCGGTGATCGGCGTCCTGCCGGAGAGCGACTACCGGACCGACATCGCGCTGGCCCTGATCCTGCTGCTGGGCGTGGGCGCGGCCGTGTGGTTCCTGATCGTGGACATCGGCCACCACGGCGCCCGGCCCCGGCAGTTCGCCGGCTACGCGCCGCCCCACGCGCCGACCGTCCCCACCCAGCAGTCCCAGCCCCCGTACGGCTATCCGCACCCCGCGTCGCCCTACACCCCGGCCTCCACGCCCATCCCGCAGGCGCCGCCGCAGCCCCCGTCGCACCAGACGCCGCAGCACCCCATACCCCCGTCCCCGCAGCGCCCCGCGCCCGCCCGCATCGACCAGGTACGTGCCGAACTCGACGAGCTCAGCGACTATCTGCGCCGGCAGGACGGCCGCGCGGACGGCACCCCGGGTGATGCCGAGGGCGGCAGGTGAGCGCGGCGGCAGGACGTGTCGTCGCCGGCCGCTACGAGCTGTCCACGCTGCTCGGGCAGGGCGGCATGGGGCAGGTCTGGGCGGCGTACGACCAGCGGCTGGACCGGCGTGTGGCGGTGAAGCTGCTGCGCCCAGACAAGGTGGCCGGACAGGACGCGGAGGAACTGCGCCGGCGTTTCGTGCGTGAGTGCCGGGTGACCGCGCAGGTCGACCACCCCGGCCTGGTCACGGTGCACGACGCGGGCAGTGAGGGCGAGGAACTGTTCCTCGTCATGCAGTACATCGACGGCGCCGACCTCTCCGGTCATCTCGCCGAGCGCACTCCGTACCCCTGGCAGTGGGCGGTCGCGGTCGCGGCGCAACTGTGCGCTGTGCTGAGCGCCGTGCACGCCGTGCCGATCGTCCACCGCGATCTCAAGCCGCGCAACGTGATGGTGAAGCAGGACGGCACGGTCACCGTCCTCGACCTCGGTATCGCCTCCGTCATGGACACGGACACCACGCGCCTCACCCACACCGGCACCCCGATCGGCTCGCCCGCCTACATGGCGCCGGAGCAGGCGATGGGCGGTGCGGTCGGCCCGTACACCGACCTGTACGCGCTCGGCGTGGTCCTGCACGAACTGCTCAGCGGCGACGTGCCGTTCTCCGGCTCCACGGCGCTCGGCGTCCTGCACCGGCACCTGTACGAGCCGCCGCTGCCGGTACGCCGCATCCGCCCCGAGGTCCCGGAGGCACTGGAGACCCTCGTCCTGCGCCTGCTCGCCAAGGACCCGCAGCACCGGCCCGCCTCCGCGCAGGAGGTGTACGAACACCTGGAGCCGCTGCTGCCCGCGCGCGGCACCCCCACCGGAGCGGCCCTCGATCCCACCCGCCCGTTCCTGCGCCCGCACGCCCCCTGGCCCGACCGTGCGCGCACCCCCGCGCCCCAGCCCGCGCCCGCCACACCCGTCACCGAGACAGCGGGGAACACGGACATCGCCCGCTCCGTCGACGAGGTCAAACGGCTCCTCGGCGAGGGCCGCATCACCCAGGCCGTCGACATCCTCGGCGCGATCCTGCCCGCCGCGGCCGACCAGCACGGGGAGCACTCCCCGGTCGTGCGCACCCTGCGCAAGCAGTACGCGGCCACGCTCCTGGACGACGGCCAGTACCGGCGCGCCCTGCCCGAGCTGCGCCGCCTCGCCGACGAACGCGCGGCCGAGGCCGGCCAGGCCGACCCGCAGGCCCTGCGGTTCCGCTACGAGGTCGCCCAGTGCCTCGAACAGCTGGGCGAACCGGCCGCGGCGCTCGCCGAGTACCGGGCGGTGCTGCCGTACTACGAGAACCAGTACGTCGCCGCCGGCGGACCCGAGCTCGCCCACGACGTCCGCCGCCGGATCGGGCATCTCCTGCTCGCCCTCGGCGACCGCGCCGCCGCCCACGACACCCTGGCCCGGCTGCTGCACGACGTGGAGCGCACCCACGGCCCCGGGCACCCGCTGGGCGGGGAGATCCGCCGGACGCTGCAGTGGCTGGGGCAGGTCCGCGGCTGACCGCTGTCCCGGCAGGGGCGCGGCGGTGCCGGAAGTCCCGGTGAATCGTTGGTCGAATGGGTTGGCCAGAGCCTGCCCACTGCCTACCATCGATCATCGCAAGACTTTGTGCACCGTCGCACAATCTCCTCGGGAGGTTCCCTTGCACCGCCGCCGCCGTCGCACCGCGCTCGTCCTCACCGCCGCGATCGCCGCCGCGGCGCCCTTGCTCACCGCCTGCGGAAACGAGGCCCATCCCGGCGCCGCGGCCGTGGTCGGCGGTCAGCGGATCACCGTCGCGCAGCTGGACGAGAGGGTCGGCGAGGTACGCGCGGCCCAGCGCGCGGCCGTGCAGAACGAGGCCCAGTACCAGCAGGCCATCGCCAGAACCGGCACCCTCACCCGCGACACCCTGCACACCATGGTCCTCGACCGGGTGCTGCACCGCGCCGCCGAGAACGCCGGTGTGACGGTCACCCGCAAGGAGATCCAGGAGATGCGCTCCGGCCTGGAGGAGCAGGCGGGCGGCGCGAAGGCGCTGGAGACGACCTGGCTCCAGCAGTACGGCATCCCGCCGGAGCGCCTCGAGGAGAACCTCCGCCTCCAGCTGGAGGCCCAGAAGCTCGCTCAGAAACTCGGCACCGACACGAGCCGGCCCGAGTTCTGGAAAGCCCTGTCCGAGGCCTCCGAGGACCTGAACGTCGACCTCAACCCGCGCTACGGCACCTGGGACGTCCAGAAGAGCAGCCGCGCCGACGCCAAGACACCGTGGGTCCGGGACGTGACGGCGGCCCAGACGCAGCAGAACATGTAGCGGTACGTCCGCCCGCGGGGGCCTGTGGACAACTTCCGGCGCTGTCGGCGGCGTGGGTTAGTTTCGAACCGTGAACGCCAACAGCCCCGAAGCCACCCCGGGCCCCGCCGGGGCCACCGGCCGTGACCAGGCCACCGACCCCGCCCCCGGTCGCATCGTCCTGCTCACCACCAGCCACCGCGTCGCCCCCGGCCTGCTGTCCTGGCCCGCCTGGCAGGCCCTGCACGCGGCCGACCGGGTGCTGTGCGCGGACGGCGCGCACCCGCAGCTGCCCTACCTGCGCGAGGCCGGCATATCGGTGGACGAGGCGTCCCCGACCGCCGAGGAACTGGTCGGCGCCTGCGCCGGCGGCCGCACGGTGGTCGTGGTGGCGACGGGCGAGGGCGAGCCGGCCCTGACGGACGGCCTGGCCCGCCTCGCCGGCGGCGGACGCGTCGCCATGCCGGAGCTGGAGCTGCTCCCCGCCTCCTACGACCTGCCGGGCGCCCGTCTCCTCGACCTCGTCCAGGTCATGGACCGCATCCGCGCCGAGTGCCCGTGGTCGTCCCGGCAGACCCACGAGGGCCTGGCCAAGTACGGCATCGAGGAGGCGTACGAACTCGTCGAGGCGATCGAGGAGGGCGACCGTGACGAACTGCGCGAGGAGCTCGGTGACGTCCTCCTCCAGGTCGTCTTCCACGCCCGGATCGCCGAGGAGGGCCGCCCGGAGGACGGGGCGGAGGCCTTCTCCATCGACGACGTGGCCGCCGGCATCGTCGCCAAGCTGATCCACCGCCACCCGCATGTCTTCGGCGACGCGACGGCCACCACGCCCGAGGAGGTCAAGGAGCACTGGCTGCGCACCAAGGCGGTCGAGAAGCAGCGCGCCTCGATCACCGAGGGCATCCCCCTGGGCCAGCCCGGCCTGGCCCTCGCCGCCAAGCTGGCGTCCCGCGCCCGCACCGCGGGCCTGGACATACCCCTCCCGCCCGTCGAGGGCGTCGGCTACGAGCTGCTGGCCCTGGCGGTCCGCGCGGAGTCGGAGGGCGTGGACCCGGAGGCGGCCCTGAGGGCGGCGGCCCGGGCGTACCGGGACGCGATCAGGGAGGCCGAGGGCTGAGCAGGCCCCCGGGCGGGCAGGGGGCCCGCGGTGAGCCGGATACGGTCGAGGAGTGACCGACCAGCCCCAGCCCAGCCCGCCCGCCGCTCCCGACCTCTTCACCTGGGAGTTCGCGAGCGACCCCTACCCCGCCTACGCCTGGCTGCGCGAGCACAGCCCCGTCCACAGGACGCGGCTTCCCAGCGGTGTGGAGGCCTGGCTGGTCACGCGGTACGCCGACGCCAAGCAGACCCTCGCCGACAACCGTCTCTCCAAGAACCCGGCGCATCACGCCGAGCCCGCGCATGCCAAGGGCAAGACCGGTATCCCCGGCGAGCGCAAGGCCGAGCTGATGACGCATCTGCTGAACATCGACCCGCCGGACCACACCCGGCTGCGGCGGCTGGTGTCCAAGGCGTTCACACCCCGCCGTGTCGCCGAGTTCGCGCCACGGGTGCAGGAGCTCACCGACCGTCTCATCGACGGGTTCGCGGAGAAGGGGTCCGCCGACCTCATCCACGAGTTCGCCTTCCCGCTCCCCATCTACGCCATCTGCGACCTGCTCGGCGTCCCGCGCGAGGACCAGGACGACTTCCGGGACTGGGCGGGCATGATGATCCGTCACCAGGGCGGGCCCCGGGGCGGGGTGGCGCGGTCCGTGAAGAAGATGCGCGGCTACCTCGCCGATCTGATCCACCGCAAGCGGGAGGCGCTGCCCGCCGAACCCGCCCCGGGCGAGGACCTCATCTCCGGGCTCATCCGCGCCTCCGACCACGGTGAGCACCTCACCGAGAACGAGGCCGCGGCCATGGCCTTCATCCTGCTGTTCGCCGGTTTCGAGACAACCGTGAACCTCATCGGCAACGGCACCTACGCCCTGCTCACCCACCCCGGGCAGCGCGAGCGGCTCCAGCGGTCCCTGGCCGCCCACGACACCGCGCTCCTCGAGACCGGCGTCGAGGAACTCCTGCGCTACGACGGTCCCGTCGAGCTCGCCACCTGGCGTTTCGCCACCGAGCCGCTCACCATCGGCGGGCAGCGGATCGCACCCGGCGACCCGGTCCTCGTGGTCCTGGCCGCCGCCGACCGGGACCCGGAGCGGTTCGCGGACCCGGATGTGCTCGACCTCTCCCGCCGCGACAACCAGCACCTCGGTTACGGTCACGGCATCCACTACTGCCTGGGCGCCCCGCTCGCCCGCCTGGAGGGCCAGACGGCGCTCGCCACCCTCCTCACCCGCCTGCCCGACCTGCGGCTCGCGGCGGACCCGGCCGAGCTGAGATGGCGTGGCGGACTCATCATGCGCGGGCTGCGCACGCTGCCGGTGGAGTTCGCACCGGCCAAGAGTGACGAAACATCAGAGCTGTGATCTTCACGTGATCTGCGCGGCATGAACTTGTGACAAGTGATCGTCTGCCGATACGTTCACCCATCAATACGGCTCGGGGGTTGCCTCGTGCCGGTCACTGCTGTCTCGCGAAAGGTCTCCGTATGCTCTCCGGGAACGGTCGGCACCGTCGCCCCCGCCAGGCTCCGGCTCTCCTCGTCGCGGCCGGAGTGACCGGCTCCGCCATCGCGATCCCGCTCCTCGGGGCCTCCGGTGCCAGTGCGGCCGACGGCACGACCTGGGACCGGGTCGCGGACTGTGAGACCGGCGGCGCCTGGAGCCAGAACAGCGGCAACGGCTACTACGGCGGCCTCGCGCTCTCCCAGGACGACTGGGAGAAGTACGGCGGACTCGACTACGCCGCGAGCGCCGATCTGGCCAGCCGCTCCCAGCAGATAGCCGTGGCCGAGAAGATCCTCGCCGACCAGGGTGTCGGCGCCTGGCGCACCTGCGGACTGCTCTCGGGTCTGGAGCAGGGCAAGGGGTCGGACTCCTCGGGCTCCTCCGACGCGTCCGGTTCCACGGACTCGCCCGGTTTGCTCGATTCGCTCGGCTCGTCTCCTTCCGAAAGCCCCTCCTCTTCTCCGTCGTCGTCGCCTGACACGCCGTCGGCCTCGAAGGGTGAAGACTCCACGTCCGACGACAGAGACTCGTCGAAGGATCGGCAGCCCGACGCCTCCCCCTCGGCCACCTCCGAGAGCGACAAGTCCGACGACGCGCAGCGGGACGACGAGTCCTCGGCGCTGACCGACACCGGCTCCGGCCGGCACCGCGGCCCCAGTGCCGACGAGACCGGCGCGTCCGGGGACAGCCGTACGGACGAGTCCACGGGCCGTCACGCCTCGCGCGGCGACGGGGACTCCCGTGACGCCTCCGAAGGCTCCTACATCGTGGGTGTCGGCGACAGCCTCTGGTCCATCGCCGACTCCCTTGACCTCAGCGGCGGATGGCACGAGCTCTACGACGGCAACAAGAAGGCCGTCGGTGCCGACCCGAACCTCATCCGTCCCGGTGAGAAGCTCGCGGTGGAGGGCGAAGCGGACGAGAAGTAGCCGTTCGGACACTGCGGAAACCGGGGCGGAAGTCGCCCCGAAACCGCGCGAGTTCACGTCCTGTTTCGCGGTGAATGTCCCGTTTGAGGCCCGTGAGAGATAGATCTCAGAAGCCTTGATCGTCTTTGAAATTCGGCGGATCGCGTGTCTACCGTCGTGATCGCTCGTCACCACGAGCCCCGGCTGCCGCAACGCCGAATCCTGCCAGCGGCCGTACGGGAACAGTCGTCGCGTCAAGCGCCGTAGGCAGGAGCGGGGGACCCAAGGTAGGTGCCCGACCGGCCACTTGTGCCGGAAGGGCTAGGGGTGAAGCCGTGTCCCGGGAGGGACGCGGCCGGGCAACTCAACCGGCCCGAACCCGACAGCTCACCTCGCAGGCGTCGGTGAGGGGATCTCTCCATGCTGTTTTCCAGCAATGGCAAGCACCGCCGTCCGTCCAAGGCCAGCCGTGCCATCGCCGTCGCCGGTGTCACCGGCGCCGCCGTCGCCGCCCCGCTGATGGCGACCGGCACCGCCTCCGCCGCCACCACCTCCGAGTGGGACACCGTCGCCCAGTGCGAGTCCGGCGGCAACTGGTCCATCAACACCGGCAACGGCTACTACGGCGGTCTGCAGTTCTCGGCCTCCACCTGGTCCGCGTACGGCGGCACCCAGTACGCCTCGACCGCCGACAAGGCCAGCAAGGACCAGCAGATCCAGGTCGCCGAGAAGGTCCTGGCGAGCCAGGGCAAGGGCGCCTGGCCGGTGTGCGGCAAGGGCCTGTCGGGCGCCTCCACCGGCAGCGGCTCCTCCGGTGACTCCGCCGACTCCGGCAGCTCCTCGCAGCAGAGCCAGCAGCAGAGCACCGAGTCCCGCGAGACCCAGCAGCAGCCGGCCTCCCGCTCCGACGAGCGTCCGGCCGCCAAGAAGACCGTCACCACCCCGACCGGCAAGAAGGTCAAGAAGGGCGACGGCGAGTACAAGGTCGTCAAGGGCGACACCCTCAGCTCCATCGCCACGGAGAAGAAGGTCGAGGGCGGCTGGGAGAAGCTCTTCCAGCTGAACGAGGACATCGTCACGGACGCCAACCTCATCTACCCGGGCCAGCAGCTGCACCTGAAGTAAGCAGCGGCCCCCGCCCGTCCCGGGCGGCCCCCGTCCCCACGGGCTCCCCGCCCCGGTGCGTCTCCCCCCGTACGCACCGGGGCGGGGTTTCTTCTGCCGGGTTTCTTCCGGCGGTCTTTGCGCACCGGCTTTGTTCCGTTCGGAAACAATTTACTCTCGGTTCTGTCCATGGGGTGGGCGACCCGGTGGCCGATCGGCCCGAGCCGGTTAGGCTCATGTCGCGAGCCACCGGCCCGCACCTCGCAGGGCCCGAGCGGCCCGCGTACCCGCGTCACATCAAGAAGGAGATGCTCGTGCCGTCCATCGACGTCGTCGTAGCCCGGGAAATCCTGGACTCCCGAGGCAACCCCACGGTCGAGGTCGAGGTCGGCCTCGACGACGGCAGCACCGGTCGTGCCGCCGTCCCGTCCGGCGCCTCCACGGGCGCCTTCGAGGCCATCGAGCTCCGCGACGGCGACTCGAACCGCTACCTCGGCAAGGGTGTGGAGAAGGCCGTTCTCGCGGTCATCGAGCAGATCGGCCCGGAGCTCGTCGGTTACGACGCCACCGAGCAGCGCCTGATCGACCAGGCGATGTTCGACCTGGACGCCACCGACAACAAGGGCTCCCTCGGCGCCAACGCCATCCTCGGCGTCTCCCTCGCCGTCGCCCACGCCGCCTCCGAGGCCAGCGACCTGCCGCTGTTCCGCTACCTGGGCGGCCCGAACGCGCACCTGCTGCCGGTGCCGATGATGAACATCCTGAACGGCGGCTCGCACGCCGACTCCAACGTGGACATCCAGGAGTTCATGATCGCCCCGATCGGCGCGGAGTCCTTCTCCGAGGCCCTGCGCTGGGGCGCCGAGGTCTACCACACGCTGAAGAAGGTCCTGAAGAGCAAGGGCCTGGCCACCGGCCTCGGCGACGAGGGCGGCTTCGCCCCGAACCTCGGCTCCAACCGCGAGGCCCTCGACCTCATCCTCGAGGCGATCAAGGAAGCCGGCTACACCCCCGGCGAGCAGATCGCCCTCGCCCTCGACGTCGCCGCGTCCGAGTTCTACAAGGACGGCGTCTACACCTTCGAAGGCAAGGACCGCTCGGCGGCCGAGATGACCGAGTACTACGCGGAGCTCGTCGACGCGTACCCGCTGGTCTCCATCGAGGACCCGCTGTTCGAGGACGACTGGGAGGGCTGGAAGACCATCACCGACAAGCTCGGTGACAAGGTCCAGCTCGTCGGCGACGACCTGTTCGTCACCAACCCCGAGCGCCTCGCCCGCGGCATCGAGGAGGGCGCGGCCAACGCGCTCCTGGTCAAGGTCAACCAGATCGGTTCGCTCACCGAGACCCTGGACGCCGTCGAGCTGGCCCAGCGCAACGGCTTCAAGTGCATGATGTCCCACCGCTCCGGCGAGACCGAGGACGTCACCATCGCCGACCTGGCCGTCGCCACCAACTGCGGCCAGATCAAGACCGGCGCCCCGGCCCGCTCCGAGCGCGTCGCCAAGTACAACCAGCTGCTGCGCATCGAGGAGATCCTCGACGACGCGGCGGTGTACGCCGGCCGCAGCGCGTTCCCCCGGTTTCGCTCTGCGAACTATTAAGCACAGCAAGGGCTGACCCTTACGGGGTCAAGCCTGAGCCAGTCGTACGTACGTCCCCGTACTCGGTCCCGTACCGTGTGCGGGGACGTACGCGCATCGGACGGTGGAGCGGGAGGCGGGGAGACATGGCCGTGAAGGACCGGGACCGGTTCTCCACCGCGACCAGGATCCGGCTGCTCGGCGAGCAGACCGCTGCCCGGGTCTACCGGTCCCAGACCCGGCGCCAGGCCCGCCGCTCCCGGCTGACCGGCCGGGCCGCGCTGCTCGCCCTGGTGATGTGCTCGCTGATCGTGGCGCTCGCCTACCCGATGCGCGAGTACGTCTCGCAGGGCGCCGAGATCGACGACCTCCAGAAGGAACAGCAGCAGGCCCGGCAACGTGTCGAACGGCTGCGCGACCAGAAGGCGCGCTGGCAGGACGACGCGTACGCCGAGCAGCAGATCCGGCAGCGGTTGCACTACGTCATGCCGGGGGAGACGGGATTCATCGTCGTCGACCCGCACGCGGCGAAGCAGTCGCGCAACGACCTCGGGGCGGCCGACCGCCCCTGGTACTCCAACGTCTGGGACGGCGTCGACAAGTCCGACGCCTCCGGTCAGTGACCTGACCCCCAGCGGCGATCAGAGAAAGACAGCCTGAACACAGTCATGGAAACGCCCCCGCCGACCACCCCGCGCACCGAGCCCACCGACGCGGACGTCGAGGCCTTCAAGCAGCAGCTCGGCCGGCCCCCGCGCGGTCTGCGCGCGATCGCGCACCGGTGCCCGTGCGGGCAGCCGGACGTCGTCGAGACGGCACCGCGGCTGCCGGACGGCACGCCGTTCCCCACGCTGTACTACCTGACGTGCCCGCGCGCCGCCTCGGCGATCGGCACGCTGGAGGCGAACGGCGTGATGAAGGAGATGACCGAGCGGCTCGCCTCGGACCCGGAGCTGGCGGCGGCCTACCGGGCGGCGCACGAGGACTACATCAGGCGGCGCGACGAGATCGAGGAGCTGAAGAACTTCCCGAGCGCGGGCGGCATGCCGGACCGGGTGAAGTGCCTGCACGTGCTCGTGGGCCACTCGCTGGCCGCCGGGCCCGGCGTGAACCCGCTCGGGGACGAGGCGATCGCGATGCTGCCGGAGTGGTGGCGCAAGGGCCCGTGCGTGACGGGCGCGACGACCGCCGAGGAGGCCGCCCAGTGACCCGTGTCGCCGCCGTGGACTGCGGTACGAACTCCATCCGCCTGCTGGTCGCGGACGCGGACCCGGCCACCGGTGAGCTGGTCGACCTGGACCGCAGGATGACGATCGTGCGGCTCGGGCAGGGCGTCGACCGCACCGGCCGGCTCGCCCCCGAGGCGCTGCAGCGGACCTTCGCGGCGTGCCGCGAGTACGCCGGGATCATCAAGGAGCACGGGGCGGAGCGGCTGCGGTTCGTGGCGACCTCCGCCTCCCGGGACGCCGAGAACCGGGACGAGTTCGTGAGCGGTGTGCTGGACATCCTGGGCGTCGAGCCCGAGGTGATCTCCGGGGACCAGGAGGCCGAGTTCTCCTTCACCGGCGCCACCAAGGAGCTCACCGGGCACGACCACCTCGCGAAGCCCTACCTCGTCGTGGACATCGGCGGCGGCTCCACCGAGTTCGTGGTCGGCGACGACGGGGTGCGCGCGGCGCGCTCGGTGGACGTCGGCTGCGTCCGCATGACCGAGCGGCACCTGGTCCGGGACGGCGTGGTGAGCGACCCGCCCTCGCCGGAGCAGATCGCGGCGATGCGGGCCGACATCGAGGCGGCCCTCGACCTCGCCGAGGAGACGGTCCCGCTGCGCGAGGCCCGCACGCTGGTCGGCCTGGCCGGTTCCGTGACGACCGTGTCGGCGATCGTCCAGGAACTGCCCGAGTACGACTCGGCGGCCATCCACCACTCCCGGGTCTCCCGCGAGAGGGTCCGCGAGATCACCGAGTGGCTGCTGCGCTCCACGCACGCCGAGCGCGCGGCCGTGCCCTCCATGCACCCGGGCCGGGTCGACGTGATCGGCGCGGGGGCCCTCGTGCTCCTGTCGATCATGGAGCGGATCGGCGCGGAGGAGGTCGTGGTGAGCGAGCACGACATCCTCGACGGCATCGGCTGGTCCTTGGCCTGACCGCCTACGGGTTGCGGTGGACGCCCCGCCGGTGACGTCGGCGTCTTCGCGGTACGGGTCCTCGCCGAGCGCGGTCAGTGCGGCCAGGATGCGCATGGCGTCGGGCCGGCTGAGGGCCCGCAGCTGCCGCTGAGCCGCCGTGGTGAACCTGAAGGCGTACCTCACGCCGTCTCGCCGTCCCGCTCGGTGAACAGGTCCGCCAGCAGCTCCGCCATCGTCACGGTGGCGCCGCCCTCGGCCAGGACCGCTGCGGCTTCGCGCGCCAGCATGACATCGGCGGCCTCCTCCAGGGCTTCGAAGTCCGCGATCGGGACTACGGCGGCCACCGGAGCGCCGTTGCGCGTGATGACGGTCGGAACGCCTTCTTCGGACCGGTTGATGTGGTCGGCGAGGCGCGCGCGTGCTTCCCGTACGGTCACGGTGTTCTCAGTCATGAGGTCAGTGTCCGCATCTGCGTGTACTCCACCCTGCGGATCGGCGAATCGCGTGCGTGAGCGGACCTCGACGGCATCGGCCGACCGTCGGCCCGACCTGCTTCTGAGCAGGCATGGATCACGTTTGAGCGCCTCCGGAGGGCTTGATCGGGTGCCTCGGCGACGGCTCGTCGGAAAAGTTCGTGAAGTTCTTCACAAGGAATTCGGCCCTCCAGAGCGACAACAAGGGTCCGGTTGACCCATCTGGGGGCCCAACCGGCCCTTGAACACGTTCAGAAGCGTGATATGGGGGCGCTTCGGGCAGGGTCCGGAACCCGGTTCCGATGGCGCCTCACGGAGGCCTCTTCGGGTCAGAGAGGCAGCTCACGCGGCATTGACAACGGCTCAGGACGCACAAAGGATCCCGGTTGTCACCATGACATGGATCACGCGAGTCGCGGAGGATAACACGCCCCCTGTCGGAGCTTGTGAAGGGGCGCACGAGGTACCCCCCTGAGGCGGGTGGATACTCGATGGCATGAGCACCACGGAGCGTCCCAGGATCCTCGTAGTAGGCGGTGGGTACGTAGGCCTGTACGCAGCTCGGCGCATCCTCAAGAAGATGCGTTACGGCGAGGCGACCGTCACGGTCGTCGACCCCCGGTCGTACATGACCTACCAGCCCTTCCTCCCGGAAGCCGCCGCCGGCAACATCTCCCCGCGTCACGTCGTCGTCCCGCTGCGACGCGTGCTGCCCAAGGCGGAGGTTCTCACCGGCCGGGTCACCACCATCGACCAGGACCGCAAGGTCGCCACCGTCGCCCCGCTGGTCGGCGAGGCGTACGAGCTGCCCTTCGACTACCTCGTCGTCGCGCTCGGCGCGGTCTCCCGCACCTTCCCGATCCCCGGCCTCGCCGAGCAGGGCATCGGCATGAAGGGCGTCGAGGAGGCCATCGGCCTGCGCAACCACGTCCTCGAGCAGCTCGACAAGGCCGACTCCACGACCGACGAGGAGATCCGCCGCAAGGCCCTCACGTTCGTCTTCGTGGGTGGCGGTTTCGCCGGCGCGGAGACCATCGGCGAGGTCGAGGACATGGCCCGCGACGCCGCGAAGTACTACAAGAACGTGTCCCGTGAGGACATGCGCTTCATCCTCGTCGACGCCGCCGACAAGATCCTCCCCGAGGTGGGTCCCAAGCTCGGCAAGTACGGCAAGGAGCACCTCGAGGGCCGCGGTGTCGAGGTCTACCTGTCCACCTCCATGGACTCCTGCGTCGACGGCCACGTGGTGCTGAAGAACGGCCTCGAGGTCGACTCCAACACGATCGTCTGGACCGCCGGCGTCAAGCCCAACCCGGTCCTGTCCCGCTACGGCCTGCCCCTCGGGCCCCGCGGCCACGTCGACTGCGCGACGACGCTCCAGGTCCAGGGCACCGACTACATCTGGGCCGCGGGCGACAACGCCCAGGTGCCGGACCTGGTCGGCCGCAAGGCGGGCAACGAGAACGCCTGGTGCCCGCCGAACGCGCAGCACGCGCTGCGCCAGGCCCGCGTCCTCGGCGACAACGTCCTGTCAGGCATGCGGGGCTTCCCGCAGAAGGACTACTCGCACGCCAACAAGGGCGCGGTGGCCGGCCTCGGCCTCCACAAGGGCGTCGCGATGATCGTCATGGGCAAGATGAAGATCAAGCTCAAGGGCCGTCTCGCCTGGTACATGCACCGTGGCTACCACGGGCTGGCGATGCCGACCTGGAACCGCAAGATCCGCGTCTTCGCCGACTGGACGCTCGGCATGTTCCTCAAGCGCGAGGTCGTCTCCCTCGGCGCGATGGAGACCCCGCGCGAGGAGTTCTACGAGGCCGCCAAGCCGGCCCCGGTGGCCGCCCCGCCGAAGGAGAAGGCCGAGCAGAAGACCGAGCAGAAGACCGAGGAGAAGGCCAAGGCCTCCTGACGCCCGGTTCCGCACCGTCCTGACCGAAGGACCTCCCGCCATCCGTGGTGCGGGAGGTCCTTCGGCGTGTGCGCCGGCCGTGGCACACCGGCGCGGCCGAAGTAGCGGTTTTGCCCAGACATGACGCGCGCCGGGGACTGCGGCAGGGCCCCGCGGGTGTTTACGTGGTGTCGGACATTCCGGGATTGCTCGTCACGGAGGTGTACACCATGGCAGACGCCGCGCCGCGGCTGCAGGGCCTCTTCACACAGTTGCTGGGAGTTCCGCTCCCGGTGCGCATCCGCGCCTGGGACGGTTCGCAGGCGGGCCCGCCGGGTGCGCCGACCCTGGTCGTACGCAACCGTCGCGCCCTGCGCCGCCTGCTGTGGAAGCCCGGCGAACTCGGCCTGGCCCGCGCCTGGGTGGCGGGCGACCTCGACATCGAGGGCGATCTGTACGCCGCCCTCGACCTGATGGCCGGTCTCGTCTGGGAGCGCGGCGAGGACGCCCGCACCCTCGCCCAGGCCCTGCGCGACCCCGAGGCGCGCTCCGCCGTACGCGGCCTCGTCAAGCTCGCCGGGAGCCCGCTGCCGCCCGCCCCGCCTCCCGAGGAGGTCCGCAGCCCTCGCCGCCACCTGCACACCAAGCACAGCGACCGGCGCGCGATCAGCCACCACTACGACGTCGGCAACGACTTCTACGAGATCGTCCTCGGCCCGTCCATGGTGTACTCCTGCGCCTACTGGCCCACCCCGGACAGCACCCTCGAACAGGCCCAGCACGACAAGCTCGAACTGGTCTGCCGCAAGCTCGGCCTGAGGCCCGGTCAGCGGCTCCTCGACGTCGGCTGCGGCTGGGGCTCGATGGCCATCCACGCCGCCCGCGAGCACGGGGTGCGAGTCGTCGGCGTCACGCTCTCCCAGGAGCAGGCCGCCTACGCCCGCAAGCGCGTCGCCGACGAGGGCCTCACCGACAAGGTCGAGATCCGCGTCCAGGACTACCGCGACGTCCGCGACGGGCCGCACGACGCCATCTCCTCCATCGGCATGGCCGAACACGTCGGCGCCGAGCGGTACCTGGACTACGCCACCGATCTGCACGCCCTGCTGGCGCCCGGCGGGCGGCTGCTCAACCACCAGATCGCCCGCCGCCCGCAGCGGGACGAGACGGCGTACAGCGTCGACGCGTTCATCGACTCCTACGTCTTCCCCGACGGCGAACTCCAGCCCGTCGGCAGCACCGTCACCCAGTTGGAGCGGGCCGGCTTCGAGGTGCGGGACGTCGAGTCGATCCGCGAGCACTACGCCCTCACCCTGCGCCGGTGGGTGGCCCGCCTGGAGGCCGACTGGGCGCGAGCCGTGCGGCTCACCAGCCCCGGCCGTGCCCGCGTCTGGCGCCTCTACATGGCCGCCTCCGCGCTCGCCTTCGAACGCAACCGCATCGGCGTCAACCAGGTCCTGGCCGTACGGACCCCCGAATCGGGTGCGTCGGGCATGCCGCTGCGCGCCCGCACCTGGAACTGAGAACGGCGAAGGGCCCCTCTCCCACCGGTGGAAGAGGGGCCCTCGCGTGTCCGCTACTCCGCCTTGATGGCTTCCAGCATGTTCAGCCGGGCCGCCCGCCGGGCCGGCCACAGTGCCGCGAGGACACCCACCGTCGCGGCCAGCAGCAGGAAGAGGCCCATCCGCGCCCAGGGCAGGACCAGTTCGTACGTCGCCATCTTCGTGGCCAGCAGCTCACCGGCCGCCCAGCCGAAGAACACGCCCAGGCCGATGCCCAGCACCGCGCCGAACAGGGAGATCACCAGGGACTCCAGACGGACCATCCGCTTGATGCCCTTGCGGTCCAGGCCGATCGCCCGCAGCATGCCGATCTCCTGGGAGCGTTCGAAGACCGACATGGCCAGGGTGTTGATGACGCCGAGGACGGCCACGATCACCGCCATGGCGAGCAGTCCGTAGACCATGTTCAGCATCAGCGTGAACATCTGCGCGATCTCGTTGGAGATGTCCTGCTTGTCCTGGACCTTGATGGCCGGGTTGGTGCCGAGGGCCTTCTCCAGCTTGTCCTGGGTCGCACCGGACACGCCGTCGGCGGTCTTCACCAGGACCCTCATGTTGTACGGGTCCGACGCGTGCGGGACGAGGGTCTTCTGGTCGATCAGGATGCCGCTCAGGAACTCGTTGCCCTCGTAGGTCCCGGCGACCGTCAGCTTCTGCTTCTCGCCGTCCTCGAAGGAGGCGGTGAAGGCGGAGCCGGCCTTCCAGCCGTTGGACTTGGCGGTCTCGCTGTCCACGACGATCCGGCCGCCGCCGACCTCGAAGGAACCGGAGTCGAGCTTCGGGTCGGCCAACTCGCCGATCGCGGCGCCGTTGACGCCGGTGAGGTACTCGGACCGGCCGTCGATCCGGGACTCGGCGTTGACCATCGGGCTGGTGGCGCTGACGCCCTCGGCCTGCTCCAGCTTCTTCTCGACGTCCGGCGACAGCGGGTTGCCGTTCGCCATGGACACCACGTAGTCGGACTTGACCGACGACGACGCCATCTTCTCGATGGCCTGCTGGAGGCTGCCCGCCATCACCGTCATGCCGGTGATCAGGGTCAGGCCGATCATCAGCGCGGAGGCGGTGGCGGCCGTACGGCGCGGGTTGCGCACCGAGTTCTGCCGCGCGAGCTTGCCGGAGACCCCGAAGACGCGCAGCACCGGCGCGGCGGCAGCGATGAGCGGGCGGGACAGCAGCGGGGTCAGGATGAACACGCCGACGATGAGCAGCACCGCGCCGAGGCCCATGGGCATCTGGCCGTCCGAGCCGTCCATCGTCGAGGCCGCCAGGACCACCGCGATGCCCGCGGCCGAGACCAGGGCGCCCAGCGTGTTGCGCAGCACCAGCGACTTGGTCGTGGCCTTGGCGTGCACGCTGTTCATGGCCGCCACCGGCGGGATCTTCGCGGCCCGGCGGCCCGGCAGCCACGCCGCCAGCATGGTCACCAGGATGCCGACCGCGAGCGCGGCGACGATCGTGGTGGGCTTGATGACCAGCGGCCCGTCGGGCACGGTCCCGCCCCCGAACGAGCCCATCAGCGAGCGCAGTCCGGCCCCGATGCCGATGCCCGCGACGAGCCCGGCCACGGCGGCGATCGCGCCGACCACGAAGGCCTCCAGGAGCACCGACCGGGTCACCTGCCGGCGGGAGGCGCCGACCGCCCGCATCAGCGCCAGTTCCTTGGTGCGCTGGGCCACCAGCATGGTGAAGGTGTTGGCGATGATGAACGTGCCGACGAACAGGGCGATGCCGGCGAAGACCAGCAGGGCCGTCTGCATGCCGCTCATCGACCGGGAGATCGACTCCGCCTGGTCGTCGGCGAGCTGCTTGCCGGTGGTGGTCGAGACGGTGCCCTCGGGCAGGGCCTTGTCCAGTTCGGTCTTCAGCGCGGTCTGGGAGACGCCCGGCTTCGCCTTGACGTCGATCTGGTCGTACACGCCCGGCTTGCCCAGCAGCTTCTGGGCGGTCGCCGTGTCGAACAGGGTGAGGCTGCCGCCGGCCGCGACATTGCCGTCGTCGGTGGTGAAGATGCCGGTGACCTTCGGGGTCAGGACCGGGCCGTCGACGGACATCCGCACGGTGTCGCCGACCTCGTAGCCGGCGCGCTTCGCCGTCTCGGAGTCGATGAGGATCTCGCCCGGGCCCTTGGGCGCGTGGCCGCTGACCAGCGGGTAGCGGGGGTCCTCGGCGCCCCAGTAGTTGCCGCCCTGCGACTGGAAGCCCTGGCCGATCAGCTTGCCGTCCTTGTCGGCGATGGCGGTGAAGCCCTGCACGACGCCGATGGCGGACTCGGCCCCGGGCACCCGCTCGCTCTTGTCGAGCACGGCCCGGGTCAGGTCGTGGAGCTTGCCGACCTTGTCGCCCTCGGCCTCCTGGTAGTCCGCGGTCATGGCGACGTCGACCTGGTCGAAGCCCTTGGCGGAGCTCTTCTGGAAGGCGTCGGAGATGGTGTTGGTGAAGACCAGGGTCCCCGACACGAAGGCCACGCCGAGCATCACGGCGAGGACGGTCATCAGGAGCCGGGCCTTGTGCGCGAGCACGTTGCGCAAGGCGGTTCGGAACATGGGTTCTTTCTTCTCAGTCCTGTCGGTCCTGACGGGGGATCAGCTGGTGCGGCCCTTGGCGTCGAAGGCCTTCATACGGTCCAGGACCGTCTCCGCCGTCGGGCGGTACAGCTCGTCGACGATCCGGCCGTCCGCGAGGAAGACGACCCGGTCCGCGTAGGCCGCGGCGACCGGGTCGTGCGTCACCATCACCACCGTCTGGCCCAGCTCACGGACGGAGTTGCGCAGGAAGCCCAGCACCTCGGCGCCGGAGCGCGAGTCGAGGTTTCCGGTGGGCTCGTCGCCGAAGATGATCTCGGGCTTGGAGGCCAGCGCCCGCGCCACGGCCACGCGCTGCTGCTGACCGCCCGACAGCTGCGAGGGCCGGTGCCCCAGCCGGTCCGCCAGACCGACCATCTTGATGACGGAGTCAAGCCACTGCTTGTCCGGCTTACGGCCCGCGATGTCCATCGGGAGGGTGATGTTCTCCAGGGCCGTCAGGGTCGGCAGCAGGTTGAACGCCTGGAAGATGAAACCGATCTTGTCCCGGCGGAGCTTGGTCAGGTGCTTGTCCTTCAGCGAACCGAGCTCGGTGTCGCCGATGCGCACCGAGCCGGAGGAGAAGGTGTCCAGGCCGGCCACGCAGTGCATCAGGGTGGACTTGCCCGAGCCGGACGGGCCCATGATCGCGGTGAACTCGGCCTGCCGGAAGTCGACGGAGACCCGGTCCAGGGCGACCACCTGGGTCTCACCCTGCCCGTAGATCTTGGACAGATCCGTGGCGCGCGCGGCCACGGTGGTGGCCCGGTCGGCGAGGGATGCGGTGGTCACGGATGACTCTCCTGTCGGGACGACGGTGTTCGGGACGGATGTGAATCCATCGTCCGGGTCCCACGGCGCCGTGTAGTCACCCGTTGTTCCGGTTCCGAAGGGCGACTTCGGTCTGACCGCGAGAGGCGGCGTCATACCTGGGGATGACGGGCGTCCCTGAGGGAGCCCGATGTCGGGAGCCCGGGCGGACAGGTGTCGAGGACAGGTGTCAAGAACAGGTGGAGTGCCCTCGTTCAGACGGTGAAATTCCGTCATTCCGCATACATGGCCGAGCGCCGCACGCAACGCTATTGGCAAGTGCGGATGGCGTGTTCCAGGTGCTGATGCACCCTCAGACGTCAATAAAATAAGACAACATCGGCCCACCCTTCCGCTGTTCGAGGGACCCGTCCCGATAGTCTCGGAACCTCGATGCGGAGCCCATGGCCTGCCCGGATGGTGGAATGCAGACACGGCGAGCTTAAACCTCGCTGCCCCTTCGCGGGCGTGCCGGTTCAAGTCCGGCTCCGGGCACCTTCCGACCCCTGCATGGTTCATTGAAGAGTTCACGGCATGCCCGTTGACAGCGGGCCCATGCCGTCGGAAACTCACATCCGAAAGTAGTGAAATATTTTTCACTACACGAACAAACGAACCGTGAGAGAAGAGGTGTCCGATGCGCGCCACCGTCGGCATCATCGGAGCGGGCCCGGCCGGTCTCCTCCTCGCCCGGCTGCTCCACAACGCCGGCATCGACTCGGTCGTCCTGGAGAGCCGCGACCGCACCTATGTCGAACGGCGGCAGCGGGCCGGGATCCTGGAGCAGGGGACCGTGGACGTGCTGCGCGCGGCCGGTGCCGGTGCGCGCATGGACCGTGAGGGGCTGCGCCACGACGGCATCGAACTCCGCTTCGACCGCAGGCGCCACCGCGTCGACTTCCCCGCCCTCACCGGCGGCCGGTCCGTGATGGTCTACGCCCAGACCGAGGTCTGCAAGGACCTCATCGCCCTCCAGTTGCGGGACGGCGGCCCGCTGCTGTTCGAGGCGGAGGCGCTGGCCGTCGAGGGCGCGGACACGGACGCCCCGCGCGTCCGCTTCCGGCACCAGGGCCGGGAGGACGTCCTGGAGTGCGCGTACGTCGTCGGCTGTGACGGCTTCTGGGGCGTGGCCCGCAAGGCCGTCCCCGCCGAACTGGTCCGGGTCTTCGAACGGACGTACCCCTTCGGCTGGCTCGGCATCCTCGCCGACGTGCCGCCCTCGCACGACGAGCTGGTCTACGCCCGCCACGACCGCGGCTTCGCCCTGCTCTCCATGCGGTCCTCCTCCGTCTCCCGCCTCTACCTCCAGGTGCCCGACGGCACGGACGCCGGGGACTGGGGCGACGAGGAGATCTGGGACGAGCTGGAGCGCCGTTTCGAGACGGACGACGACTGGCGCCTGGAGCGGGGCCCGATCACCCAGAAGTCGGTGACGCCCATGCGCTCCTACGTCCACGAGCCCATGCGCCACGGCCGCCTCTTCCTCGCCGGTGACGCGGCCCACATCGTCCCGCCGACCGGAGCCAAGGGGCTGAACCTCGCCGTCGGTGACGTCGTGACGTTCGCCCGGGCCCTGACCCACCGGCAGGAGACCGGCTCGCCGGACCTGCTCCACGCCTACTCGGAGACGTGCCTGCGCAGGATCTGGCAGGCCGAGCGGTTCTCCTACGACATGACCACCCTCCTGCACCGGGCCCCGGACGCGACCGGCTTCGAGGACCGGCTCCAGCTCGCCCGGCTGGAGCGCATCGCCTCCTCGCGGGCGGCCGAGACCGACCTGGCCGAGGCGTACACGGGCTTCCCGTTCGGCGGGTGAGGGACGGCCCCCCTCCAGTGAGGGGAATCACGAGGCGGCGTAGCGTGTTGCGCGACACGACGAGGGAAAGATCCTCCCCAAGCACTAGGGTCAATCCTTTGCCTACCTATTACTCTTGAGCCAAGGCCACGCACGGTGGCCATGGAGGAGTGAAATGAGGAGCAGAAACCCGGTCTTCTCGCGACGGGGGTTCAGCCGCGACAACGGCTACGCGGGCTTCAACACCGCGCCGCAGGCCGGGGGTCCCGCTGTTGCCACGCAGGGCAACCCGTACGCCCAGCCGACGGGCGACCCGTACGCGCAGAACCCGTACGCGCAGAACCCCTACGCCCAGCAGGACCTGCAGTACGGCGCACCGCCGCAGGCCCCGGCCACCACCGGCCGGATGACCATCGACGACGTCGTCCTGCGCACGGCGAGCACGCTCGGTGTGCTCATCCTCACCGCGGCGCTCTCCTGGGCCCTGCTGCCGGTCGACGACGCCAACATCAGCCGTAGCTACGGCATCGGCATCGGCGCCGCGCTGATCGGCATGGTCCTGGCGTTCGTGCAGTCCTTCAAGCGCAAGGCCTCGCCCGCGCTGATCCTGACGTACGCCGCGTTCGAGGGTGTCTTCCTCGGCGTCGTGTCCAACATCGTCGACAACCGCATCGCCGACGGCGCCGCCATGCAGGCGGTGATCGGCACCATGGCGGTCTTCGCCGGTGTGCTGGTCGCCTACAAGGCCGGCTGGATCCGCGTCAACCGGCGCTTCTACGGCTTCGTGATGGCGGCCGCGCTCGGCTTCATCCTGCTGATGGCCGTGAACCTGCTGTTCGCGGTGTTCGGCGGCGGTGACGGCCTCGGCTTCCGCAGTGGTGCCCTGGGCGTCGTCTTCGGCGTCATCGGCATCATCCTCGGAGCCTGCTTCCTCGCCCTGGACTTCAAGCAGGTCGAGGACGGCGTCGCCTACGGCGCCCCGCGTGAGGAGGCGTGGCTCGCGGCCTTCGGCCTGACGCTCACGCTGGTGTGGATCTACATGGAGTTCCTGAGGCTCATCTCGATCCTCAACAGCAACGACTAGTTCGCGACGGTCGTACGGACAAGGGCCCCGGCTTCGGCCGGGGCCCTTGTCCTTGCGCGCTCAGAGCAGTTTGCGCGCGGCCCTCCTCAGGTCGTACTCGTGGATGATGGCCTTGGCGTGGCCGTACGCGAGGTTGTGTTCGTGCCGGAGCCAGCTGACCTTTTCCTCGAAGCGGAAGAGCGCCGGGCCTTCGTCGACGGTGCGCAGCCAGTCGGAGATCTGACGGCCGGTGCAGTGGGGGATGCGGGCGAGCATGTTGCGATGGGTCTCTTCGGAGAAGACTTGGGACATCGGCGCCTCCGGACGCTGGGATGTAAGCCGGTCCTTCAGGTCACGGTGCCTGAGTGTTCGCCCGTTGGCAACAGTCCCGGTGCGACGCGTACGCTCGCGACGTGGTTGATACGACGCCTCTGACCCGTGCGGTGGATCACTTCGCCGATCGTTTGAGGGCTGCGCCCCAGAGCCGCTTGCAGCGGGGCGCTGCCGCTGAGGCTCTGGAGCTCGCCAGGGAGTTGGCCCGGAGGGCGCAGCGTCTGGAGGCTCCTGATGTGGAGCCTCGGGAGATGCCGGATGCGGGGATGTTTGCTGCCGCAGATCAGATCACCGTTGCGGGGCATGATCTGGCGGTGGTGATTCCCAGTGAGTCGGACGTCGACGAAGCCGTGAGGGTGGTGGAGGAGGCGCAGAAGCGGGCGGGGGTTTAGCGCCGTTCGCGGGTGCCGGTCGTGTGTGGCTGGTCGCGCCCACGCGGCGGAGCCGCACATCGATACCGCCCCGAGCCCCTAAAGGGACGCGATGACCCGGTCCGCCAGGATGTAGACGTTCTCCTCGCCGCACTCGAACGTCAGGGTGTAGGCGCCGGAGACGCCCGAGCCGCCCAGGAGGGTCGGGGTCTGCCCTGCGCGGAGGGCGCTGCCGAGGCGTTCTGCCGTCTCGCGGTGGCCGGGGGTCATGCACAGGGTCGTGCCGTCGGCGAAGACGTAGACGTCGAGGGTGCCCAGAGGGCCCGGGCGGACGTCCGTCAGTTCGACGCGAGAGGCGGCCAGCTCCTCCAGGGTGGCGACGGTGCGCTCGTGGTCGTTCACCACCGGCGAGGAGTTCGGCACGAAGTCCGGGTGGGAGGGGTGGCGGCGGCGGGCCGCGGCCAGCTCGGCGGACTCGCCGGCCGGCTCCTCGCTGTCCGCACCGGGCTCGGACACCGGCTCCAGACCCGCGAAATCGGCCTGCCGGGGCAGGAACAGATCGGTGTCGGGCAGGCCCAGCAGGGGCGGCGCGTCGGAGGCGTCACGGGTCTCCTGGGCGGCCCAGAACGCCCGCGCCTCGGCGAGTTCGCGCTCCCGTTCCTCGGCGAGCGCCGCGGCCACGGCGGCCCGTATCTCGTCGGCGTCGGCGCTACGGGCGGCGGGCAGCAGGGCGCGGGTCATGGCGGCGCGGTTCTCGGCCAGCGCGGTGTGCAGGGCGGCGACCTGTCGGCGCAGCTGCAGGACGGTGCGCAGGACGGCGACACCCACGGCGCCCGTGGCGGCCGTGGTGACCAGCAACGCGATCGGCATGGCGCTCACTGACGTACTCCCGGTTCAAAGTCGACCCCCGACTTCCTACATCAGCTTGAAGGGCGGACTAAGCAGCTGTCAGTGCGTAGCGTCACGAAACGGACAGGGCTTCGGTCCCGGGGGAGGGGGTGTGACCACTGTGACCTGGGGATCTCCCCGAATGGAGGGAGATAGGTCACATCCTGGGTGAGATTGGATCACAAAACGGCCCAGAACCCTGGTGCTTTCCGGGTTCTGGGCCATTGCCTCACGGGCGGTGCCGCTGCGGCTACGGTGCGGTGCTCAGCTGAGGCGCTCGATGACCATGGCCATGCCCTGGCCGCCGCCCACGCACATCGTCTCCAGGCCGAACTGCTTGTCGTGGAACTGGAGGGAGTTGATGAGCGTGGTGGTGATGCGGGCGCCGGTCATGCCGAAGGGGTGGCCGACGGCGATGGCACCGCCGTTGACGTTCAGCTTCTCCAGCGGGATGCCGAGGTCGCGGTAGGAGGGGATCACCTGGGCGGCGAACGCCTCGTTGATCTCCACCAGGTCGATGTCGTCGATGGAGAGCCCCGCCCGCTTCAGGGCCTGCTTGCTCGCCTCGACCGGGCCGAGGCCCATGATCTCGGGAGAGAGGCCGGAGACGCCGGTCGACACGATCCGGGCGAGCGGGGTGAGGCCGAGCTCGCGGGCCTTGGTGTCGGACATGATGACGAGCGCGGCGGCGCCGTCGTTCAGCGGGCAGCAGTTGCCGGCCGTGACCAGGCCGTCGGGGCGGAAGACCGGCTTGAGGCCCTGGACCGCCTCCAGGGTGACGCCGGCGCGGGGGCCGTCGTCCTTGGCGACGACCGTGCCGTCGGGCAGGGTCACCGGGGTGATCTCGCGCTCCCAGAAGCCGTTCTTGATGGCCTCTTCGGCGAGGTTCTGCGAGCGGACGCCGAACTCGTCCATGTCCTGACGGGTGACGCCCTTGGCGCGGGCCAGGTTCTCGGCGGTCTGGCCCATCGTGATGTACGGGTCGGGCAGCAGGCCGTCCTCGCGCGGGTCGTGCCAGCCGGTGCCCTCGGACTGGGCGGTCTCGGCGGTGCGGGCCTCGGCGTCGGCGAAGAGCGGGTTGTGCGTGCCGGGCATGTCGGAGCTGCCGAACGCGTACCGGGAGACCGTCTCGACACCGGCCGAGATGAAGACGTCACCCTCGCCGGCCTTGATGGCGTGCAGGGCCATGCGGGAGGTCTGCAGGGACGAGGAGCAGTACCGGGTGACGGTGCAGCCCGGCAGGTGGTCCATGCCCATCTGTACGGCCACGATGCGGCCGAGGTTGTGGCCCTGCTCGCCGCCGGGCAGGCCGCAGCCGAGCATCAGGTCGTCGATGTCCTTCGGGTCCAGCTCGGGGACCTTGGCGAGGGCGGCCTGCACGATGGTGGCGGCGAGGTCGTCCGGGCGCATGTCCTTGAGGGAGCCCTTGACGGCGCGGCCGATGGGGGAGCGGGCGGCTGAGACGATCACGGCTTCGGGCATCACGGCTCCATTGACGTACCGGGTGGTCTGGCTGGGCTGTCTGGGAAGTTACCCGTACGTATGGGCTGGGTCACGGGTGTGGCGGTGTGACCCTGGCCGCAGTTTTCTAAGCGCTTGCTTTTCTCGTCCCGGCTCCCTCCGCCTCAGCTCGACGGAGTGACGGGAGCCGGTTCCTGCTCGGGTACCCGCCGGCGCCGCCGGCGTTTCAGCAGGGCCCACGGGCCCCGCGGCCCGGTCGGCATGGCGGCCGCGACCTCCGTACCCGCCTCCGAGGCGGCCTCCGCGGCCGCCCGTGCCACCGGCAGGAAGCCCTCGCGGCGGGAGGCGTCCGGGCGCTCCTCCTCGGCCGGCCACAGGCCGAGCGCGGCGCAGACGGTCGGCAGGACCGCCATCGCCGCCGTGGCGTATCCCTCGGCGGAGGGGTGGTAGTTGTCCGGGCCGAACAGCTCACGCGGGTTCGCGGCGAACTCGGGGCCCAGCAGGTCGCCCAGGGACACGGTGCGGCCGCCCTGTTCGACGACTCCGATCGTCTGGGCGGCCGCCAGCTGCCGGGACGCCCGTCGGGCCAGCCAGCGCAAGGGCTGCCGGACCGGCTCGATGGTGCCGAGGTCGGGGCAGGTGCCGACCACGACCTCGGCACCCGCCGTGCGCAGCCTTCGTACCGCCGAGGCCAGACAGCGCACCGAGCGGGTCGCGGGCATGCGGTGGGTGACGTCGTTCGCACCGACCATGATCACGCAGATGTCGGGCACCGGGCCGGGGTCGGCCAGGACCAGGGCCACCTGGCGGTCCAGGTCGTCCGAGCGGGCCCCGGGCGTCGCCACCGTGCGCAACTCGACCGGGCGTTCCGCCAGTGCCGCGACGCCCGAGGCCAGCAGCGCTCCCGGGGTCTGCCCCGAGCGGTGCACGCCCTGGCCCGCGGCCGTGGAGTCACCCAGCATCGTCAGCCGCAGCGGCGTCTGCCCGGGACCGGCGTACGTACCGCCGTACCGCCCGTCCGCGTGCGGCACATGAGGGGACGTGCCGTTGCCCACCCGGCGCCGCGCCAGCTGCACCTCCGCCAGCAGCAGCCCCATGGCGGCCGCCCCGGCCAGGCCGATCCCGCCACCGCCGTACGCCGCGCCGGCCGCGATCCGCCGGGCCACCCGCGCCCTCGACATGCTCGTCATGCGTCGCCGCCACCTCCTCGAACCCGTACACCCTGTGCTTGCCCCGTACAGCCCGTGCTCCAATCTCAACGGGGAGTGAACGACCGTCACGGACCACGACGGGGCCCGAGGCCATAGGCTGGCGGCACCACTCAGACCACTTCTGCGGCATCCGGAGACAACGGTGCAGTTCCACGACTCGATGATCAGTCTCGTCGGCAACACCCCGCTGGTGAGGCTCAACAGCGTGACCAAGGGCATCAGGGCGACCGTCCTGGCCAAGGTGGAGTACTTCAACCCCGGCGGTTCCGTGAAGGACCGCATCGCCCTGCGCATGATCGAGGCGGCCGAGGAGAGCGGCGCGCTCAAGCCCGGCGGCACGATCGTCGAGCCGACCAGCGGCAACACCGGGGTCGGGCTCGCCATCGTCGCGCAGCAGAAGGGGTACAAGTGCATCTTCGTGTGCCCCGACAAGGTGAGCACCGACAAGATCAACGTGCTGCGCGCCTACGGCGCCGAGGTCGTCGTGTGCCCGACCGCCGTGGACCCCGAACACCCGGACTCCTACTACAACGTCTCCGACCGGCTGGTCCGCGAGACGCCGGGGGCCTGGAAGCCCGACCAGTACTCCAACCCCAACAACCCGCTCTCCCACTACCACTCCACCGGCCCCGAGCTGTGGGAGCAGACGGAGGGGAGGATCACCCACTTCGTGGCGGGCGTGGGCACCGGCGGCACGATCTCCGGGACCGGCCGCTACCTGAAGGAGATCAGCGACGGCAAGGTCAAGGTCGTCGGCGCCGACCCCGAGGGCTCCGTCTACTCGGGCGGCTCCGGGCGGCCGTACCTCGTCGAGGGCGTCGGTGAGGACTTCTGGCCGACCGCCTACGACCGGACCGTCGCGGACGAGATCGTCGCCGTGTCCGACAAGGACTCCTTCCAGATGACCCGCCGTCTCGCCAAGGAGGAGGGCCTCCTGGTCGGCGGCTCCTGCGGCATGGCGGTCGTGGCCGCGCTGGAGGTCGCCGCGCGGCTCGGCGAGGACGACGTGGTGGTGGTGCTGCTGCCGGACAGCGGCCGCGGCTACCTGTCCAAGATCTTCAATGACGAGTGGATGGCCGACTACGGCTTCCTCGAGGACTCCGGCCCCAGCGCCCGCGTCGGCGACGTCCTCGCCGACAAGGAGGGCGACCGCATGCCCTCCCTCGTCCACATGCACCCCGAGGAGACGGTCGGCCAGGCCATCGACGTGCTGCGCGAGTACGGCGTCTCGCAGATGCCGGTCGTCAAGCCCGGCGCCGGGCACCCCGACGTGATGGCCGCCGAGGTCGTCGGCTCGGTCGTGGAACGCGAGCTGCTGGACGCGCTGTTCAGCAAGAGCGCCTCGCTGGAGGACCCGCTGGAGAAGCACATGTCCGCGCCGCTGCCCCAGGTCGGCTCCGGCGAACCGGTCGCGGACCTGATGGCCGTCCTGGGCAGGGCGGACGCGGCGATCGTCCTCGTCGAGGGCAAGCCGACCGGTGTGGTCAGTCGGCAGGACCTGCTGTCCTTCCTCGCCAGGGCCGGGAAGTGACGGCGAACGTGCGGTGAACCACCCGTGAACCGGGTGAACTTGCGGCATCCGTGATCTTCGTGGACTTCGCGGAAGTGGTACGAGGGTGTCACGTCCGCGCAGCACCCGCTTAACACGGGTCCTGCACATTAGGGGGTGTCGGCAGGGCGGGAGCGGCTCCCCGCCCCGGCCGGCGCCGTAGGCGTCACGGACCTCCGGAGCGGCTCCCGGACCTCCACGGACGCCACGGACGCGTAAGCCCGGCCCTGACCAGGCCCGCGTCCTTCGCGGGGACCGCCGTCGTCCCGCCCCCCGTTCACGGGGGTGCGGCGGTCCCCGCGCAAGCTTTCCCGGCCTCGGCGGGTGTCAGTCGGCGTGGCTCGTGGCCCAACTTCCCAGCAGCGCGAGCCGCTCGGCCGTCTCCGATCCCGCTTCCGGCGCGTAGGCCACGATCGTCTGGTCCGGTGCCCCGGGGATGGTGAGGGTCTCGTAGGGGAGGGTCAGCAGGCCCGCGACCGGGTGGTGGAGGTGTTTCACCCCGTGGTCGCAGGGGTTCACCAGGTGGTCGGCCCACAGGCGGCGGAAGTCCTCGCTCGCCCGCGACAGTTCGGCGACGAGTTCGGCTGTGGCGGCGTCCCCGGGATGGTGGCCCGCCTGCAGGCGCAGATGGGCGACCGTCTGGGCGGCGATCTCCGCCCAGTGCGGATACAGGTCGCGGGCGGCGGGGTCGAGGAAGACGCGGCGCGGGATGTTGCGCTCGGCGGCACCGGTGCCGCCGAAGTCGAGCAACGCGTCGGCGAGGGCGTTCCAGCCGAGGACGTCCATGCGATGGTCCAGGACGTACGCCGGGTTGCGGTCCATGCCGTCCAGGAGGAGCTGGACGCCCGGGCGCACCCGGGACGCGGCCGGGCGGTCGTCGTCCCGCCGGCGGGGCCGGGCCACCGCCCGCAGGTAGTCGTGCTCCGCCCCGTCCAGCCGCAGCACCCGCGCCACCGCGTCCAGCACGGCGTCGGACACGCTCGGCCCCCTGCCCTGTTCCAGACGGACGTAGTAGTCGACGCTCACCCCGGCCAGTTGCGCCACCTCCTCGCGGCGCAGGCCCGGGACGCGGCGGCGGCCGTAGGAGGGCAGCCCCACCTCCTCCGGCTGGATACGCGCGCGGCGCGAGCGCAGAAAGTCTCCGATGTCTCCGTCCATGCCCGTGAGCCTAGGCGGCCCGGGGCCGGCGAGCCTGGTACTGACAGACCCAGGAAAACCGTCGCCCTGGGTACGGCGGCCGATGCCGCCGAAGGTGGTGGGCGAGGCCGGGGAGACGCCCCGGCACCACCGAGGGGATCTCCCATGTCGTACGACAACCTGGCCGGCCGTACCGCCGTCGTCACCGGAGCCGCGAGCGGGATCGGCGAGGCCGTCGCCGTGCTGCTGGCCGACCGGGGCGCACGGGTGGCGCTGCTGGCCCGGCGCGGGGAACGGCTGGAGGCCGTCGCCGGGAAGATCCGCGCGAACGGCGGGCAGGCCCTGGCCGTCGTCGCGGACGTCACCGACGAGGCGTCCGTGGCGGACGCCGCCGACCGGATCCATGCGGAGTACGGGCCCGTCGACCTGGTCGTCAACGCGGCCGGGGTCATGCTGCCCCACCCCGTCGAGGACCGGCGCGCCGACGAGTGGCGGCGGATGCTCGACACCAACGTCGCCGGAGTGCTGCGGATCATCGGCGCCTTCACCGAGGACCTGGTGAACGCCGCCGCGGACGGCCGTACGGCCGACCTCGTGAACATCTCGTCCATCGCCGCGCACGTCAGCTTCCCGAACTACGCGGTGTACGGCGCGACCAAGGCGGCCGTCACCTACCTGTCGGAGTCCCTGCGCGGCGAGTTCGGGCCGCGGGACGTGCGGGTCACCAACATCGAGCCCGGGTTCGTCGAGAGCGAGCTGCGCACGCACATCACCGACGCGGAACTGTCCCAGGAGGTGGAGGGCATGCTGGACGCGGTGGGCGCGCTGTCCGCCGAGGAACTCGCCGACCTGGTGGCCTACGCGACCAGCCGGCCGCGCCGGGTCAACCTGCGGCAGATCGTCGCGCTGCCCACCCGGCAGGCCTGACGAAGGGGCGCTCAGTCCTCCCAGTCGCCGTCCCGGGAGGACTTGCGGCCGAACAGCCCCGGGTTGGTGCGGACGGCCTGGAAGGCGTTGACGCCGACGATGCCGGCCCAGGTGACGATCAGACCGGGCAGATGACCCACGCCGCCGCCGATCGCCGACAGCGGCACCGCGAGGACCAGGGAGACGATCCCGAAGCCGAACTTCTCGCCCCAGGAATCGGTGGCCTTCGGGGAGCGCGAGTCCCGGGCGGTCTGCATCTGCTGCTCGGCGAGCTGCCGGCGCACCCGGCGCTCCACCGCGCCGTCGATCCGCTGGTCGACCTTCTCCAGGAACGAGTCGACCAGCGCGGACTCGTACTCCTCGCCCAGTTCCCTGCGCGTCTGCAGGGTGGCGTCGAGTTCCTTCTTCAGGTCGGTGTCCCGCGCGTCCAATCCGCTCATGTCCCCACAGTAGGAAGCGGTACCGTCGGCCGCACTGGGGTTAGCCCCCCTGTCGGGACGGGGGCAGCCCTTCGGTCCCGGTTGCCGGTCTGCATATGCTCATGCAGAATCCTCAGCTACTGAATAGGCGAGGGGGAGCACGTCATGAGCGTGACCGACAGCCCTGCCGCGCGGCTCCAGGCGCTCTTCGAGGGCCACCGGCTGACGCCGACCCAGCGGCGCATCGCGCACAGCATGGTGCGGCGCGCCGCCGACGTGCCGTTCCTGTCGAGCGTGGAGCTCGCCGAGCTGGCCGGGGTCAGCCAGCCGTCGGTGACCCGGTTCGCCGTCGCCCTCGGCTTCGACGGCTACCCCGCGCTGCGCCGCCATCTGCGCGAGGTCGCCCCCGCGGAGCCCGCGGCCGACGCCGGGTCGTCCAACGAGTACCAGCAGGCCGTCGAGGCGGAGATCGAGAACCTGCGGCACCTGGCGGAGGCCCTGGCCGACCCCGGGCCGGTGCGGCGGGCGGGGCGCCTGCTGGCCGCCTCCCGGCCGCTGCCCGTCCTCGGACTGCGGGCGGCGGCGGCCCAGGCGCACGGCTTCGCCTACTTCGCCGCCAAGGTCCACTCCGACGTACGGCTCCTCGGCGAGGGCGGCACGATGCTCCAGGACCGCATCGACGCCGCAGTCCGGGCCGGTGCGACCGCACTGCTGTGCTTCGCGCTGCCCCGGCATCCCCGCGAGGTCGTCGACACCCTCGACTACGCCCGGCAGGCCGGGCTGACCGTCGTCACCGTCGCCGACTCCGCCTTCGCGCCGGTCGCCAAGGTGTCCGATCTGCTGCTGCCCGCCGCCGTCGGCACCGGCCTCGCCTTCGACACGGCCTGCGCGCCGATGCTGCTCGGCCGGGTCCTGCTGGAGGCGATGTGCGACGACCTGCCTCAGGCCCAGGCCCGCCTGGAGGAGTTCGACGCGAAGGCGGCGGCGCGCGGCCTGTTCGTCGACTGACGGCACGCGCGGCGCCTTCTCACGCTCGTCTCACGTTGCGTCGCTGAGGTGCGTCTCCTGCCGAGTCGGACGGAGGCCGGACGTGACGTGGGTGCGGGTGGACGTGTGAGCGCCCCGCCAGGGGCGCGGGGAACTGCGCGACCGGCCACGACGGACCCGGCAGCCCGCGCGCCACGGAACCTCGACGGCGCTCACGTCAACCCATCCACCCACGCCCCACCGGACTCGGCGACAACCTCCCCCACCGTCTGCGCCTCCCGCACCACCGCGAACCGCCCGTCCGGCCAGAACCCGTAAACCCCCGGCCGCACCAGCGAGTTGTACGCGTAGTGATGCGCGAAGTAGTACGCCCCCGTGTCCAGCGCCGCCGCGTAGTCCCCCTGCTCGAGCAACGGCATGGACCGCCCCTCCGCCAGCAGGTCCCCCGAGAAACAGGCCGGCCCGGCGACGTCCTGCACGACGACGGGCCCGTCCTTCACCCGCCCCTTCGCGTCGTACGCCGCGATCCGCAACGGCCAGCTCCCCGGCGCGTACACCGTCCGCGCGGCCACCTGCACACCGGCATGGGTCACCGCCACCGCCCGTCCGCCGGAGGACTTCGCGTACTCGACCCGCGCCACGACCGTCCCGTGCTTGGCGAGAAGTGACCGCCCGAACTCCGTGACCAGGCCGTACCGTCCGTCGAACAGTCCCGGCACCTCCTCGGCCAGCACGCGCGCGTACTGCGCGTACGTCGGTGTGGTGGCGTCCGACGCGAAGTTCACGGGCAGCCCGCCGCCGATGTCGAGCGTGTCGATCTGCCGCCGCCCGGCCCGCCGGTTGATCTCCTCCGCCAGCGTGTACGTCTCCGCCACGCCCCGGGCCATCAGGGACAGCGGGATCCCCTGGGACCCGGTGTGCGCGTGCAACCGGGTCAGCCATGGCCGGTCCAGGCATGCCTGTACGACCCACTCGCGCGCCCCCTCGTCCCGCAGCGCCACCCCGAACTTCGATGTGGCCGTGGCGGTGGACGTCGCCTCGATGGAACCCCCGCCGACCTGCGGGTTCACCCGAATGCCGAGCGGCGAGCGGCTGTCGGCGGATGCCATCAGCCCGTCGATGCGCTCCAGCTCCTGCGGGTTGTCCGCGTTGACGGCGATGCCCAGCGCCAGCGCCTCGCGCAGCTCGGCCGGGGTCTTCGCGGGCGAGTCGAGCACCGTCATGGCCGGCTCCACCCCCGCGGCCCGCGCCAGCGCCAGCTCACCCGGGCTCGCCACCTCCGCGCCCACGCCCTCCTCGCGCAGCAGCCGCAGCACCGGCACCAGCGGGGTCGCCTTCACCGCGAAGGCGTGCAGCACGGGGGTGCCCGGTGCCACCACCGCGTCGAACGCCGCCCGCAGCTCGGCCGCCGACTCCCGGATGCCGGTGACGTCCAGCAGCCCGGCGATGGGGCTCTCGGGCCCGAGCAGGCCCTGTTCCACGGCGGCCCGCACCGCCTCGTCCCGCCGGGCCGCCCGCCCGGCGCCGTCGTCGTCCGCCTCGAATCCCTCGTTGTGTGCGCCCATGCATCCAGCCAAACATCCACGCCACCGCCGCGCCGACCCCCCGACGTATTGACTAGCTCTATTCAGAGGGTAAGGATGTGAATAACCCCAGCAACATCCGTCGGGAGCACCCACCAGGAGGCAGACCATGTCAGGACCCCGCCCCGTCCGAGCACCGCGCGGCACGGAACTGAGCGCCCTGGGATGGCAGCAGGAAGCCGCCCTGCGGATGCTGCAGAACAACCTCGACCCGGAGGTCGCCGAGCACCCCGACAAGCTCGTCGTCTACGGCGGCACCGGCAAGGCGGCCCGCGACTGGCGTTCCTTCGACGCCATGGTCCGCACGCTGAGGACCCTCAAGCAGGACGAGACGATGCTCGTCCAGTCCGGCCGGCCCGTCGGTGTCATGCAGACCCACGAGTGGGCCCCGCGCGTCCTCATCGCCAACTCCAACCTCGTCGGCGACTGGGCGACCTGGGAGGAGTTCCGCCGCCTGGAGGCCCTCGGCCTGACCATGTACGGGCAGATGACCGCGGGCTCCTGGATCTACATCGGCACCCAGGGCATCCTCCAGGGCACCTACGAGACCTTCGCCGCCGTCGCCGCGAAGAAGTTCGGCGGCTCGCTGGCGGGCACCATCACGCTGACCGCGGGCCTCGGCGGCATGGGCGGCGCCCAGCCGCTCGCCGTGACGATGAACGACGGAGTGGCGATCTGCGTCGACTGCGACCCGCGGGCCATCGAGCGGCGCATCGAGCACCGGTACCTGGATGTGAAGGCCGACTCCCTCGACCACGCCCTGCGCCTGGCCGTGGAGGCCCGGGACGCCCGCCGCCCGCTGTCCATCGGTGTCCTCGGCAACGCCGCCGAACTGCTGCCGCAGCTGCTCGCCATGGGCGCCCCGATCGACATCGTCACCGACCAGACCTCCGCCCACGACCCGCTGGCCTACCTGCCCCTCGGCACCGCCTTCGAGGACATGGCCGACGCCGCCGCCAAGGACCCGGCCGGCTTCACCACCCGGGCCCGCGAGTCCATGGCCCGGCACGTCGAGGCCATGGTCGGCTTCATGGACGCCGGCGCGGAGGTCTTCGACTACGGCAACTCCATCCGCGGCGAGGCCCGACTCGCCGGATACGACCGGGCCTTCGCCTTCCCCGGCTTCGTCCCCGCCTACATCCGCCCGCTCTTCTGCGAGGGCAAGGGCCCCTTCCGCTGGGCGGCCCTCTCGGGCGACCCGGCCGACATCGCCAAGACCGACAAGGCGATCCTCGACCTCTTCCCGCAGAACGAGTCCCTCGCCCGGTGGATCAAGATGGCCGGCGAGTGCGTGCGCTTCCAGGGGCTGCCCGCCCGCATCTGCTGGCTCGGCTACGGCGAGCGGGACAAGGCCGGTGAGCGGTTCAACGACATGGTGGCGAGCGGTGAGCTGGCCGCGCCACTGGCCATCGGGCGCGACCACCTCGACTGCGGTTCCGTGGCCTCGCCCTACCGCGAGACCGAGGCCATGCTCGACGGGTCCGACGCGATCGCCGACTGGCCGCTGCTGAACGCCATGGTGAACGTGGCGTCGGGCGCCTCCTGGGTGTCGGTCCACCACGGCGGCGGCGTGGGGATGGGCCGGTCCCTCCACGCCGGCCAGGTGACGGTGGCCGACGGCACGAAGCTCGGCGGGGAGAAGATCCGCCGGGTCCTCACCAACGACCCCGGCATGGGCGTCATCCGGCACGTGGACGCGGGCTACGACATCGCGGAGTCGGTCGCCGACGAGCGCGGTGTCCGGGTCCCGATGCGTGAAGGTGACGACGCGTGACCTTCCACAGCATGTGGGCGGAGCTGCTGCCGATCGGCCGCAGCTCCGCCTCCGGCGGCTACCGCCGCTTCGCCTGGACCCCGGCCGACCTCGACTGCCGGGCCTGGTTCAAGGAGCAGGCGGAGTCCCGCGGACTGGCCTACGAGGTCGACCGCAACGGCAACCAGTGGGCCTGGCTCGGCGATCCCGACGCCGGGGACGCCGTCGTCACCGGGTCCCACCTCGACTCCGTGCCCGACGGGGGCGCCTTCGACGGGCCCCTCGGGGTCGTGTCCTCCTTCGCCGCGCTCGACGAACTGCGCGCAAGGGGCACGACCCTCACCAAGCCCCTCGCCGTCGTCAACTTCGGCGACGAGGAGGGCGCCCGGTTCGGACTCGCCTGTGTCGGCTCCCGGCTCACCGCCGGGCAGCTCACCCGCGAGCAGGCGCACCGGCTCACCGACGGCGACGGCGTCACACTGCCCCGCGCCATGGAGGCCGCCGGATACGACCCCGACGCCGTCGGACCCGACCCGGAGCGGCTCGCCCGCATCGGCGCCTTCGTGGAGCTGCACGTCGAGCAGGGCCGGGCCCTGGACCTGTCCGGCGACCGGATCGGCATCGCCAGCGCGATCTGGCCGCACGGCCGATGGCGGTTCGACTTCCGGGGCGAGGCCAACCACGCCGGCACCACCCGGCTCGCCGACCGGCGCGACCCCATGCTCCCCTACGCCGAAACCGTGCTCGCCGCCCGCCGCGAGGCCGAACTCGCCGGTGCCGTCGCCACCTTCGGCAAGATCGCCGTCGAGCCCAACGGCGTCAACGCCATCCCCTCACTGGTGCACGGCTGGCTCGACTCCCGTGCCGAGGACCAGGACCGGCTGGACGCCGTGGTCGCCGGAGTCGAGAAGGCGGCCGGGGAGTACGCCGCCGCCCACGGCATCGCCCTCGACGTCGTCCGCGAGTCGTTCACCCCCGTCGTGGAGTTCGACCACGCCCTGCGCGACGAACTCGCCCGCATCCTCGGCAAGGACACCGACATCACCGCGCCCGTCCTGGGTACGGGTGCCGGACACGACGCCGGGATCCTCTCCGGGCGCGTCCCGACCGCCATGCTGTTCGTACGCAACCCCACCGGCGTCTCGCACTCCCCGGCCGAGTTCGCCGCCGAGGACGACTGCGCGGCCGGAGTCCTCGCACTCGCCGACGTACTGGAAGGGCTGGCCCGCAGGTGACATCGAAGACCTACTGGCTGGAGCACGCCTGGCTCGACCCGCACGTCGAGCCCGGTGTGGCCCTCACTGTGTCCACAAGCGGCTCCGCCACGGGCCGGGACGGCCGCATCGCCGCCGTCACCCGGGGCACCGACACCCCGCCCCCCGGCGCCGAGATCCTCCGCGGGCTGACCCTCCCCGGCCTGGCCAACGCCCACAGCCACGCCTTCCACCGCGCCCTGCGCGGCACCGCCCAGGTCGGCTCCGGGACCTTCTGGACCTGGCGCGAGGTCATGTACTCCGTCGCCGACCGGCTGACCCCGGAGACCTACCACGCCCTCGCCCGGGCTGTGTACGCCGAGATGGCGCTGGCGGGCGTCACCTCGGTCGGCGAGTTCCACTACGTCCACCACGCCCCCGGCGGCACCCCCTACGCCGACCCCAACGCGATGGGCGAAGCCCTGATCGCGGCCGCCGCCGAAGCCGGGATCCGCATCACCCTCCTCGACACCGCCTACCTCTCCTCCGGCTTCGGCCGGCCGCCCACCACCCACCAGCTCCGCTTCTCCGACGGGAACGCCGAGGCCTGGGCCGAACGCTCTTCACTTCTCAAGGAACGGGATCACGCACGGATCGGGGCTGCGATCCACTCCGTACGGGCCGTGCCCGCCGACCAGCTGGCGACCGTCGCGCGGTGGGCCGAGGAGCGGCGGGCCCCGCTCCATGTGCACCTGTCCGAGCAGACCGCCGAGAACGACGCCTGCCTGGAGGTCCACGGCTGCACCCCGACCCAGCTCCTGGCCCTGCACGGGGTCCTCGGGCCGCGCACCACCGGAGTCCACAACACCCACCTCACCGCCGAGGACATCTCCCTGATCGGCGGCAGCGGCACCGGCACCTGCATGTGCCCGACCACCGAGCGGGACCTCGCGGACGGCATCGGCCCGGCCGCCGCCCTCCAGAACGAGGGCTCACCGCTCTCCCTCGGCTCCGACAGCCACGCCGTGATCGACCTGCTGGAGGAGGCGCGGGCCATGGAGCTGAACGAGCGGCTGCGCACCCGCGCCCGGGGTCACTGGACGGCGGCGGCCCTGCTGCGGGCGGCCTCGGCCGACGGGCACGCCGCCCTCGGCTGGGCGGAGGCCGGCTCCCTGGAGCCCGGCGCGCTCGCCGACTTCACGACGATCGCGCTCGACTCGGTCAGAACGGCTGGGCCGCTTCCACGGCTCGGTGCCGAGACGGCCGTATTCGCCGCGTCGGCAGCAGACGTGTCGCACACGGTCGTGGGAGGCCGGCACGTCGTACGGGACGGGGTGCACTGCCTCGTACCTGATGTGCCGCGGGCCCTCGCGGACGCCGTCGCAGCCCTGCGCGGATGACCTCGGGCCGCCCACCCGCGCGGCCCGCCTCCGCCCCCGAACCCGACCCCACCGCCGACCAGGCCACCAAGGACGCCATGAGCAACGCGACGACCGTCAGCCCCGCCCACTCCGCGAGCACCGCAAGCACGCTCATCACCAACATCGCCGCCCTGGTCACCAACGACCCCTCCTCCGGTGACGGTTCCCCCCTCGGACTGATCCAGGACGCCGCCGTCGTCATCGAAGGCGACCGCATCGCGTGGACCGGTGATCAAAGCAAAGCACCCGCCACTGACAATCGGGTCGACGCCGGCGGCCGGGCGGTCCTCCCGGGCTTCGTCGACTCCCACTCCCACCTCGTCTTCGCCGGCGACCGGACACAGGAGTTCAACGCCCGGATGTCGGGCCGGCCGTACAGCGCGGGCGGCATCCGCACGACCGTCGCCGCCACCCGCGCCGCGAGCGACGCGGAACTCGAGGCCAACCTGACCCGTTACCTCCGCGAGGCGCTGCTCCAGGGCACCACGACCTTCGAGACCAAGTCCGGCTACGGCCTGACCGTCGAGGACGAGGCCCGGGCCCTGCGCGTCGCCGCCGCCCACACCGACGAGGTCACCTTCCTCGGCGCCCACATCGTCCCGCCCGACCACGCCGACGACCCGGCCGCCTACGTCGCCCTCGTCACCGGCGAGATGCTCGACGCCTGCGCGCCCCACGCCCGCTGGATCGACGTCTTCTGCGAGCAGGGCGCCTTCGACGGCGACCAGGCCCGCGCGATCCTCACCGCCGGCAAGGCCGCGGGACTGCACCCCCGGGTCCACGCCAACCAGCTCTCCTACGGCCCGGGCGTACAGCTCGCCGTCGAACTCGACGCGGCGAGCGCCGACCACTGCACCCATCTGACCGAAGCGGACCTGGACGCCCTGGCCAACAGCCGTACGGTCGCCACGCTGCTCCCTGGCGCCGAGTTCTCCACCCGCGCCGAGTGGCCGGACGCCCGCCGCCTCCTGGACGCGGGCGTCACCGTGGCCCTCTCCACCGACTGCAACCCCGGGTCGTCCTTCACCTCCTCCGTCCCCTTCTGCATCGCGCTCGCCGTACGGGACATGGGCATGACCCCAGACGAGGCGGTGTGGTCGGCCACGGCGGGCGGGGCCGCCGCCCTCCGGCGCGACGACGTCGGCCGCCTCACCCCGGGCGCCTACGCCGACCTGACGCTCCTCGACGCCCCGAGCCATGTGCACCTGGCCTACCGTCCCGGCGTCCCGCTGGTCACCGGAGTGTGGCGGCGCGGCGAGCGGGTGCTCTGACTGCCGAACCCGCCAGAAGGTTGTGCACGATTTCCCTACCATATGCATAACAAGTGCATGACAAATCGGAGTTGACGATCCGCCAGATCAACACCTCCCGCACATAACGGACTTGACCCCCCCCTCATGGCGCGACGGAAGATCCCGCCAGTCGCACCGCGCACCATGACCCACGCGCCGGCCGTACGCGACGAGGGGGGTCTCATCGCCATGCCCCCCGACGGGGGGTGCAGTTCAGTTCCAGCGCGCACACGTGGGTTCGACACCGTGGCCGCGCCGAGGTGACAGCGCTTTTCCTCCCCGCCTCACCATTCGGACGACAGGAGGAAGCCCATGGCAGACGAGATGGTGCAGCGCGCCCAGAGATTCATCAACACCACGTACAACAACGGCGCGACACTGGGCATATCCAAGCTCGCGGAGAACGGCCAGACCGGCTGGCCCGTGATGTACGCCCTGACCCGGGCGCTCCAGTACGAGATGGGCATCACCGCCCTGTCCGACTCCTTCGGCCCGACCACCCTGGCGAAGATCGGCGAGAAGTACGGCAAGCTGGACGAGACGACCATTCCCTCGGCCAACTTCTGCCGCATCATCCAGTCCGCCCTGTACTGCAAGGGCTACGACGGCGGCGAGATCGACGGCAAGTACAACGACCGGGTCAAGGACGCGGTCGTGAAGCTCAACCAGAACATGGGCGTCTCGGGCACCTACCCCGGCAGCTCCCTGTGGCCGAAGGTGGTCAAGGGCCTGTTCAACATGGACGCCTACGTCACCGTCGGCAACGGCTCGGACACCATCCGGACCATCCAGCAGTGGCTGAACGGCCGTTACATCCTGCGCAAGGACTTCTACGTCATCCCCTGCGACGGCTACCACTCCCGCGACGTCGCCAAGTCGATGCTGTTCGCGATCCAGTACGAGCTGGGCATGGCGGACGGCGTGGCCAACGGCGTGTTCGGGCCCGGCACGCAGTCCGGTCTGAAGAGCCACACGGTGTCCAACGGCACCACCGGCGTGTGGGCACAGCTGTTCACCGCGGCCATGATCCTGAACAAGCGGAACGTCCCCTTCGGTAACTTCACCTCCGCGGTGCAGTCCGGCGTGGAGACCTTCCAGTCCTTCAGCAAGCTCCCGGTCACCGGCAAGGGCGACTTCCAGACCTGGGCCTCGCTGCTCGTCTCCTACGGCGACCAGTCCCGCAAGGGCACGGCCTGCGACGGCGTCACGATGATCACGCCCGCACGGGCGCAGGCGCTGAAGGACGCCGGCTACAAGTACATCGGCCGGTACCTCTTCAACCCGTCCACCACGAGCCTGCCGGAGAAGCAGATCCAGCCGGGCGAGCTGGCCACCATCAAGGAATACGGGCTGAGCTGCTTCCCGATCTTCCAGACGTGGAGCCGGTCCGCGGACTACTTCAGCCCCAACCAGGGCACCGCCGACGCGTTCCGCGCGATCGAGTGGGCCCAGTACCACGGCTTCAAGCCCGGCACCATCATCTACTTCGCCGTCGACTACGACGCGATGGACGGCGAGGTGACCGAATTCGTCATCCCGCACTTCCGCAGTGTGATGCGCACGATCGGAGAGAACTCCGGCTACGGCGTGGGCGTCTACGGCCCGCGCAACGTCTGCCAGCGCGTCGCCGATGCCGGCTACGCGGCGGCGAGCTTCGTCTCCGACATGTCCAGCGGCTTCTCCGGAAACCTCGGCTACCCGCTGCCCACGAACTGGGCGTTCGACCAGATCTCCACCATCAAGGTCGGTTCGGGTGCGGGCCAGATCGAGATCGACAACAACATCGTCTCCGGCCGGGACTTCGGCCAGAGCAGCTTCAACCCGGGCGCCGACTTCGGGGGGCTGGACACGGACCTGGACAAGGACGCCTACCGGGACGCCCTGCTCAAGGACGTCCAGGCGTACCTGGTCTCGATCGGTGTGCCGGAGACCGGTGGCGAGAACTGGGAGCCCGATGACGACTGGGCCACGCTCGGCGGCATCTCCACCACCAAGGCCGTCGACCTGGTGCTGAGCGCGGACTGGCTGTTCACCTCGCTCGCACGGCAGCTCAGGCTCCGCAAGGCGCTCATCCAGGCGCCGGTGCTGTGGGAGCTGCGCAAGCTGAACCCCTTCGACGTCGCCGCCGACGAGGCCGTGAAGAAGGGGCTGGACGACGACTGCAGCACCGGCTGGGGCCAGATCTTCGCCTGGGTGACGATCGATGCCCGCAACTACTGCCGTGAGCAGGGCATCATCAACGGCTCGCCGCTCACGAACGACGACATCCCCATCGTGTGGAAGCAGCTCAACGAGGACCCGACGTACAACATCCGGTCGGTGGCGTATCTGACGATCTACAACGCCCACCAGATCGGCGCGCCCCGGCCGAGCCTGACCACCACCCCGGCCCAGACCCAGGCCCTGCTGGCGCGGTACAACGGCACCGGCGGCGACGCCGAGAAGTACGGCCGTGAGCTGATCGGTCTGTACGACCAACTGGAGAACTACAACAAGCTGTCGCGCGGTTAGTGAGACCCGATGCAGACGAACACCACACACCGGTGGCTCCGGCTGGGCTTCCCCCTGGTCGTCAACGTCCTGCTGGGGATTCCGGCTGTGGTGCCCGCGTTCGTGCTGTGGTACTTCGCGGCGAACTGGCCCCTTGCCTCGCTGGGCTGGACCGACCGCGAGCCCACCGAGAACGACGGGGTGCTCCCCTGGGTGATGGTCGCCACACCGATCTTCGTCCTGTTCGGCCTCATCTGGTGGCTGGCCAACCGCCCGTTCCGCCGCAGGACGGCGCTGTCACCCGGCAGGTACTGGCTGCTGAGCGCGGCGGCCACCGCACTGCCCACGCTCACTCTCATCGTCATCAGCCTGGGAAGGAACTGAAAACGTGTCCGACAACGCGCGCAGCAGAATGATCGGCATACCGAGACGGACCCTGGTCAAGGGAGCCGGTGTGATCGCAGCCGCGGCAGCCGCCGGTTCATTCGCGCCGGCCACCGCCGTGGCCGCCCCCGCGAGCGCTCCTCCGAGCGCCGCCCGGAAGAAGGCCCCCACCTCGGCCAACGGCTGGACCCTTGAGAAGGAGGCCAATCACGTCTCCACCGTCTGGACACGCCCCGTCCCGGGCACCGGCCTCGAGGTCGACGTCCGGATCGGCGACGTGGAGGCGATCCTGCTCCACGTCGTCCGGCGCTACCACTACGAGGTCGAGCAGCTGAACCGCGTCGACCTGGCGGGCTGGCAGCGGATCGGCGGCCTGGAGAAGGGCCGGCCGGAGTCCAACCTCGCCTCGGGCACCGCGGTGCGGATCCGTCCGGGCGCGGGCGCGAGCGGCAGCCTCTTCCCGCTGCAGGTGCTGACGGTGCGCGACATCCTCGCCGACTGCGAGGGCGTGGTGCGCTGGGGCGGCGACGACAGCCCGGTCGACGAGTCGCTGTTCTACGTCGACCGCGGGCCGGACGACGCGTCGGTCCGTGGGCTCGCCGACCGGCTGCGGCTGGCCGAGGCCACACCCGGGCACGGCGCCGGTGTGACGGTCGACGTGCTGGCCCCGTCCCGGCGCGAGCGCGCGAAGAAGCTGGTGAAGGAACAGCGGGCGGGCTGAGTCCCGTACGGCACGCGCTCAGGGGGCGGACCGTTCGGTCCGCCCCCTGAGGACAGCGTCAGCCATAGAGGATCACTCCTCGACGGTCAGCCCCTTGCGCAGCCGTACCAGCGTCCGCGACAGCAGGCGCGAGACGTGCATCTGCGAGATGCCGAGCTCTTCGCCGATCTCCGACTGGGTCATTCCGGCGACGAACCGCAGGGACAGGATCTTCCGGTCGCGCGGCGGGAGTTCGGCTATCAGCGGCTTCAACGACTCGACGTACTCGATGCCTTCGAGTCCGTGGTCCTCGTAGCCGATGCGGTCCGCGAGCGCACCCTCGGAGTCGTCCTCCTCCGGCTGGGCGTCCAGCGAGGAGGCGGTGTAGGCGTTCGACGCGGCCATGCCCTCGACGACCTCGTCGTTGGTGATGCCGAGGCGCTCGGCCAGCTCGTGCACCGTGGGGGCGCGGTCCAGCTTCTGGGCCAGTTCGTCACCGGCCTTGGCCAGGTCGAGGCGCAGCTCCTGGAGCCGCCGCGGAACGCGCACGGACCACGAGGTGTCGCGGAAGAAGCGCTTGATCTCGCCGACGATCGTCGGCATCGCGAACGTGGGGAACTCGACACCCCGAGAGAGCTCGAAGCGGTCGATCGCCTTGATCAGGCCGATGGTGCCGACCTGGATGATGTCCTCCATCGGCTCGCTGCGGGAGCGGAACCGGGAGGCGGCGAACTTGACGAGCGCGAGGTTCAGTTCGACGAGCGTGTTGCGGACGTACGAGTACTCGTGGGTGCCTTCCTCGATCGACTCCAGGCGCTCGAAGAGGGTCTTGGAGAGGGCCCGTGCGTCGACCGCGTCGACTTCCTCGTACGGGGGAATGTCCGGAAGTCCGGCGAGGAGCGCGCCCTGTGTGACGAGCATCTCGTCCTGCTCGATGGGATCCAGATGTTCCGGAGGGGGTGTCGACGTCGCTTTGTGGGTACGCGATCCGTCGAGCCGGGGTGACATGATGTCCTCCATCGTTCTCGGCATATGGCTGCCGGGGCCAATACGTGCACTGCGGTGTGCGGCGCCTCCAAAGCCGGCCGTGTCGGGTACGTGTCCTTACTAGGCCTACCCGCTTTCCTGAGCCCACCGCAAGTGCGTTCTGTGGGCATATGTCCGTTTGTGTGTAGTTGTTCGGGTGTCGAAGCGTGTCGGGAAGGCGTAGTGTTCGAGGGCGTCAGCAAGCAGCCTCGACGTCGGGAGAGAGAGACGGCATGGACCGCGGGACGGTCGGCAGCGCACAGTCTGGCCGGCTTCTGGTGGAGGTGCGGGAAGAGGGCTCTAGTGCCGTCGTGACCCCGGCGGGTGAGTTGGATCACCACACCGCCGATCTGTTGCGTGAGCCACTCGAGGACTGCCTCGCCAAGGGATTCAAGCGCCTGGTCATCGACTGCGCGCGGCTGGAGTTCTGCGACTCCACGGGCCTCAACGTGCTCCTGGGCGCACGGCTGAAGGCCGAGGCCGCCGGTGGTGGCGTGGCGCTCGCCGGGATGCAGCCGGTGGTGGCACGCGTGTTCGAGATCACCGGGGCGGATGCGGTCTTCAGCGTCCACGACACGCTCCAGGCGGCGCTGGCCGACGAGTCGAGCTGACCGGCGGTGCGTCGGCGCGCCGAGCCTCGGCCATCCCGCTGTGACCGGTCTCCCACCCCCGTCACGCCTTTCGAGCGGAATACGGGGGTGTTCCGCCGGTCGGCCCGGGCAGGAGACATCCTGAACCTGTCGGCCGACAGGGTGGCGGGGGCGCCGTGAAACCGACGTGCCGCGCACTGCGTGACTGACTGTGTACTGAAGTTTTTCAATCGTGAACTGGTGAATCGGTGAGGTGAAGCGCTGATGAGCACCACCCGGCCTTACCCGCCGGGCGACCGCGGGCCGGAGCCCAGCGGCGCTTCCGGGGCGTCCGAGGGTGGCGAGGCGGCGGCCGGTGCGTCCGGCGAGGGCGTGGCGGCGCCGTCCGGGGCCGCGGGGCCGCCGGGGGGCCGGCAGGTGCGCCGGCTGAGCTTCGAGGGGGAGAGCGGCGTCGTCCCGCTCGCTCGCGACTTCACCCGCCAGGCGCTGTACGCGTGGGGCTGGCTCCCGGCCGCGTCCGCCGACCGGCGGGCCGCCGCCGAGGACGTGCTGCTCGTGGTCTCCGAGCTGGTGACCAACGCGTGTCTGCACGCCGAGGGGCCGGACCAGTTGTGGATCACCTGCGACAACAAGGTGATCCGTATCGAGGTCGCCGACCGGGGCACGGGCCAGCCGGCACCGCGCACCCCGCACCGCGCGGGCCGTCCGGGGGGCCACGGCATGTTCATCGTCCAGCGCCTCTGCCTGGACTGGGGCGTCGTCCGCACGCCGGGGGTCGCCGGCAAGACGGTCTGGGCGGAACTGGGCACGCCCGCCTGACCCCAGCACCGAGCCGGGCCGGGTGTCCCTCCGGGGGTGACCCGGCCGCTGTCGTCGGGGCCCTTCGGGAGTCGGCCGAGCAGCGGATTCCCGGTCCTGTGACGCCCCCCCCAACGCCCTCCGGCATCCTTTCGCGGTCTGCCGATCGGCCGTCCGGGTGACGGCCCCACGGCATCTCCCGCCCCGGCGCCCTCTCCCGCGTCAACTCACGCCACGCCGGATCGCCACGGATCCGGCGTGCCCCGTGTCTTCCTTCCTCAAGGCCCCGGGCGTACCTTGACGGCCCGATCTGATGCGCCGTCAGGAACAGGAAGGGGAGCGGCACCGTGTCGTACCGGAATCGAACCGCCGCGCTCGCGTCAGCCGCGGCCCTGGCCGGCTCGGTGGTGTGGTTGGCCGCCCCCGTGGCCCGGGCCGAGGTCGTCGACGTCAACTACCAGTGCAAGACGCCGATCGGAGACAAGAGCGCCGTCTCGCCCATCGACATCAAGGGCGTCAGGAGCGGCAGCGGCTACCGGATCACCATGTCCTGGCAGAAGGGCGTCTCCTCCAGCCCGGTCGAACTGGGCAAGGGCGCGATGACCCCGAGCGCCACCATCGCCCTGGGCGGCGCCGACAGCGGCACCATGACCGTGACCGGCCCCGCCAACGACGCGGCCATCCCGGCCAACACCCCGATCAAGATCAACGACCTGAGCGGGACGTACACGCCGAAGAAGAGCGGCGAGGTCACCTTCACGGCCGGTGTGCTCACCATCAAGGCGCTCGGCACGACGACCACCTGCACCCCGACGAACGACCCGGGCCCGTCCCTGAAACTCGACGTCACGGCCGCCGGCGGCGGCACCACCGGCTCCACCCAGGGCGGCGGCTCCGACTCCGGCTCCGGCGGCGGTGCCGAACTCCCGCGAACCGGCCCCGAGGACTCCGCGATCGCCCTGGGCACCCTCGGCGGCACGGTCCTGCTCGCCGGCGCGGCGGGCACCCTGTGGCTGACACGACGTCACCGGAGCGCACGGGCAGGCCGCTGAGCGGACCGTACGACCGCCCGGGCACGAGCCGCGCCCGCCCCGCACCCCGCTGGAGCCGCCGATGCCGTACGTCGCTCGCGTTCCCCACCTGTGGCTGCCCGTCCTGCTCGTGCTGCTGCTGAGCCTGGTCGGCGCCGGACCCGCCCAGGCGGTGGAGCGGCCCCGTGTCGAGCTGTCCGCGTCGCAGGCGGGGACGGGGGGTTCGGTCACCGTCAGTGGCAGTGGCTGGCGGCCGCGTGCGCTGCTGACGCTGCTGGTCTGCGGGCAGGCCGAGCCGTCCAGGGGGGTGACCGGCGGCAGCAACTCCTGCGCCAACGCCGACGGCCGGGCCGTCACCACCGACGCCGACGGGCGCTTCCGGCGCCGGCTGCCCGTCGTGGAACCGCCCGTGCCGTGCCCCTGTGTGGTGCACGTGGAGACGGTGACGGGAGCGAAGGCCGAGGCCGACACGGCCCTCCGGGTCGCCGGGCACGCGGTCGAGCCGCTGCCCGCGGACCGGGCCGGCGGCCGGCTGTCCCTGCTCGCGGACACCCGGCTGCGTGGCGCAGACGGGCTGCTGACCTGGTTCGGCTCCCCGCCCGCCCGGACCCTCGAGGTCACCGTGGGCAACGTCGGGACGTCACCCGTGAGGGACCCGGTCTTCCAGGTCGGCACCTCCCACGGAGTGTTCGCGCCGCGGTGGCAGGACCAGCGGTGGCGCGGCACGATCCGGCCCGGCGGGAAGGCCCGGATCGAACTGCCCGTGGAGCTCGCCCCCGGGGCGCACGGCGACTACACCGTGTCCCTGAAGTACGGCGGCAAGGTCCTCGCCGAGCACCCCTGGGGCGTGGGCCGGCCGTGGGGCGTGACCCTGTTCTGGGGCCTCGTCCTGCTGGTCGTGCCGGCGGCGCTGTTCCGGGCGGGCCTGGCCGTCGTGGACCACGTACGCCCGCGCCGCCCCGGCCACGCGGCCCGCCCTGCCCGCCGCCGCGTCCGACTGCGCCCGCCCGCCACCGCCGGACGCTCGGCCCCGCCCTGGTTCACCCCCGAGAAGAAGACATGAGAAAGGGCCGCCGCACCCACAGGGTGCGGCGGCCCTCTCCCGGACTCAGGCGAGCGCGGTCAGCGGACGTCGCCCATCATCGCCTTGACCTTCCTGCGGTACATGAACACCGCGAACCCGGCGACCACGGCGAGCGCCGCCTCCAGCGCCACGAAGCCCATCCGGTCGAGGTTGATCCCGCCGACGGCCGGGTTGGACAGCAGGGCGGTGACCGAGTCGCCCGCGGTGACCGCGAGGAACCAGACGCCCATCATCTGCGAGGCGTACTTCGCCGGCGCCATCTTCGTCGTCACCGAAAGACCCACCGGCGACAGCGTCAGCTCACCGACGGTCTGCGCGAAGTAGATCGCGACCAGCCACATCGCCGCGGCCTTGTGACCGCCCTCCGCGATCGACAGCGGGGCGAGGAAGAGGAAGAAGGACGCACCCACCAGCACCAGACCGGAGGCGAACTTCACGATGGTGCTCGGCTCCTGGCCGCGCCGGTTCAGCCACAGCCACAGCCAGGCGAAGACGGGCGCCAGCGCCATGATCATGACCGGGTTGACCGACTGGTACCAGGAGACCGGGAACTCCCAGCCGAAGACGCTGTTGTCGGCGCTCTTCTCGGCGAACAGCGACAGAGTCGAGCCGCCCTGGTCGTAGATCATCCAGAAGACGGCGGCGGCGACGAAGAACCAGATGTACGCCGACACCTTCGACCGCTCGCCGGAGTCCAGGTCCTTGTCCCGCATGATCCGGGAGATGACCAGGATCGGCACGATCAGGCCCAGCAGCGTGAGCGGGATCAGCGCCCAGTTCAGCGTGAAGTGGCCGGTGCCGCCGACGACGCCGTAGAACACCACGGCGACGGCCAGCCAGATCAGGCCCTTGCGCAGCGTCGAGGCCTTCTCGGCGGGCGACAGCGGGGTCGGGACCTCGCTGCTGCGCGCGCTCAGGTGACGGCCGCCGAGCAGGAACTGCACGAGACCCAGCGCCATGCCGAGCGCGGCCAGCGCGAAGCCCAGGTGCCAGTCGACGTTCTCACCGATGGTGCCGATGACCAGCGGGGCGACGAAGGCGCCGAGGTTGATGCCGATGTAGAAGAGCGTGAAGCCACCGTCCCGGCGCGGGTCCTCCGGGCCGTTGTAGAGGTGGCCGACCATCGTGGAGATGTTGGCCTTCAGCAGGCCGGAACCGATGGCCACGAGGCCCAGTCCGACGTAGAAGCTCGCGGCCGCGGGCAGCGCGAGGCACAGGTGGCCGAGCATGATGACCAGGCCCGCGACGGCGACCGTCTTGCGTGGGCCGAGCACACGGTCGGCGAACCAGCCGCCGGGCAGGGTGAGCAGGTACACGAGCGACAGGTACACGGCGTAGATCGCCGTCGCCGCGCCCGCGCTCAGGTGCAGGCCACCCGGGGCCACCAGGTACAGCGGGAGCAGGGCCCTCATGCCGTAGTAGGAGAATCGCTCCCACATCTCGGTCATGAACAGAGTGGCCAGGCCGCGGGGGTGGCCGAAGAAGGTCTTCTCGGAACCGGGGGTGCCCGGGCGGGCCGAGTCCTTCGTCAGGCTGGACGCCATGGTCGTTCCTTGCTGGTCGGGACGCGCCCCGCGACAGCGGTGGTGCGCCCGGTGGGGGTCTGCCGGCACCGGTGCGTACGGCCGTCCGCCCGACGCCTGGGGGGGGCGCTCCGGGTCACGGAGCGTTGGGCGGTCGCCACCGGGATCCACGCCTCTACGCGCGTCGCCGCTACGAGGAGGCCCGGCCACAGGTCGTTTCGAGTCGGGGCTGGCGGGAACCAGCCCGCACACAAAAGAGACCTTCAGGGGCAATCAGCCGCCGAAGGTCGCCATGGTGCTACAGGCGTCGATTCACCATACGGCAGGAGACCGCCGTATATGGAAGGACTTGAGACACGGATCACAGGTGTCGGGGGAACCATACGCCCCCATTCCAAGGTCCTTACCGAAATCGCACCCCACAGGCAGAGGTCCGTTCGGGTTCCCGCGCCTCGTAAGAACCGGGTATGCCGCTGGTAAGAATCAAGGCTTCCGGTCACACCCCTGCTCAGGGTCGTGCAGGTCTACCATCACTCCATGACCCGAGTACTGCTCGCCGAGGACGACGCATCCATCTCGGAGCCGCTGGCCCGTGCCCTGCGCCGGGAGGGCTACGAGGTCGAGGTGCGTGAGGACGGCCCCACCGCTCTCGACGCCGGAATCCAGGGCGGCGTCGACCTGGTCGTGCTCGACCTGGGTCTGCCCGGCATGGACGGCCTCGAGGTGGCCCGCCGGCTGCGTGGCGAAGGCCACGCCATCCCGATCCTCATCCTGACCGCGCGCGCCGACGAGGTGGACACCGTGGTCGGGCTCGACGCCGGCGCCGACGACTACGTCACCAAGCCCTTCCGGCTCGCCGAGCTGCTCGCCCGGGTCCGCGCCCTGCTGCGGCGCGGCGCCGCCGAGCCCCAGCAGCCGCCCGCCACGCACGGCGTGCGGATCGACGTGGAGTCGCACCGAGCCTGGATGGGCGACGAGGAGCTCCAGCTCACCGCCAAGGAGTTCGACCTGCTGCGGGTGCTGGTGCGCGACGCGGGCCGGGTCGTCACCCGCGACCAGCTGATGCGCGAGGTCTGGGACACCACCTGGTGGTCGTCGACCAAGACCCTCGACATGCACATCTCGTGGCTCCGCAAGAAGCTCGGGGACGACGCGGCCAACCCCCGCTACATCGCCACCGTGCGTGGTGTGGGCTTCCGCTTCGAGAAGAGCTGAGCCGCCGCACCGACGGCCGACACCGACCAACGGGTAACAGGACATGCGCCGCCGACTGATCCAGTCCACGCTCGCCGTGGTGCTCGTCGTGATCGCCGTCTTCGGCGTCTCCCTCGTCATCGTCGAGAGCCGGACGATCAGCAACAGCGCCCAGGAGCGCGTGGAGTCCGAGGCGGTCCGGCTGGCCAGCATCGTCGACAGCCGGCTCTTCGGGGCGCAGCAGGTCGACGCGGAGGTGCTGCGCGAGCAGGTCACGCAGGACCGTTACTACGCGGTGATCCGCATCCCCGGCGAGTCGCCCATCGCGGTCGGCACCAAACCGGACGGTGACGTCATCAGCGCGACCGCGCCCGGCGAGGAGGGCGAGACCGTCACGGTCCAGGAGCCGCGCTCCTCGGTGACCCGGGAGGTCGGCCGCACCCTGCTGATCATCGCCCTGGTGGCGCTGCTGGCGGTGGTGGCCGCGGTGCTGCTGGCGGTCCGCCAGGCGAACCGGCTGGCCTCGCCGCTGACCGACCTCGCGGAGACGGCCGAGCGGCTCGGCTCGGGCGATCCGCGCCCCCGGCACAAGCGGTACGGCGTGCCCGAGCTGGACCGGGTGGCGGACGTGCTGGACGGGTCCGCCGAGCGCATCGCGCGGATGCTGACCGCCGAGCGGCGGCTGGCCGCGGACGCCTCCCACCAGCTGCGGACGCCGCTGACGGCGCTGTCGATGCGGCTGGAGGAGATCACCCTCACCGACGACCCGGACACGGTGAAGGAGGAGGCGACGATCGCGCTGACGCAGGTCGAGCGGCTCACCGACGTCGTCGAGCGGCTGCTGACCAACTCCCGCGACCCGCGCACCGGCTCCGCCGTCACCTTCGATCTCGACGAGGTCATCCAGCAGCAGCTCGCCGAGTGGCGCCCCGCCTATCGCAGTGCGGGCCGGGCGATCGTCAGCTCCGGCAAGCGGCACCTCCAGGCGGTCGGCACGCCCGGGGCGGTGGCGCAGGTCCTGGCCGCACTGATCGAGAACTCCCTGATGCACGGCGGCGGCACGGTCGCCCTGCGCACCCGCGTCACCGGCAACCAGGCCGTGATCGAGGTCACGGACGAGGGCCCCGGGGTCCCCGCCGACCTCGGCGCGCGCATCTTCGAGCGGGCGATCAGCGGCCGCAACTCCACGGGTATCGGCCTGGCCGTCGCCCGTGACCTCGCGGAAGCCGACGGCGGCCGGCTGGAGATGCTCCAGACCAAGCCGCCGGTGTTCGGCCTGTTCCTGTCCCGCACGCCCCTCCAGAAGTCCCTGGGCGGCGAGGACGAGCCGATGATCCGCTGACGCGGGTCATGACGGTGCCTACGGCACCCGCTGCCCGGTCCGTGACTGCTCGGTCCCGGGCTCCTCGGTCCGTTCCGGCTCCGGGGCCGCTTCCCCGTCCGCGGCCGTCTCTCCCGAGGGCAGGGCGCGGAACACCCAGGTGCGGTAGGACCAGAACCGGAACAGCGTGGCGACACCGATGCCGACGAACTTGAAGACGTTGTTCTGGAGCGGGCTGTTCCAGTCGAAGCCGTAGGTCGCTACGTACAGGACGCCGTTCTCGATGACCAGGCCCACCGCGCTGAACAGCAGGAACAGGACCAGCTCCCGGGTGCGCCCGGACTTGTCGCGGTCCCGGTACGCGAAGTAACGGAAGCCGACGTAGTTGAAGGCGATCGCCACGACCGTCGCGATGACGCTCGCGCGCACCACCTGGAGGTCGGTGACGTGCCGCACCAGGTTGAACACGAGGAGGTTGACCAGCACCCCGGCCCCGCCCACCGCGCCGAACTTGGCGACTTCGTGAGCGAGCCGTCGGAGCCTCGAAACACCATGTCCCATGGTCGTGCAGGCCCCCGTCCGTCCAATGCTTCTGCGCGCTTCTGCGTCAACCCAGTCATGCTAACCACCCTCCTGCGCGATCTTCCTGTGGATGGCGGTGGCCGGCCGGAGACGGTCCGGGCGGAGCCGGGAGGGGCAGGAAACCGGCCACCTTGGCGCGGCCGATACCCTGGGGGAGTGACGTTCCCGGTAGTCGGCATGGTCGGCGGTGGCCAGCTCGCTCGTATGACACACGAGGCTGGTATCCCGCTGGGCATCAGGTTCAAGCTTCTCAGTGACACCCCGCAGGACTCCGCTGCGCAGGTCGTGAGCGATGTCGTCGTCGGCGACTATCGCGACCTCGACACGCTGCGCGAGTTCGCGCGAGGGTGCGATGTGATCACCTTCGATCACGAACACGTACCCACCGAGCACCTCCGGGCTCTGGAGGCGGACGGCATCCCCGTGCGCCCCGGGCCCGACGCGCTCGTGCACGCCCAGGACAAGGGTGTGATGCGCGCGAGACTCGACGCGCTCGGCGTGCCCTGCCCGCGGCACAGGATCGTTTCCGATCCGCAGGACGTGGCGGCCTTCGCCGCCGAGGGCGACGGCTTCCCCGTCGTCCTCAAGACCGTCCGCGGCGGTTACGACGGCAAGGGCGTGTGGGTGGTGGACTCCGCCGAGGAGGCCGCCGACCCGTTCAAGGCCGGTGTCCCCGTGCTCGCCGAGGAGAAGGTGGACTTCCTCCGCGAGCTCGCGGCCAACGTCGTACGGTCCCCGCACGGCCAGGCCGTCGCCTACCCGGTCGTGGAGTCCCGCCAGGTGGGCGGCGTCTGCGACACGGTGATCGCCCCGGCCCCCGACCTCGACGAGGCCCTCGCGGTGCGGGCCTCGGAGATGGCGCTGAACATCGCCAAGGAGCTCGGTGTCGTCGGGCACCTCGCGGTCGAGCTGTTCCAGACCCGCGACGGCCGCATCCTCGTCAACGAGCTCGCGATGCGCCCGCACAACTCCGGCCACTGGTCGATGGACGGCGCCGTCACCAGCCAGTTCGCCAACCATGTGCGGGCCGTCCTGGACCTCCCGCTCGGCGACCCGCGCCCGCGCGCCGAGTGGACGGTCATGGTCAACGTCCTCGGCGGCGACTACCCGGACATGTACTCCGCGTACCTGCACTGCATGGCCCGCGACCCCCAGCTCAAGATCCACATGTACGGCAAGGACGTGAAGCCCGGCCGCAAGGTCGGACATGTCAACACCTACGGCGACGACCTGGACGACGTGCTGGAGCGCGCCCGTCACGCAGCCGGCTACCTGAGAGGCACCATCACCGAATGAGCCCTGTTGTTGGCATCGTCATGGGGTCGGACTCCGACTGGCCCGTCATGGAGGCCGCCGCCAAGGCCCTCGACGAGTTCGAGATCGCCTACGAGGTCGACGTCGTCTCCGCGCACCGCATGCCGCGCGAGATGGTCGCCTACGGCGAGCAGGCCGACGCCCGCGGGCTCAAGGTGATCATCGCCGGGGCGGGCGGCGCCGCCCACCTGCCCGGCATGCTCGCCTCGGTGACCCCGCTGCCGGTCATCGGCGTGCCCGTGCCGCTGAAGTACCTCGACGGCATGGACAGCCTCCTGTCGATCGTGCAGATGCCGGCCGGTGTCCCGGTCGCCACGGTCTCCGTCGCCGGGGCCCGCAACGCCGGTCTGCTGGCGGCCCGCATCCTCGCCGCGCACGACGAGGAACTGCGCGGCCGGATGCGCGACTTCCAGCAGGAGCTGAACGACCAGGCCACCGAGAAGGGCAAGCGCCTGCGCTCCAAGGTCGAGGGCTCGGGCGGCTTCGGTTTCGGCGCGGGGAAGTGACGACGATGACCTCCCTGGAGGCAGTCCGGGAACTCCTGCGCGAGTTCCCGGTCGCCGACGGGCACAACGACCTGCCCTGGGCCCTGCGCGAACAGGTCCGCTACGACCTCGACGCCCGTGACGTCGCCGCCGACCAGAGCGCACACCTGCACACCGACATCCCGCGGCTGCGCGCCGGCGGCGTCGGTGCGCAGTACTGGTCGGTCTACGTCCGCACGGACTCGCCCGACCCGGTCGCGGCCACCCTCGAACAGATCGACTGCGTCGGGCAGTTGCTCGCCCGGTACGGGCAGGACCTGCGGCCCGCGCTGACGGCCGCCGACATGGAGGCCGCGCGCCGGGAGGGCCGGATCGCCTCCCTGATGGGCGCGGAGGGCGGCCATTCCATCGCCAACTCCCTGGGCACCCTGCGCGGTCTGTACGGGCTGGGCGTGCGCTATCTCACGCTCACCCACAACGACAACGTGGACTGGGCGGACTCCGCGACCGACGAGCCGAGGGCCGGCGGCCTGACCGCGTTCGGCCGTGAGGTCGTCCGGGAGATGAACCGGCTCGGCATGCTCGTCGACCTCTCCCACGTGGCCGCGACGACCATGCGGGACGCGCTCGACACGAGCACCGCCCCGGTGGTCTTCTCGCACTCCTCGGCGCGGGCCGTGTGCGACCACCCGCGCAACATCCCGGACGACGTGCTGGAGCGCCTGCCCGCCAACGGCGGTGTCGCGATGGTGACGTTCGTGCCGAAGTTCGTGCTCCAGGCGGCCGTGGACTGGACGGCCGCGGCCGACGAGAACATGCGCGCCCACGGCTTCCACCACCTCGACACGACGCCGGAGGCCATGAAGGTGCACCGCGCCTTCGAGGAGCGGCACCCGCGCCCGGTCGCGACGGTGTCGACGGTCGCCGACCACCTGGACCACATGCGCGAGGCGGCGGGTATCGACCACCTCGGCATCGGCGGCGACTACGACGGCACGGCCTTCACCCCCGACGGCCTCGACGACGTCTCCGGCTACCCGAACCTCCTCGCGGAGCTGCTGGACCGCGGCTGGTCGAAGGCCGATCTGGCCAAACTGACCTGGAAGAACGCGGTCCGGGTGCTGGACGCGGCGGAGGAGGTGGCGCGGGGGCTTCAGGCGACCCGGTCGCCGTCCAACGCCACGATCGAGTCGTTCGACCCGTCCGCCGGCTGAGCGTCGAGGGCGGGGTAGTCGGTGTAGCCGGCCGCCCCGCCCACGTACATGAAGTACCGGTCGCGCATCTCGTTGAGCGGCGCCCCGAGCCGCAGCCGCGTCACCAGGTCGGGATTGGCGAGGAAGGGCCGGCCGAGCGCGATCAGGTCGGCCCCGGCGGCCAGCAGCCGCTCCGACGCGCGGTGCACGGCCTCCGTGGTGACCTCCTCCAGCACGGGATTGGCGATGATCACCCCGGGCCATCCGGCACGCACCTTCCGGTACACGGCCGTGTCCGGGTCGGCGCGCACCAGGTGCAGATACGAAAGCCCCAGCCCGCCGAGCCGCTCGACGAGCGCCGGGTAGATCTCGTCCGTCTCGCCCTCCGCGATGCCGTTGACGGTGCTGCCGGGGGAGACCCTCAGGCCGACCCGCTCGGCCCCGATCTCCGCGGCCACGGCCTCGGTCACCTCGGCCGTGAACCGGATCCGCGCGGCGACCGGCCCGCCGTAGCCGTCGGTGCGGAGGTTGGTGTTGCGGGACAGGAACTGGTGCAGGAGATGGCCGTTGGCGGAATGCACCTCCACTCCTTCGAACCCGGCGTCCAGCGCGTTGCGGGCCGCCCGTGCGAAGTCGGCGACGGTGGTGCGGATGTCCTCGGCCGTCATCTCCCTCGGGACCACGGAGGGCCGGTGACCGTCCGGCGTGAAGATCGTCTCGGGCAGTGGCACGGGCGAGGGCGCGACCGGCGTCAGCCCGCTGGTCGCGGGATGTCCGACCCGGCCGCCGTGCTGGAGCTGGAGGAACATCCGTCCACCCGCCTCCCGCACCGCGTCCGTCACCTGCCGCCAGCCGGCCACGTGCGACGGGGCGTGGACGGCGGTGATGTTCGGGTACGTCTGCCCGACCGCGTTCGGGGTCGCGGCCTCGGCGATGATCAGCCCGGCGGAGGCGCGCTGGGCGTAGTAGGTGGCCATGAGCGGGGTCGGGGTGCCGTCCTCGGCGGCCCGGTTGCGGGTCAGCGGGGCCATCACCAGATGGTTGGGCAGGTCCAGCCCGGGGAGACGAGCCGGTTCGAAGAGTGCTGTCGTGTGCTGCGTCATGCCCGTACGCTAGAACCTGACACTGATGTCAGAATCAAGTCCGGGAGGGGCACGTGCGGATCGGTGAACTGGCCCGGCGCACCAACGTGAGCGAGCGGTCGCTGCGCTACTACGAGCAGCAGGGGATGCTCTCCGCCGAGCGGACCCCCGGCGGGCACCGGGAGTACCCGGAGGCGGCCGTGGACCGGGTCATCCGGATCCAGGAACTGTTCGCGGCGGGACTGTGCAGCGAGAAGATCGTTCAGCTGCTGCCGTGCATGCGGGACACCGACGGCAAGCCCTCCGCCCGCGCCACGCCCCGCCTGGTCGCCGAACTCACCGCCGAGCGCGTCCGCATCGACCGGATGATCGCCGACCTGGTGCGCTCCCGGGACACCCTGGACGAGGTGATCGAGGCGGCCCGGCTGCCCTGAGGGCACCCTCCGCCGTACTCCGAACGCCCCGCTCACCAGGAGCGGCCCCACGCTCCGTGCGACGGTGACCGTACTGCACGAGGACCGTACGGAGCCCCCATGGCAGACCTCCAGAACGACCTGCGCCCCAGCGCCACAGCCGGCGATCTCGACGATCTGGCCGAACCGTACCCCGACGCCGGCGCCATCACGGCCGAGTCCTACGAGCCGGTCTCCGACCCGGACGACGCACCCTTGGTCCGGGCCCACGCCATCCTCGCCGCCCACCCCGTCGCCGACGGCTACAACGGACTGCCCTGGGCCCTCAAACGCCTGTCCTGCTACGACCTGGAGCTCGGCGAGGGCACCGTCGGCACGGACGTGCCCCGACTGCGCGGCGGGCATGTGGGGGCGCTGTTCTGGTCGCTGCACCTGCCCGAGGGCTTCGACGGCGACCGGGCCGTCGGCGCCACCCTGGAGCAGCTGGACCGGGCCAAGACCGCCGCCCTGACCTGCGACGACGGGCTGCGGCTCGCAACCACGGCCGGGCAGGTCGCGGACGCGCGCAACTGCGGCCGGGTCGCCGTGCTCCTCGGCCCCGCCGGAGCCCCGGCCATCGGCGACTCGCTGGGCATCCTGCGCCAGCTGCACCTCCTCGGCCTGCGGGCCCTGACGCTGACCGGTGTCTCCTGGGCGAGCGAGGCGGGGCTGACCCGGTTCGGCGAGGAGGTCGTGCGCGAGATGAACCGGCTCGGTGTGATCGCGGACCTCTCCGGTGCGTCCGCGCAGACCATCCACCGTGTCCTGAGCCTCTCCCGGGCGCCCGTGCTGTGCAGCCGCTCCGCCGCCCGCGCCATCCGGCCCCACCCGGTCAACCTGCCCGACGAGCTGCTGGCGGAGCTGGGCGCGGCCAAGGGGCTGTGCCTGGTGCCGCTGACCGCCGAGCAGACCGGCCCGACCGTCCGCGACGTCGCCGACCACCTCGATCACATCCGTGCCGTGGCCGGAGCGCAGTGCGTGGGCCTGGCCGGTACCTATGACGCCGGGTCGGCCCACCCGCAGGAACTCGGCGACATCTCCTGCTACCCGCGGCTCATCGCCGAGCTGCTGCGGCGCGGCTGGGAGGAGGCCGATGTGGCCCTCCTGACCTGGGGCAACGTCCAGCGCCTGCTGCGTGGCACCGACTTCACGGCCCGCGCCGCGAGGCAGCGGCGCGCACCGTCAGGGGCGAGGATCTCGGAGCTGGACGGGTGACCGACCGGCCCGCCCGGCCGGATCAGCCGTGCTCGATCCGGCACAGGCAGAACGGATGCCCCGCGGGGTCCGCGTAGACCCGGAAGTCCTTCTTCCCGTAGTCCTCCTTGTCCAGCACCCGCGCGCCCAGCGCCAGCACCCGCTCCTCGGCCGCGTCGATCTCCTCCCAGGTCGAGCCGCCGTCGAAGTCCAGGTGGAACTGCTGGGCGTTGCGGTCGGACCGGGGCCACTCCGGCGGGGTGAGGCCGGGCGAGCGCTGGAAGGCGAGCCGGGGGCCGCCGGGGATCCGCAGCACCACCCAGTCGGGATCGTCGTCCTCGGGGGTGCCGCCTCCGACCTGCGCGTAGAAGCGGGCCAGTTCGCGCGGATCGGGGCAGTCGACGACCACGGAACGGAAACGTGCCACTGCGGACATGGGGCCTCCAGACGTCATCCGGCGCAGAGGCAGAACGGGTGCCCGGCCGGGTCGGCATAAACCCGGAAGGTCCGACTCCGGTCCTCCGTGTCCAGCGGCTTCGCGCCGAGCGCCAGTACGCCCTTCTCGGCCGCGTCCAGGTCCTCCACGTCCAGGTCGAGGTGGAACTGCTGCGAGCCGTCGGCGGACGGCCACTGCGGTGCCACGTACCCGGGCGAGGCCTGGAAGGCCAGCGGTGTGCCGCCCGGCACCTTCAGGTCGACCCACTCGTCCTCCCCGTCGCTCGCCACCGCCGGGGTGCCGCCGAGCACCTCGGCGTAGAAAGCGGCCAGCGCGTGCGGGTCGGGGCAGTCCAGGACGACGACACCCAGCTTGGCGAGAGCCATGACTTCCTCCTCGAAGTCGCTGTTACCTTTAGATACGGGTAACCGGTAACCGTTACTGCATGCTCCCCCATAGGCGGTAACCTCGCAAGGGAATGCGCGAGAGGTACGGTCCAGCCATGACGGAGAGATCGCCCGCGCCCGGCGGCCTGGCCCTGGTCGAGGCCCTGGTGAACACGCTGGACATCGAGTCGGGCGCCGACTCGCTGGACACCGCGGAGGGCCGGGCGCGCTTCGCCATCACGCGGGACGAGGTGGAGGACGCCCGGGCCCTGCGTGAGTCCCTGCGCGTGGTCCTGCTCGCCCACGCGGGCCACCCGCCGCACCGCGAGGTGACCCCGCTGGGCGACCTGCTGGCCGGGGCGCCGCTGCTGGTGGCGGTCGACCGGCGCGACGGCTCGGCGGCCCTCGCCCCGGCCGACGAGAGCCCCCTGCTCTCCCGTGTCGCCGCCGCCGTCGCCGAGGCCCTGGTCGCCGGCACCTGGAGCAGGCTCAAGGCCTGCGAGGCCGCCGACTGCCTCTGGGCGTACTACGACCGCAGCCCGGCCGGCCGGGGCCGCTGGTGCTCGATGCAGGTGTGCGGGGCCCGGGCGAAGATGCGCCGCTACCGGGCGAAGGGCTGACCTGCTCGAAGGGGCTGGCCTACGCCTTCTCCTCCCCGGGTGACCGGGGCGCCCCGGGAGCCGATGCCCGCGAGCCGACCAGGAGCAGGCACAGCACCGCGACACCGGCGACGACGCCGGTCAGCATGAGCAGCGGGTCGAGTGGGCGGGTGGCTGAGGCCGCCGTCTGGGCCTGCGGCTGCTGTGCGGCCTGTGCGGCCGGGGACGACGGGGACGCCGGCGGTGACTGCCCCGCGGCCGCCGCGGAGGCGGTGGACGAGGCGGATGCGGTGGAGGACGGCGACGAGGACGGCATGCGCATCGTCGGCGTCCCGCCGCCCGGCGTGGTCCGGCTCGGCGCGGTCGGCCGGTGTCCCGAGGAGGAGCCGGTGTGCTCGTGTGCCGTCGGTGCCGCCGTCGTCGCCGGTGCCGCCGCTCGAACCGTGATCCCGGCCGTCATGTTCGGGTGGACGGTGCAGACGTAGCCGTACGACCCGGCCGTGGTGAACGTGAAGCTCCAGCTCTGCCCCTTGTCGAGCATCGGGGAGTGGATCGAGACCGGGCCCGAGGTGGTCTTCACGTCGTGCGGCGCCATGTCCTGGTTGGTCCAGGTCACCGTGGACCCGACCGGGACGCTCAGACGCGCGGGCGAGAAGGCGTATCCCCTCATCGTCACGCTGTACGAGGCTGCCGACGCCTGCCCGGCCGGCAGCAGCGGCAGGGCGAGGAGCGTGAGGACGGCGGACACGGCGGCACCCCGGGCCGTCCGCCGGGCCGCCCTCATGCGAACTCCGCCGCGACGAGCAGCCGCAGCCGGGTGGCCGGCCGGTGCCACGGCAGCCGGAACCCTGTGGCGCGGCGCAGCAGCCGGTACGGCAGCCGGGCGTGGCCGACGACCAGCAGCCGGTCGTCGGCCCGCTCGACCACCCGCAGCCGCATCAGGACGGGGAAGGCGGTGCCGTCCAGGTCGAGCTCGCCGGTGAGCTGGAGACGGCCGTGGACCTCGTCGACCTGCTCCGAGGTGAGCACGGCGCGGAGCCGGCGGTCGTCGAACGCGTAGCGGAACGAAGGGTTTTCGGCGTCCTCCGGCACGGTGAGGGACGCCTCGCCGAGCCTGACGCGGCGGCGCAGCACCGGCAGCGGTCCGCACCAGGCGGTGAGTTCGGTGAGCGAGCGGCCGGGGGCCACGGCGTACCGGCCGGGCAGCGGCAGCCGGCGGCCGGCGCCGTCGAGCGACGGTGGCGGGGGAGGGACGGTGGGCAGGGTGACGGTCGTCATCCCGGTCTCCTTGAAAGGCGGTTCCCGAAGCGTGGTGAGGGTGTGGAGAATGGAGCGGGCGCCGCTCCGGCCGGCTGAGCCCCGGCCGGAGCGGCGCCCTCCTGCTGTCGCGGACGGCGTCAGCAGTTGCTGGTGAGGAAGTCCGTCGTGGGCTTGAGCATCTGCCCGGCCCAGACCGTGTGCATCTTCACGTAGCTGTCCGGGTTGAGCAGATCGGTGACCTGCTGTCCGGGCGACTCCTCCAGGTGCGCCTTGTTGATGTGGTTCAGCAGCACACCGAGCGTGTCGTCGAGCACCGAGCCGCCGTCCGCGACAGCGGGCTTGAGGATGCTCTCGACCCACACCGTGTGCGTCTTGAGGTACGAGTCGAGCGCCAGCGCGTCCTGCACCTGCTGCCCCGGTGACCGCTCCAGGTGCGCCATGTAGAGGTGCTGGAGGATCGGAAGCAGCTCGTTCTGCACGCTGGCGCACTGCTTGTCGCTGCCGCCGTCCGAGCCGCCCGAGCCGGTGCCGCCCGTGGGGGCCGGGCCGGTGGTGGGTGCGGTGGTCGGTGCGTGCGTGGGGGCGGGACCGGCCGTGGGCGTGCCCGTGGGAGCCGCCGTCGGGGCGGGCGTCGACCCGCCGCCACCGCCACCGCCACCACCGCCGGCTTCGACGACCTTCACCGAGGCGGTCATGTCCGGGTGCACCGCGCAGTAGTACTCGTACGTCCCGGCCTTGGTGAAGGTGTACGACCAGGAGTCGCCCTTCTCCAGCGTCCCCGAGTCGAACTTCACCGGGGCCTTGGTGGTGGTGACCGTGTGCGGCACGCTGTCGTGGTTGGTCCACTGGACGGTCTGGCCGACCTCGACGACGAGCTCCTTCCCGTCGCCGAACTTGTTGCCCATGATGTCGACCTGGTAGTCGGCCTTGGCGGCGGCGGGCTGTGCCTCGGCGGCGGCCACAGGCGCCTGAGCCGCGCCCGTGACCTGCTCCGCGTCCGAACCGGAGACCGCGCTCAACAGCCCGAGACTGAGCACGGCGGCCAGCGCCGCACCGAGCCCGGCGACCAGCAGACCCCGGTTCCCGGCGGGCGGCCTGCGCCGCCCCTGACCGGTCTCGTCGCTCTCGTTCTCTCGTTTCACTTGTGCTCCTTGTGCTCTTTGGGGAGTTCAGCGGCCGGGGTCGGCCGTGACCAGCAGACTCGTCACGGCGAGCACGACGAGGACAAGCCCCGTCTCGGCCGCGACCGAGTAACCGAAGGGCCGCACGGTGGCGGCGTCGCCGCGCAGCAGCACGGCGAGATCGAGGCGGGTGCGCACCCACTGGCGGCTCGCGAGCGCGGCGAGCAGGACGGCCGCGAGCACGCCCGTCTTCAGCAGGAGGAGATGCCCGTACGAGGTGTGCAGCAGGGCGTCGTACGACCCCACCACCTGCCAGGCGAGGACCAGCCCGGCGCCGACGATCCCGGCGACACTCACCGCCGCGAGCCGCGAGTAACCCGGCACCACCACCGCCAGCTCACGGGCTCGCCGACGGGGCAGCACGGCCAGCGCGAGCACGGCCAGCCCGCCGATCCACAGCGAGGCGCCGAGCAGATGGACGAAGTCGGCGACGGCACCCCACGTGGGCTCGGCGCCCTCGGAGCTGTGGCCCGTCATGCCGGTCGTCCGCAGGAGCCCGAACGTCACCGCGAGGGCGCCCACCCGCCAGCCCGGGGAGCGGGAGGTGCCGGCCCCGCCCTGGAGCAGGGCGCCGAGCACCACGGCCGCCAGCACCCACACCAGCGCGCGGGCGGCGAGCACGACCCCGGGCTCGGTGGCCAGCAGATCGGCGTACGTCACCGGGCGCAGCGCGTCCCGCAGTCCGCCGAGCGTGCTGTAGGCGCCCTGGAGGCCGATGCTCGCGACGGTGGCCAGCAGCCCGGCCGTCCATGCGAGCACGAGCAGCGCCCGGGACCGCGGCTCGTCCGCGCCGCGCGGCCACAGCAGCACGACGAAGGCGAGACCGCCGACGAACAGGGCGAGCGCGAGATAGCCGGCCCAGCGGGCGGCGACCAGGGCCGTGTGCAGCGAGGGGGAGGGGGCGGGGACGGGGGCGGCCTCGTCGCCGCCCGCCTCGGCGGCCGGTGCGCCGATGGTGAAGGCGATCCGGCCGGAGGAGGCGTGCCCGTCCTCGGCGTCGACGACGGACCACGTGACGGCGAGCTTCCCGTGCTCCTCGGCGGGGAGCGCGACCCGCACGGCGTCGGCGCCGCCGCGCGGTGCACGGGACACCGGCAGCCGGTCGCCGCCCGCCGTCAGCACACGGATGTCGTCGAGGTCGACGGCCTCGTCGAAGGTGAGAGTGAGGTGGCCGGGTGCCTTCTTCAGGTCGGCCCCGTCCTTCGGGGAGGAGGAGACCAGCTCGGTGTGGGCGAAGGCGGCCTGGGGCGCTCCGGCCAGGGCGTAGAGGAGCGGGGTGAGCAGGAGCAGCAGCAGGGCGCGGCGGACGGTCGTGGTCACGGGGTCGCCTCCGGTCCGGGGGACGCGATGCCGCCGAGGAGGCTGCCGGCCGGGGCCAGGCCGACACAGGGGGAGGGCTGCGGCGAGGGCGTCTCGCCTGCGCCGTCGAGTAGCCCGAACACGGGCTCGGTGAGCCCGCCGAGGAGCGGTTGTACGAGGGTGACCTCGCCGTCCTCGCAGGTGTCGCCGTCGGCCGGGGCGGACCCCGACGGGGTGGGCGTGGGGGAGGGGGAGCCGGTGCCGGGGCCGGTGTCGGAGGGCGGGGAGGGCGTGTGGCCGGTATGGCCGGACCCGCCCGTGCCGCCGGTGCCGTATCCGGGGCCCGCGCCGATGCCGCCGATTCCGCCGTATCCGGGCAACGCGCCGTCGCCGACGGGCATCTGGCCCGCGCCGGTGCCCGGAGGCGGTACGCCGGGGCCGCCCGGCGCGGCCGGCGTGGGGTCCGCCGGCGCGGTGGCCGCGGGCGGTGCCGCGGGGGGAGCGGCGGTCTGCGTGCTGCCGGAGGCGGAGGGGGCACCGATGCCCGACGCGTAACCCAGCACGATGACCACGGCGCCGACGAGCGCGCCGGCCACCAACTCGTCGCGGTGATCCCGCGGCCACTCAGCCGGGGAGAACAAGGGCATGGGGCACTCCTGGCATGGTCGGGTCAAGCCAATGGAAGGTGTGGCGAATGACGACCAGTGGAGTGGAAGGGGGATTCCGCGCAACTACGCGTCGGTTAATCGATTGTTGCCGGGCCCTCTCTCCTGGTGGGCGAGCCTGTGAGAAGAGTCGATTCCGCGCGCTGCTCGAATAAAATTCGAACTCATATGGATGAGGTCGAGGGCGACGGCGTATGCCGAGGCCGGAGGGGGGGACCGCCCCCTTGGGGGACCTGCCCCGAGCCCGGCCCGGGCGCGCCCGGGCGCGACAGTGGAATGCGCACAGGAAATCCCCATGCTTCCGCTCGGTCCTTCACCGATCCCGCGAGAATTCCCGAATCCCCCGCAAAGCCGTCAGGAATTCACGGAACCCGGGCCGAATTCGAGGGACCGACCGCAACCCGGCCCTTGGCTCAGGCGGTCGGCCGCCCCATCGCCCGGTACGTCCAGCCGGCCTTGCGCCAGCGCTCCGGGTCGAGGGCGTTGCGGCCGTCGAGGACGACCCGGGCCGCCGCGACCTCGCCGAGGGCCTCGGTGTCCAGCTCGCGGAACTCCTGCCACTCCGTCAGATGCAGCACGATGTCGGCCCCGCGCACGGCCTCCAGCGCCGAGTCGGCATAGCCCAGCGTCGGGAAGACACGGCGGGCGTTGTCCATGCCCTTCGGGTCGTAGACCGTCACCTGGCCGCCCTGGAGGTGGATCTGCCCGGCGACGTTCAGCGCGGGGGAGTCCCGGACGTCGTCCGAGTCGGGCTTGAAGGTCGCGCCCAGCACCGCCACCCGCTTGCCCAGGAACGGCCCGCCGCCCAGCGCCTGCCGGGTCAGCTCCACCATCTGCCCGCGCTGGCGCATGTTGATGGAGTCGATCTCCCGCAGGAACGTCAGCGCCTGGTCCGCGCCCAGCTCGCCGGCCCGCGCCATGAACGCCCGGATGTCCTTCGGCAGACAGCCACCGCCGAAGCCGATCCCGGCCCGCAGGAACTTCCTCCCGATCCGGTCGTCGTAGCCGATGGCCTCCGCCAGCTTGGCGACGTCACCGCCCGCGGCCTCGCACACCTCCGCCATGGCGTTGATGAACGAGATCTTCGTGGCGAGGAAGGAGTTCGCGGAGGTCTTCACCAGCTCCGAGGTCGGGAAGTCCGTCACCACGAACGGCGACCCCTCGGCGATCGGCGTCGCGTACACCTCCCGCAGCAGCTTCTCGGCCCGCTCACTGCGCACACCCACCACGAGCCGGTCCGGGTGCAGCGTGTCGTCCACCGCGAAGCCCTCGCGCAGGAACTCCGGGTTCCAGGCCAGCTCGGCGTCCGCACCGGCGGGCGCGTGCGCGGCCAGGTAGGACGCCAGCCGGTCGGCGGAGCCGACGGGCACGGTCGACTTGCCGACCACCAGGGCCGGGCCGTGCAGATGCGGGGCGAGGGACGCTATCGCCGAGTCGACGTACGACATGTCACAGGCGTACTCGCCGTGCCGCTGCGGAGTGTTCACACAGACGAAGTGCACGTCCCCGAAGGCGCCGACCTCGGCCCAGTCCTGCGTGAAGCGCAGCCGGCCGCTGGAGCCCTCGATCCCGGCGACGTGCCGGCGCAGCAGGTCGTCGAGCCCCGGCTCGTACATCGGGGCCTCGCCGCGCTCCAGCTTCTCGATCTTCTCGGGCACGACGTCGAGGGCGAGCACCTCGAAACCCAGCTCGGCCATGGCCGCCGCGTGTGTCGCGCCGAGATAACCGGTGCCGATCACGGTGATCTTCAGGGCCATGGGTACTCCAGGGGTCTACGGCATGCGGTGCGCGCCCGAGCATAGCCGGGGCATGGGAGCGAGCTTCACGGGGCAACTTCCGGCTGTCGTCTAGGTCACGTATCACTCCCGGGGGCGACCCCATAAACTTTTGATTACTTAACGGTAGTTAGCGTCAGCATCGCAGCGTTTTGGAGCGTGAGAGACCTTGGCCGGATCGGCTGACTTCGACCTGTACCGCCCGTCCGAGGAGCACGACATGCTCCGTGACGCCGTCCGCTCGCTGGCCGAGGCGAAGATCGCGCCGTACGCCGCCGCCGTGGACGAGGAGGCCCGCTTCCCGCGCGAGGCCCACGACGCGCTGGTCGCGAACGACCTGCACGCCGTGCACGTACCCGAGGAGTTCGGCGGCTCGGGCGCCGACGCGCTGGCCACCGTCATAGTGATCGAGGAGGTCGCACGCGTCTGCGCCTCCTCCTCCCTGATCCCCGCGGTGAACAAGCTGGGCTCGCTGCCGGTGATCCTCTCCGGCTCCGAGGAGCTGAAGAAGAAGTACATGTCCCCGCTCGCCAAGGGCGACGGCATGTTCTCCTACTGCCTGTCCGAGCCGGACGCCGGCTCCGACGCCGCCGGCATGAAGACCAAGGCCGTGCGTGACGGCGACCACTGGATCCTCAACGGCGTGAAGCGCTGGATCACCAACGCCGGCGAGTCCGAGTACTACACGGTGATGGCCGTCACCGACCCCACCAAGCGCTCCAAGGGCATCTCCGCCTTCGTCGTCGAGAAGTCCGACGAGGGCGTCTCCTTCGGCGCCCCCGAGAAGAAGCTCGGCATCAAGGGCTCCCCGACCCGCGAGGTCTACCTCGACAACGTCCGCATCCCCGCCGACCGCATGATCGGCGAGGAGGGCACCGGCTTCGCCACGGCGATGAAGACCCTCGACCACACCCGCATCACCATCGCCGCCCAGGCCCTCGGCATCGCCCAGGGCGCGCTGGACTACGCCAAGGGCTACGTCCAGGAGCGCAAGCAGTTCGGCAAGCCGATCGCCGACTTCCAGGGCATCCAGTTCATGCTCGCCGACATGGCCATGAAGATCTCGGCCGCCCGCGCCCTGACCTACCAGGCCGCAGCCGCCTCCGAGCGCGGCGACGCCGACCTGACCTACCTGGGCGCCGCCGCCAAGTGCTTCGCCTCGGACGTCGCCATGGAGGCCACCACGGACGCCGTCCAGCTGCTCGGCGGGTACGGCTACACCCGTGACTACCCGGTGGAGCGCATGATGCGTGACGCCAAGATCACGCAGATATACGAAGGCACGAACCAGGTCCAGCGGATCGTCATGGCCCGCAACCTGCCGTAACGGCCGACTCCTTGCGCGATCGCCCTCCTGCCCGTCCGGCCAGGAGGGCGATCCGCGTTTCGCCGTGGTGTCCAACCCCGCGTCCGCCGAGCGGATTGATTCCTTCCGCCCCGTGGCGGACGGGACCGGGCAGGCGTAGGACGGAAGACACGGGGGCCGGCCCCGGCCCTCGCCGTCTCCCCGGGAGGAAGCCATGACCCAGCAGCCCGCCACCACGGCCCCGCTGAGCAAGGAGATGCAGGACTGCGTCCAGGCGTGCATGACCTGCCACGGCGTGTGCGAGGAGACCATGAGCTCCTGCCTGCAGATGGGCGGCCCGGCCCAGATGCAGATCATGCGTGCCGTCATGGACTGCGCCGAGATGACGCGTCTGTGCGCCGACATGATGATGCGCCGCTCGCCGCTGTCCGCCGACATGTGCGCGATGTGCGCCCGCGCCTGTGACATGTGTGCCGAGGCGTGTATGTCCATGCCGGACGACACCCAGATGATGCGCTGCGCCGAGGCGTGTCGCCGCTGCGCCGAGTCGTGCCGCTCGATGTCGGCCGCCACGATGTGAGCACCGGCTCACACCGACCGGCTCACGGCGAAGGGGGCACCCCACGGGGTGCCCCCTTTTTCCGGTGTCCGGTGCTCACTTGCCCGAGACGGTGACCGTGTCGTCGTTCTTCAGCTCGTTCACCAGGGTCTTCACCTTCGCGGAGTCCCACTGGAGGTTGCCGTTCGCGCTGTTGCCCGCGATCGGCATGTTCATCGACTTGCCCTCGCCGCCGCTGACACCCTTCATCGCCCAGAACATGTCGGCCAGGTCGAACAGGCCCATGTCCTTGTCGACCACGAGGGAGTCCAGGCCCGCGCCCATGGTCGGGTAGAGCTTGAAGGGGTTCAGGACCGTGCTCGGGGTGGCGACCTGGTTGGCGAGTGCCGAGAGGAACTTCTGCTGGTTCTTCGTACGGTCCAGGTCGGAGCCGGCGAGCGCGTAGCGGGTGCGGACGAAGGCGAGGGCCTGCTCGCCGTTGAGGGTCTGCTTGCCCTTCTTGAAGTCCGCGCCGGACTTGGTGTCCTTGATGTCCTGCGGGATGTCCATCTCGACCCCGCCGACCGCGTCCACGATGTTCGCGAAGCCGCCGAAGCCGATCTCCACGTAGTGGTCGATGTGCAGGCCCGTGTTGGACTCCACCGTGCGCACCAGCAGTTCCGGGCCGTCCTCGGCGTAGGCCGCGTTCAGCTTCGTCTGGCGGCCCGTGGCCGGGTAGAGCTTGCCGGAGTCGGAGCCCTTGTACGACGGGATCGTGACGTTCGAGTCACGCGGCAGCGAGATCAGCGTCGGGGCGCCGCCGCCGGTGTGCAGGATCATCATCGAGTCCGTGCGCTTGCCCTCGGCGGACCCGGTGTGCAGCTTCTTCTTCTCCTCGGCCGACATGCCCGCGCGGCTGTCGGAGCCGACGATCAGATAGTTGGTGCCCTCTCCCGCCTCCGGCCGGTCGATGACCTTCGAGAGGTCGACGTCGCGGTTGAGCTTGGAGTCGGCCCAGAAGTACGTGGCGACGCTCGTCACGACCAGCACCGTCACCAGCGTGATGACCGTCACCTTGATACGGCGGCGCCAGTTCGGCGCGGGGCGCGGCTCGTACATGCCGTCGCCCGGACCGCCGGGGCCTCTGCCGCCGGGGGAGCCGTAGACCTGGCCGGTGTTGTAGCCGCTGTCGTAGCCGCCCGACGGCGGCTCGGCGTATCCGCCGTCGACGTACGACGGCTGCTGCGGTACTCCGCCGGCGTACTGCGGGGCACCGCCGTAGCCGGCCTGCCCGGGCGACGCCGCCGGACCGCGGCGGACCTGCCGCATGACACGGGCGCTCTCGGGCTGCGAGCTCGAGCTGCCGCGTCCGTACCGGCCGCCGCGGTTGTCGCCGGACCATCCCTCGGGCCAATCATTCATGCGGCCCAGTGTGCAGGTCCCCGTAGTGCGCCATACAAGGGTCGTCGGAAAATCAGAGCACGGCTGTGGCGAAGCTGACACAAAACCCCCTCATGTCAGCTCGGCATAGGGTAGGGGCCATGACAGACCAGGCCTCAGCTGCGGATTCCGACACCTCGGACATTCCTGGCAAGGCGACATCAGCCTCCCGAACCACCCTCAGCCACATCATGACCCACAACGACACGAACCTTCTGGGGACGGTGCACGGCGGGGTGATCATGAAGCTGGTCGACGACGCGGCGGGGGCCGTGGCCGGGCGGCACTCCGGCGGGCCGGCCGTCACCGCCTCCATGGATGAGATGGCCTTCCTGGAGCCGGTCCGCGTCGGTGACCTCGTGCACGTCAAGGCGCAGGTCAACTGGACCGGCCGGACGTCCATGGAGGTCGGGGTCCGGGTCCTGGCCGAGCGCTGGAACGAGTCCGCCCCGCCCACCCAGGTCGGTTCCGCCTACCTCGTCTTCGCGGCCGTCGACGCCGACGGCAAGCCCCGCCGGGTCCCGCCGGTCGTCCCGGAGACCGAACGCGACAAGCGCCGCTACCAGGAGGCCCAGATCCGCCGCACCCACCGCCTGGCCCGCCGCCGCGCGATCATGGACCTGCGGGAGAAGCGGGCGGCGGAGGGGTACGAGGACTGACCCGCCGACGCGCTACGAGCACGCCACCTCGTCGCCCCGGACCACCCCGTCCCCGCCCTGCCCCGGATCCTCCGCCCGCACCGTGCGCACGCGTGCGAAGTCGGTGCCCGCGATGACCTTGAGGGTGGGGCCCAGGCCCGGGACCTGGCGGAGCTCGCTGCCCGGCAGGGCCGTCGCGAGGGACTTGGCCGAGCGGTCCCAGCGGGGGTCGTAGGCGACGACCGTGCGCTTCACATCGTCGGTGGCGTGAGTCACGGGGGTGCGGGTCGTGAGGAAGCCCGCCGCCGCGAGCGCCGCGTCCACCCGGCGGCCGAGGCCGGGCGTGCTCGTGCCGTTCTCCACCTGGACGTGGATCCGCTGCGGAGCGACCGGGACCAGCGGGACCGCGCCACGCGGCCGGTTCGGGGAGAGCGGCTGGTCCTGGCGCAGGGCGTGGAAGAGGCGCTCCGCCTTCACGGGGTCCCACTTCAGCGTCGAACCGACACCCTCCACCACGTACCCCACCCCCCCGACGGGGACGGTGGTGAACTCGGAGGAGGACGGGGAGAAGTTCCGCATGGCCCGGCCCAGGTCCAGCATCTCGTCCGTGCCGAAGCCCTTGTCGGCCCGCACCGAGCCGAGCACCGCCCGGGTCACGTCCCGGAACTTCATCGGGTTCAGCATGATCCCGGAGGAGGTGACCCGGTCCACGAGCGCCGCCATGAAACGCTGCTGGCGTCTCATCCGGCCCAGGTCGGAGGCTCCGTCGACATGCCGGGCCCGTACGTACTGCAGTGCCTGCCCGCCCTCCAGCGTGTGCTGCCCGGCCGGCAGGTCCAGGCCGGTGTAGCTGTCCTTCAGGGGGTCGGCGGTGCAGATCCGCACGCCCCCGACCACGTCGACGGTCTTCATGAAGCTGGTGAAGTCGACCTCCAGATAGTGGTCGATCTTCACCTTCGTCATGCTCTCGACCGTCCGCACGGTCAGCTGCGGCCCGCCCTCCGCGTACGCCGCGTTCAGCTTGACCGGATGCCCCCCGTGCCGTGCGCCCGTCGTACGGTCGACGTGCGGGGGCGTCACCGCGTACGAGTCGCGCGGCAGGCTGACCACGCTCGCCCGCTCCCGGTCCTCCGAGATGTGCACGATCATCATCGTGTCGGTGCAGTGGCAGGGTGCGCCGCCGAGCCGGTACTTCCGCCGCTCCTCGGCGCCGATCTTGTCGCGGCCGTCGGTGCCCACGAGCAGGACGTTCATGCCGTGGCCCGCCTCGGGCCGGTTCTTCATGTCCTTGAAGGGGTCGACCCGGACGATGTCCGCCTCCAGGCTGGTCATCACCGCGTGCCCGATACCGGCGGAGGCCAGGACCACCACGGACAGCGTGGTGACCACCCGCAGACCCCAGCGCGGCTTCCGGGCCCGTGCGGACGGCGCGGCCCTGCGCGCGGCCCTGCGCGGGGCACGGCCGGGGGAGGGCTGCGGGCGGCGCTGCGGGGCGGTGGTGGTCCGAGGGGATCGCGGCGGCGTGGGCAAGGGGATACCTCCGGACGGCGGCCGTACGTGAGATCCGTGACACCGTAGGCCGATACGATCTGCGGCCTGCGGTACCGCTCCGGCGGCGCGCATCGGTGTCCCCCGTTCGCGGTAACGTGAGCCCCCTATGAACGCCAATCCCGACGTGCGCCACCCCGCCGTTTCCGTGATCATGCCCGTCCTCGACGAGGAGCGGCATCTGCGGGGAGCAGTCCAAGCGATCCTCGCGCAGGAGTACGCCGGCGAGATGGAGGTCGTGATCGCCCTCGGTCCGTCCACGGACCGCACGGACGAGATCGCCGCCGAGCTCGTGGCAGAAGACGCGCGTGTCCACACCGTCCCGAACCCGACCGGTCGTACGCCGGCCGCCCTCAACGCCGCGATCAACGCCTCCCGGCACCCGATCGTCGTCCGCGTCGACGGGCACGGCATGCTCTCGCAGAACTACATCGCCACCGCCGTGCGGCTCCTGGAGGAGACCGGCGCGCAGAACGTCGGCGGCATCATGCACGCCGAGGGCGAGAACGACTGGGAGCACGCGGTCGCCGCCGCGATGACCTCGAAGATAGGGGTCGGCAACGCCGCCTTCCACACGGGTGGGCAGGCGGGCCCGGCCGACACCGTCTACCTGGGAGTGTTCCGGCGCGAGGCGCTGGAGCAGCAGGGCGGCTACAACGTGGAGTTCATCCGCGCCCAGGACTGGGAGCTGAACTTCCGCATCCGTGAGGCCGGCGGGCTGGTCTGGTTCTCGCCGGAGCTGCGGGTGTCGTACCGGCCGCGGCCGAGCGTGAAGGCGCTCGCCAAGCAGTACAAGGACTACGGCCGCTGGCGGCACGTCGTCGCCCGCTTCCACGAGGGCTCGATCAACCTGCGCTACCTCGCCCCGCCGGCCGCCGTGTGCGCGATCGCGGCCGGGGTCCTGGTGGGCGCGGTGCTGACGCCGTGGGGTTTCGTGGTGCCCGGTGGCTATCTCGCGGCGATCGTCCTCGGCTCGCTTCCGGCGGGCAAGGGGCTGCCGCTGAAGGCCCGGCTGCAGATCCCCGTGGCGCTGGCCACCATGCACATGTCGTGGGGCTGGGGCTTCCTGACCAGTCCGCGCGCGCTCGCCCGCAAGGTGATAGCGAGCCGCCGCCCGGCGGTCCGCGCGGACGCGGCCACCGGCTGACGCACGCCGCTCGTGTTTCCGGGCCCCTCCCCGTGCGGGAGGGGCCCGTTTCCGTGCGGGGAGGGCCCGTTCAGGTACGTTTCCAAGCGGGGCGGGCCCGTTCAGGTGCGGGAGGGATTCGTCTCCGTCACCAGGTGAACGCCGGGTTCACGTGCATGCAGGCCTTGTCGTCCGCGCCGTTGAGCGCCTCGGCCGACTTCGGGGTCCTGTCGTTCTGTTCCGGCGCCTTGTAGGCGGTGCCCTCGCGCCAGTCGGCACCGACGACGAGCGTGACACCGGACACGTCCGTCGACCGTTTCACCGAACCGAGCGGGATCCCCAGCGCCTTGGCGACCCGCTGGGCGTCGCCCTCCAGGTCGGCGCTCGGGTAGCGGACGACGGTGCTGTCCTCGCGCCATGAGCCGGTGGTGTCGGCGACGGCCTGGGCGAAGCCCTTCTCCGTCAGCAGCCCGCTCACCACGCTCGCGCGTCCGCGCACCGCGGCCAGGGTGTCGGTGCGGGTGCCGTTGCGGACCTGGACGGGGATCGCGTCGTCGGCCGCGGGCGGGTCGGTGGCGGCCTTCGCCGCGGTCCGCTCCTTCGCCTTGTCCTTGCCGTCCAGCGCGATGTCCTCGCGCACCAGCCGGAACAGCTGCTCGGCGTCGTCCGTGGGCTCCACGCGGGCGCCGACGTACCGGTTGGGCATCGTGGTCATGGTGATGCGCTTCGGCTCCACCTTGCGCAGCTCGTCGCTGAGGTCGTAGAGCTTCTTGACGGTGTCGAGGCCGGTGTCGACCGTCAGGGCCCGGGTGGCCTCCTCGGCCAGTCTGCGGAGCTTGTTCGGGCTGCTCAGGGTGGCGTTGTCGCGCAGTTGCCGGACCATCGCGTTCATGTACATGTGCTGGGCCTTGGCGCGGGCGAGGTCGCTGCCGTCGTCGAAGCCGTAGCGGGTGCGCAGCCACTGCAGGGCCTGTTCGCCCTGGATGTAGGAGGTGCCCTTCTCCAGCTTCAGGCCCGAGCCCTTGCCGTCGGAGGTGCGGGAGTGGATGTTGGCGTCGACGCACACCGGGACACCGCCGACGGCGTCGGCCATGGACACCACGCCCGCGAAGTCGACCATGACGAAGTGGTCGATGTGGATGCCGGTGAGCTCCTGCCAGGTGGCCACGGTGCAGCCCGGACCGCCGTGGCCGAGGCTCTGGTTGGTCATCCGCCGGCCCTGGGTCGCCGGGTACACCTTCCCGTCGTCCGGGTCGGTGCACTTGGGGATCTTCACCAGGGTGTCGCGGGGCATGCTGACGACCGACATGTTGGTGCGGTCCGCGGACAGGTGCAGCAGCATCTGGACGTCCGCGAGGGGGGTGCCGCCGAACGTCTCGCGGGCGCCGCCGAGTTTCTGGTTCTCCTCGGTGTCGCGGGCGTCGGAGCCGATGAGCAGGATGTTCAGCGGGGTCTGACCGGCGGCGTTCGGTGTCGGAGCGGCGACCTTGCTGTCGCCGAGGTTCAGGGCGTCCTTCTTGATGTTGCCGTTGAGATGCCGGTAGTAGAGGTAACCCGCCCCGGCCGTCCCGAGTATGAGCAGGGCGAGCACGGCGGCGGACCACCTCAGCAGCCGTCGCGGACGCCGGGGGCGGCCCGCGGCGCTCCGGAGGTCACCGCCGTCACCGGGGGGTTGCGCGCCCGCCTCGGTGTCCGGCCCCGCGTCCTTCGCCGGCGCGGGGGCGGGGCCGGGTTTCCGCGCGCCCGGAGCCGGCGCGTCGGGGGCACCGGTCTTCGCGCTCTTCGCCGGCCCACCCTCGTCGCCGGACGTCTCCGTCCGCGTCGCCGACTCCGCCTCGTCCGGGCCCGGTTCACCTTGGACGCTCCGCCGCGTCTCGTTCTCCCGCACACCGCTCTGCGTCACTTCCCCGGTCCTTCCCGCCCCCCGCGCACGCGACAGGCCCGTCCTGCCTCCTGTTAGACGCACGACGGGCCTGTCAGTTGCCCTCAGCGGGTCAACTCGCGCACTTCACCTTGTCGGCCGTGGACTTCTCCACGTCCGGCGCCTCGACCGGGGCGTCGAGCTTCACACCGGCGCCCTTGAAGTCCTTGCCGAGGGTCAGGGTCATCTCGGGCACGCCCTGGGAGTTGGTCACGCTCTCGCCGGGCTTCAGGGCCGACCCGGGCAGGCCCATGATGTCGGCGAGGCGACGGGCCTGGTCGGCCTGGTCGGGGGCGTACTCGAGCGTGGTCTTCGCCAGTGCGGCGGGTGCGTTGCCGGCGTTGGTGGACTTGGTCACGCCCTCCTCGACCTGGAGGTACTGCAGGGTCTTCTGGGCGCTGCCGGCGACGGCGCCGCCGTTCTGGATCCGCACCCGGACCTCGGCCGCCGGGGCCTTGCTGCCCTTCAGCCGCGCGGCCTCTGCGTCCTTCTCCTTCTTCTTCTGCTGCTTGACCTCGGTGAACGACACGTCGTTCGCGATCATGTCGAACACCCCGGGAGCCTTCGTCTCGTCGAGGACGACCGTCGCCTTCACGGTCTCCGCCGGGTTGTCCTTCACCGGCACCGTCGTGAAGGTGATGTTCTTCGTCGGCACCTTCTTCAGCTCCAGCGCGACGTCCTTGAGCGTGCCGACGCTGCCGATCGCCTTGTCCACCGTCAGCGCCTCGGTCGCGGCCTCGGCGAGCTTCAGCAGCTTGGACGGGCTGGTGAGGGTGTCACTGGAGGACATCTTGCGCATGAGGGAGCCCAGGAACTGCTGCTGCACCTTGATCCGGTCGAGGTCGCCGCTGTTGCCGAAGCTCTTGCGGGTGCGGACGAACGCGAGGGCCTGCTCGCCCTCGACCTTCGACTCGCCCGCGGGCAGGACGAGTTTGGAGTCCTTGTCGTTGACCGCCTTCTCCACACAGACGTCGACCCCGTCCACCGCGGTGGTCAGCGTCTTCACCGCGTTGAAGTCGGCCATCATGAAGTGGTCGACCCGGATGCCGGTGTTCTCCTGCACCGTGCGCATGGTGCAGCCGGGGTCCCGGCCGTTCTCCCCGAGGCTTCGGTTGAAGCGGACGCCCTGCTGGCCCGCGACGACCCTCTCCGAGCCGTCCTCCTGCTTCGTCGGGCAGTCCGGGATGTTCACGATCAGGTCGCGGGGGATGCTGAGCGCGGTCGCGTTGGAGCGGTCCTCGGCGACGTGCAGCAGGATCGTGGTGTCGGCGTGCCCGGAGCTGCCCTTGTCGCCGTAGCCCTCGTTGCCCTCACCGGTGCGCTTGTCCGTGCCGATGATGAGGACGCTGAAGGCCTCGTCCTTGCTGAAGTTGCTCGCGCCCGCGCTGCCGACGTCGGTCGTCGTGACGTTGCCCGCCAGGTGCTGGAGGTAGAGGTAGCCGGCGGCGCCGACCCCGACCAGCACGAACGCCATCGTGCCGCCGGTCCACAGCAGGACCTTCTTCGCCTTCTTGGGCTTCTGCTGGACCGGCCGCCGTCCGCCGCGCCGCCCCGGCGGCGGCTCCTCAGGGGCGCCGCGCCGCCTGCGCTGCGGCGGGACATCGGTCCGGGTCGTCGTCCCACGACCGGTCCCACGATCGGTACCGCGATCGGTACCGCGATCGGTACCGCGATCGGTCCCGCGACCGGCACCACGGCCGGTTCCGTTCCCGCCCGCGGCTCCGCGTCCCCCGGGGCCCGGCGACTGCGCTGCGGATGGAGTCAGTCGCAGTTCGTATTCGCCGGTGTTCGGATTGAGTACCCACTGGTCTGCGGGGTCGATCGGTTCCCCCCGCCCACGGCGTTGCGCGTCCACGGTTGCTTGTTTCCTCCGTCGGGGCACGCGGCGCCCTCTCCCCCCGGAGAGCGCACGGGTACTTGGCCATCACAGAAGCACTGGATCGCTCACACTATCCGCCCAGTTGAACGCCGATGTGCGCTGAATGACAAATTCAACGTCCCTACATTTGGGCAATCCAGCCCAATTCATGAACGGAAGTTCGAGGACTCCGTGTACGTGTGACGCCTTGTCCGCTACCAGCGGTACGGCGCGTACACGTCCATGCACTTTCCGGCGTCGGAGCCATTGAGCGCGTCCGCGTCACCGGGCAGGTCCCCTGCCTTCGGCGTCGCCTGCTTCGGATAGGCCGTGCCCGTACGCCAGTCGGTGCCCACCACGACCGTGACACCGGAGACGTCGGTCGACCGCTTCACCGAACTCGCCGGAATACCGAGCGACTTGGCGACGCGCTGCGCATCGCCCTCCAGTTCGGCGCTCGGATAGCGCACGACGGTCCGCTCCTCGGAGCGAGCGGGCGAGGTGTCCGCGGCGGCCTTCGTGAATCCCTCGCCCACGAGCGACCGGGCGACGGCCGCCGCGCGTCCGCTGACCGGACCGAGGGTGCTGGAACGCGTGGCGTTCTGCACCAGCACACCGATCGCACCGTCCGCCGCGGCCGGATCCCGCGACCCCTTCTCCGGCTTCTCCGTCTCCTTCTTGCGCGGCTTCCCGCCCTTGCCGTCGAAGGGCACGTCGTCGCGGAGCATGGTCCACACCCGGTCGGCGTCGGCGCCCGCCGGGATCAGGTGGTTGGCGTCCTCCGGGTCCTCGGCCGTGGGCAGCGTCGTCATGGTGATGCGGTCGGCCGGCACCGTCTTCAGCTGCATTCCCAGGTCGTACAGCTTCTTCACCGTGCCGATCTCCTCCGACACGTTCAGCGACTTGGTGGCCGCCTCGGCCAGGTCCGTCAGCCGACCGGTGTCGGTGAAGACGTTCTGCGCCTTGAGCGTGCGGATCATCGAGTTCATGTACATGTGCTGCGCCCTGGCCCGCAGCGGGTCGCTGCCCCAGGCGTGGCGGGTGCGCAGCCACTGGAGGGCCTGCTCGCCCTGAACCTTCTTGTGGCCGGCCTTCATCTTCAGGCCCGAGCCGCCGGGCACGCCGGGCAGCGGGCGGTCCCACACGTTCTGCTCGACGCACACGTCGACCCCGCCGATGGCGTCCGCCATCTGCACCACGCCCGCGAAGTCGATCGTCATCCAGTGGTCGATGTAGATCCCGGTGAGGTTCTGCCAGGTCGCCAGCGTGCACCCCGCTCCGCCACGGGCCAGCGACGCGTTGATGATCGTGTTGACCGGCGGGTACGTCTTCCCGGTCTTCGGATCGGTGCACTTGGGTATGTCGACCCGGGTGTCGCGCGGAATGCTCACCACCGAGGCGCTCTTGCGGTCCGCGGCCAGGTGGATGAGCATCTGCACGTCTGCCCGCGGCGGGCTGCCGCGGTCCTTCCGGGCGCCGCCCAGCTTCACGTTCTCGTCGGAGTTACGGCTGTCGGAGCCGATCAGCAGGATGTTCAGGGGCGTCTGCCCGGCCGCGTTCGGGGCGGTCTTCGTCGCCTTGGAGTCGCCGCTGCTGCGCTGGCCCTTCTCGATGTTGCCGTTCAGGTGCTCGTAGTAGAGGTAGCCGGCGCCGGCCGTCCCCAGGACCAGCACGGAGAGGGTGGTCGCCGACCAGCGCAGGACACGACGTCCACGGCGTGGCCGACGGCTTCGCCGACCGCCCCCGTCGCCCGGACCCGCGGACCCGCCCCGGGCCGGCTCACGGGGGACGGAACCCGGTTTCGTCCCCTCCCCGTACACACTGCTGCTCTGCGCCATCTCGCTTCCCCACCCCCGTGTCACCGGACAAGGCCTGCCCTACGCCCTGTGAGACGTAAGACAGGCCCGTCAGGTCACTTGGCGCACTCGACCTTGTCCGCCGTGGACTTGTCCACGTCCGCGGGCGCCTTCGTCGGAGCGGTCTGGGAGGAGCCCGCGCCCTTGAAGTCCTTGCCCAGCGTCAGGGTCATCGCGGGCACGCCCTGCGAGTTCGTCACGCTCTCACCCGGCTTCAGCGCCGACCCGGGCAGACCCATGATGTCGGCGAGGCGACGGGCCTGGTCGGCCTGGTCGGGCGCGTACTCGAGGGTGGTCTTCGCCAGTGTGGCGGGCGCGTTGCCGGCGTTCTCCGACTTGGTCACGCCCTCCTCGTTCTGCAGCCAGCTGAGCGTCTCCTGCGCACTGCCGGCGACGGCACCGCCGTTGGTGATCCGCACCCGCACCTCGGACGCGTCGGCCTTGGTGCCCTTCAGCCGGGCGGCCACCGCGGCCGCCTCCTTCTTCTTCTGTTCCTTGACCGCGGTGAAGGAGACGTCGTTCTTGATCATGTCGAAGACCTGCGGGGCCGACGACTCGTTGAGGACGACCGTGGTCTTGACCTTCTCCGCGGGGTTGTCGATCACCGGGGTCGTGGCGAACGTCAGGTTCTTGGTGTTGAGCTTGCCCAGCTCCAGACCGAGGTCCTTCAGCTTGTTGATGCTGTCCAGCTGCGAGTCGACGGTCAGTGCCTTCGTGCCCGCCTCGGCCAGGTCGAGCATCTTCGAGGGGCTGGTGAGCGTGTCGTTCGACTTCAGCTTGCGCATCAGCGCGCTCAGGAACTGCTGCTGGAGCCCGATCCGGCTCAGGTCACCGCCGAAGCCGACCGCGTGCCGGGTGCGCACGAAGGCCAGTGCCTGCTCGCCCTCGATCGTGTGGGTGCCCTTGGACAGCTTCAGGTGCGAGTCCGGGTCGTCGATGTCCTTGCCCACACAGACATCGACCCCGCCGACCGCGCTGGTCAGCGTCTTGACCGCGTTGAAGTCGGCGACCATGAAGTTGTCCGGCTTGACCCCGGTCAGCTCCGTCACGGTCCGCATGGTGCAGCTGGGCGTACGGCCGTCCTGGCCGAGGCTGGTGTTGAAGCGGGTCTGCGGCGTGCCCGGGATGACCTTCTGCGACCCGTCCTCCTGGGTGGTCGGGCAGTCCGGGATGTCGACGATCAGGTCACGGGGGATGCTCAGCGCGGTCGCGTTCGAACGGTCCTTGGAGACGTGCAGCAGGATCGTGGTGTCGGCGTGCCCGACGCTGCCCGCGTCGCCGTACTTCTCGTTGCCCGCGCCGGTGCGCTTGTCGGTGCCGATCAGCAGGATGTTGATGGCCTTGTCCTTCTCGAAGCCACCGGTGCTCGCGCCGTCGTCGGAGACCGACGCGATGTTGTTGTTCAGGTGCTCGATGTAGAAGTACGCGGCTCCCGCCCCGGCGACCAGCACGAAGGCCATCACGCCGCCGGTCCACAGCAGGACCTTCTTGCCCTTCGCGGCCTTCTTGGCCGGCCGCCGCCCGCGGCGCCCGGGCAGCGGCTCCTCCGGCGCCCCGCGGCGCCTGCGCGGCACCGCCGGGTCGGGCGTCTCGGGCCGCGGCCGGCCGGGCGCCTCCGTACGGCCGCGCGCCGGCGGGCCGGAGTCGGACGCCGGCGGCCGACGGGGCGCGGGAACCCCCGACTGCGGTGCGGAAGCGGGCAGTCGCAATTCGTATTCGCCGGTGTTCGGATTGAGAACCCACTGGTCTGCGGGATCGATGTCGTCCGCCCGCCCACGGCCTTGCGCGTCCACGGTTGCCTGTTTCCTCCGTCGGGGCGCGGCGCCTTCCCCTCCAAGGCGCCCGGGTCTCGGTCACACAGTGCGCGATCTCAGGACCGTCCTCAGAGCCGGGGCGCACCGGGATCGCTCACACTAACCGCCCAGTTCAGTGCCGAACGACGACGGTGACAAATTCCACGTCCCTACACCTGGGCAATTCGCCCATTTCCCAGGTGAAGAGTTCGTTGCCTTGGAGTTGCCTTGGTGCCCGCTTTACTCACAGGTGTCCTCGGCTGCCGTGTTCCCGCGGAACGTCGGTGGGGGAGAAACGGTGACGACGGACTCGGCAAACGGCCCCGCATGCGAATCCCCGTACGACCCGTCACGCGAATCGGCAGGCCCCAGCGGCGCCGAACCGTGCGACGAGTCCCTTGCGATCGCCACCGGAGTGTCCGTGCGCAGCCGCTCGAACAACCTCTCCGCCGCCGGCTCCACGAGTTGGTCGCGATTGGCGTCGTACGCATACGACTGCCGAGGCACGGTCAGGAATTGCACTTGTTCCATGGGGATGTCGCGCAGCCCCCGCACGAGTTCGTACAAACCACGAAGGCTCGCCAGATCCGGGTCCGTTGTGAGAGAGGACGTGGCGGCGTCCAGCACGGGATACAGCTTCACCGGATTCAGCAGGACGTCATTGCTGCGGACCTTGTTGACGAGTGCCCCGAGGAAGTGCTGCTGCCGCTCCATGCGTTCCGTGTCGCTGCCGTCACCCAGTGACTTGCGGGCGCGGACGTAACCGAGGGCCTGTTCGCCGTCGAGCGTCACCCGCCCGGCGGGCAGTCGCAGCTTGGCCTCCGGGTCGTCGATCGGCTCTTTCAGGCACACCCCGACGCCGTCGACCGCGTCGACCATCCGCTTGAAGCCGTGGAAGTCGACGACGACGTGGTGGTCGACGCGGATGTCGGTGAGCTTCTCGACGGTCCGGATGGTGCAGGCCGAGCCGCCCAGCTGAAAGGCCTGGTTGAACATGGCGAACCTCGGCGCGCTGCGGGACCCGTCCGGGCGCCGGCAGCCCGGCATGTCCACCATCAGGTCCCGGGGCAGGGAGACGGCGGTGGCGCTGGCCCGGCCCGCGGACAGGTGCAGCAGGATCGTGGTGTCCGACCGCTCCGTCCCGGAGTCTCGTCCGTAGCGGGCGTTGTCGTCGCCCTGACGCGAGTCCGACCCGATCAGCAGGATGTTCCGCGCGTCCTTGACCAGCGAGGTGGGCCGTTCCTTCTCGTACCGCGCGAGCTCGGCCGCGGCTGCCTCGTCGGGCGTGATGTTCCCGCTGAGCTTGGCGTACACCGCCCATCCGGCCCCCGCGGCCGCCACGACGACGACGGCGATCCAGAACCCCGTCCACCGCGCCCACCGCCGCCGACGCCGCCGCACCAGCCCCCGCCCACTGGCCGAGGCCCCCACACTCTCCCCCGTCCCCCGGAAGGACCCACCACTGGTGCCGGCCAAGACAGGACCCCTCCTGACCCCTGACGTAGGAACGTGCCACGCGCACTTCTCCTACGACTGTGGCGTGGATGGGCAGCGGGGGAGAGGTGGGGATGAGCCGAACGGGTGGGGGGCTCCCCGCCCTAGCCGCGGGCAGCCGTCCCGCCTAGCTGCGGGCAGTCGTGCCGCTTGGGGCGATGGGGGTCCCCCCCTGCTCGAGCGAAGCCGAGAGCTTGGGGGAGGGTGGGCGCAGCGGCACCCCGCTCCGCCGGGCTGCGCAACGCCCCGGCCTCAGCACCGACGCCGAGTACCGGAAACGCCCTACCGGGCAATAGCCGTAACCCGCTCACTCTCCACCCGCTTGTCCAACACCCCGTCCCCAGCCCGCTCAAGGTGCCGGCACAACACCACAGACCCCCCGGTGGCCAACGGCCCGTACAACCCCGCGTTCAACCCCTCCCACGTGTCATACGGCAACCCCGACAAAATCCGCGACCCCGGCCCCGTAAGCCCCAGCCCCGGCGCCTCCGCCCGAGCCCGCTCCACAACCTCCGCCCCACTGAACTCCCGCCCCGCCACGATCAGCGCGGCCCCCTCCGGATCCACCGGCGCGTACGGCACGAACCGGTCCCCCTGCCCCGGCACCTCCACCGCGTAGTCGACGAACCCCTCGGGAGTCTCCGGAAACCGCCCCCCGAGCGGCCGCAGCGCCATCGCGATCCGCGCCCCGGAGCACGCCCGCGCCGCCTCCAGCCCGTCAGGCCCGCTCACCACGACGTCGGCCGCCCGCGCGTCCCCCGACACGTCCGCGACGACCCCCACCGACGAGCACGCCAGCAGCCACACCGCCGTCTGCCAGTGGGCGGGCAGCGACAGCGCCACCCGGTCCCCGGGTTCGACGGACAACTCGTCCTGGAGGAGGTTGGCGGTCTTGGCCACCCAATTGGCGAAGGTGGCGACGGAGAGTTCGACGCGTTCGCCGGTGGCGTCGTCGTAGAAGGTCACAAGGGGACGTCCCGGATCCGCGGCGAGCGCGGAACCCAGCAGGTCGGCAGGGGTGCGATCGGTGGCGTTCACCCGCGCAAGCGTACGTGCCGCACCAGCCCGCGCCCAACGTCCCGGCCACGGCCCAGCCGCCGATCCGTCACCGGTTCGGCCGAACAGGGGCGACGGTGCGTCACATCCCAAATGGACAGAGTTATATGACTTTGCCCAACATCGAGGGCATGCGTGGATTCCTTGCTTCTTCCATCGGTGTCACCTGTGCGGCCGCTCTGGCCCTCCCGCTCGCTCCCCCCGCCCTGGCGGGCACGGAGAGACCGGTACCGACCGCGGAAGCCGCCACGACAGCGAGACCCGCGCCCCGAGCGGGGACACCGGCCACGACCACCAACCGGACCACGACCACCAACCGGACCGCGACCACCACCACGACCAACCTGCGCGCCGCCGAACCGTACGCCCCCGGCACGACCCAGTCCCTCCCCCTCGAATCCCTCACCCAGAGCCGCGCCACCCCGTCCGCCCCCGGCACCACCGAACAGGGCCTGCCCCGCCGGGCCGTGCGCGGCTTCTCCCTCGTCGGCGTCGTCTGGGACGACCCCGAAGCCGAACTGCACGGCCGCGTCCAGGTCCGCACCCGCACCGCCGGCACCCGTACCTGGACGGGCTGGCAGGACATCGACACGCACACCGCCGACCACAAGGCCGACCCGGGCACCGCCGAGGGCACCTCGGGCCGGGTGCGAGGCGGCACCGCGCCCCTGTGGGTGGGCAGATCCGACGGTGTGGAACTCCGTGCCGTCCCCGAGCCCGACGACGCGGAAGCCGCCCCCGGCCCCAACGGCACGGGCGCCTCCGCACTCCCCTCCGGCCTCCGCCTCGAACTCGTGGACCCCGGCGATGCGGCCGAGGCCGCACCACTCTCCGGGGACGCCGCGGAGACCGCCGCACTCCCCGGCACTCCGGAGGAAGTCCCCCGCACCGCCGAACTGAACGCCGATGTCTCCGCCGTCACCGCTGCCGAAGCGGCCAACGCCGGACTCGCGCCCCTCGGCGCCACCGAGATCGCGGAACTGAGCCGCGCCGAGACCGAGCGGGAGCTCTACGCTCTCAACGCCGAGGCGCTGATGGCGCAGTTGCAGGCGAAGCCGTACGTCGGCCCGCGACCGCGGATCGTCACGCGTCGCGGCTGGGGCGCGGACGAGGGGCTGCGGGAAGGCAAGTTCGTCTACACGAAGAAGGTCAAGGCCGCCTTCGTGCACCACACGGCCAGCGGCAACGGCTACAGCTGCTCGCAGGCCCCCTCACTCATCCGCAGTATCTACCGCTACCACGTCAAGAGCATGGGCTGGCGGGACATCGGCTACAACTTCCTCGTCGACAAGTGCGGAAAGATCTACGAGGGCCGCGCGGGGGGCGTGGCGAAGCCGGTCCTCGGCGCCCACACCCGTGGTTTCAACAGCAACAGCATGGGGATCGCCGTCCTCGGTTCGTACGGAACCAAGAAACCGTCGTCCGCGGCCGTCAAGGGCATCGCCCGGATCGCGGCGTGGAAGCTCGGCCTGTACCGGATGAATCCGCGGGGAAAGACATACCTGAAGTCGGGAGGTGGCAACCTCTACCGGAAGGGCAAGAAGGTTCGACTGAACGTGATCTCCGGTCACCGGGACGGCTTCAACACGTCATGCCCGGGACGCAAGCTCTACGGCAAGCTCGGCTCGGTCCGCTCCAAGGCGGCCGGGTACCAGGGCCGCTGAGACAGCCGCTGAGACACACGTTCACCGCCGTCGGGGGGCAGCGGGGCGGAACGCCGCACGGCCAGCGAAGGCGCCACGGAACGGTCTGCATACACTGACCGGCCGAAAGACAGTTCGGCCGGTCCCGGCAGGAAGCAGAGACGACACGTGACAGAAGCGATCCTCCTGGTCGGTGGCAAGGGCACCCGGCTGCGCCCGCTCACGGTGCACACGCCCAAGCCCATGGTCCCGGCGGCCGGGGTGCCCTTCCTCACGCACCAGCTGGCGAGAGCGAGAGCGGCGGGCGTCGAGCACATCGTCCTGGCCACGTCCTATCTGGCCGAGGTCTTCGAGCCGTACTTCGGTGACGGCTCCTCGCTGGGCCTCCACCTCGAGTACGTGACGGAGGAGGAACCCCTGGGCACGGGCGGCGCCATCCGCAACGTGGCCTCGCGGCTGCACTCCGGTCCCGACGACCCGGTGCTGATCTTCAACGGGGACATCCTGACGGGGCTCGACATCCCGGCCCTGGTGGACACCCACGCGACGACGGGCGCGGACGTGTCGCTCCACCTCACGAAGGTGACGGATCCCCGGGCCTACGGTCTCGTCCCCACGGACGACACGGGCCGGGTCCTCGCGTTCCTGGAGAAGCCGCAGACGCCGGAGGAGATCGTCACCGACCAGATCAACGCGGGTGCGTACGTCTTCCGCCGCTCGGTCATCGACACGATCCCGCAGGGCCGCCCGGTCTCGGTGGAACGGGAGACCTTCCCCGACCTGCTGTCCGCCGGGGCGCACCTCCAGGGCATGGTCGACTCGACGTACTGGCTGGACCTGGGCACGCCGGCGGCCTTCGTCCGCGGCTCGGCCGACCTGGTCCTGGGCCGTGTCCCGTCTCCCGCTGTCCCCGGCCGCTGCGGTGACCGCCTGGTCCTCCCCACGGCGACGGTCGCTTCCGACGCGAAGCTCTCGGGCGGCACGGTGGTGGGCGAGGGCGCCTTCGTCGCCGAGGGGGCCCGCGTGTTCGGCAGCACGATCCTCGCCGGGGCGGTGATCGAACCCGGCGCGGTCATCACCGACTCCCTCATAGGCTCCCGGGCCCGGGTCGGCGAACGCTCCGTCCTCACCGGCACGGTCATAGGCGACGGCGCGACGGTCGGCCCCGACAACGAACTCCTGCAGGGCACCCGCATCTGGTGCGACGCCCAAATCCCAGCAGCAGCAGTCCGCTTCTCCTCGGACCAGTAACGCGCCTAGCCTGCGGGCAGTCGTGCCGCTGGGGCGGCACGGGTGGGCGCAGGCGGCACCTCGTAGCGCCGAGCGGCGCAACGCCCCGCCCCCAGCACCAACGCCGAGCACCCGAAAACGGGCAGTTCCTCACATCTGCCCGATATCCCACCGAGGCATCTTCGGCGCCCTCCTGGCCGGCCCCGCCCCACTCAACAGAATCAACCGAGCCGCCCGATGCCGCTGCCCCGCATACGGCTCCAGCAACTCCAGCATCACGGAGTCATCGGCATCCCGATCCCCGGCCAGCGCCCACCCCACGATCCGCGGCAGATGAAGATCCCCCACGGTCACCTCATCCGCCGCCCCAAGACTGCGCTGCACCGTCTCCGCCGACGTCCACGGCCCGACCCCCGGCACAACCTCCAACCGCGCCCGAGCCGCCCCCGGCTCCATCCGGACCGCCTCCTCCAACCGCCCGGCCACCCGAACCGCACGCAGAATCGTCGACGCCCGCTTGTTGTCGACCCCGGCCCGATGCCACTCCCACGACGGAATCAACGCCCACGTCCGAGGCGCCGGCATCACACACATCCGCTCGGGCGCGGGCCCCGGCGCCGGCTCCCCGAACTTCCGCACCAGCAACCGCCACGCCCGGTACGCCTCGTCGGTCGTGACCTTCTGCTCCAGAATCGACGGAATCAGCGACTCCAGCACGAGCCCGGTCCGCGTCAGTCTCAGCCCCGGCCGCCGATGCCGGGCCACCGCCACCAGCCGGTGCCGCGGCACGAAAACCGACGGGTCGTCCGCGGCCCCGAGCAGCTCCGGCAACTGCTCCAGCAGCCACTCAGCCCCGGGCCCCCAGGCCTGACCGCGCACCCCACCGCCGTACGCGCGGACCCGCAGCGTCCCGGGCCCGGCGGGTGTACGACAGGCTCGCCACACGGACCCGTCCGGCATCGCACGGAACGTCGGGTCCCCCGGCCCACGCCGCAGCGGCCCCAGTACCAGCCCGAGATCCAGCGGCCCGTCCGGCACCCAGTCCCGCACCCGCCCGGTGTCCGCCCGCCCCGCCTGACGCGGAACGGGCACGACGACCTCGCCACCGCGCACGGTTGTACGCGTGGGTCTGGGAGCGAACCGTCCTGCCATGAATGAAGTCCCTGGGATCCGAGAGGAGCAGCCCTACGAGCGTAGGCCCCGCCCCGCGTCCGTCACCGCACCTCGATGAACGCCCCGGCGTCCCGCTCCGGCCGCGGCCGCGGTTCCTCCGCCGGATGCCCGACCGCCACCGCGCCCATCGGGTCCCAGTCCGCCGGCAGGTCCAGCACCTCGCGCACCACGTCCCGGCAGAACATCGTCGACGACACCCACGCCGAGCCGAGCCGCTCACCGGCCAGCGCGACCAGGAAGTTCTGCACTCCGGCGCCCGCGGCGACCACGAACATCTCCCGTTCGGCAGTGTCGCGCCGGGGGTCGCCGTAGGTGTGCGAGCCGTCCATGACCAGGCAGGGGACGACGAGGTAAGGGGCGTTCCGCAGGACGTCCCCCCGCCGCACCCGCTTGGCGACGGACTCCTCCGTCTTGCCGTCGCGCCGCAGATCGGCGATCCACGCGTCGCGCATGGCGTCGAGCAGCCGCGTCCGCGACTCCTCGGACTCCAGCAGGACGAAGCGCCACGGAGTGGTGTGGTGCGGCGCCGGTGCCGTCACCGCCGCGGCCACCGCCCGCCGTACCGCTCCGGGATCTACGGGCTCGTCCGTGAAGGCCCGGACCGTACGCCGCTGGGTCACCGCCAGCCGTACCGCCTCCGACGTACCGAGCCGGAACATGTCGTCGCGCGCGCCGCGCACCATGGCCCGCGCGCCCTCCCCGGCTCCGTCGTCGCCGTCCGCGACCACGTGCGGCAGTCCGCGCACCACGGCGACGGGCAGGCCGGCGGCCTTGCCCTTGACCAGGTCGCCCGCGGCGGCGAGTTCGTCGGCGGTGGCGACGACGGTGGCGCTGAGCGGGTTGCCGTACGCGTCCGTGCCCCCGCGCAGATCGTTGAGCACGCGCACTCCGGCGGCGCCGATCGCGACGTCCGTGAGCCCCGCGCGCCAGGGCCGCCCGAAGGTGTCGGTGATGACGACCCCGACCTCGACGCCCAGGGCGTCCCGCAGCCCCTCGCGGATCGCGCGGGCGGAGGCGTCCGGGTCCTCGGGCAGCAACAGCACGGTCCCCGACGGGGTGTTGGAGGCGTCGACCCCGGCCGCGGCCATGACGAGGCCCTGCCTGGTCTCGACGATCCGGAGGCTGCCCCGCCGGGCGACCACCCGTACCGTCTCGGCGTCGATGGCCGCCTCGCGGTCGTCCGCCCGGACGGCCCGGCCCTCCGCCTTGGACACGATCTTCGACGTGACGAGCAGCACGTCACCGTCGGCCAGACCGGGTTCGGCGGCGGCGATCATTTTGGCCAGGTCGTCCCCGGCCGTGACCTCCGGCATCCCGTCGAGGGCCCACACCCGGTACCCGCCGGCGCCCTGCCGGTCGTCCGGGACCTCGCCGCTCATACCGCCCGCACCTCCTCCGCCAGTGCCAGCGCCTCCCGGGCCATCTGCGCGGTCGCGTCGGCGTCGGTCATCATCAGCGGCACGGCCCGGCAGCGGATGCCGGCCGCCTCCACGCGCTCCACCGCGCCCGCGTCCACCGTGTCGACGAGCCAGCCGTCCAGCAGGCCCGAGCCGTAGTGCTCGGCCACCGCCGGCGCGGTCGACTCGACGCCCACGGCGGCGAGCACCTTGTCGGCCATGCCCCGCACGGGCGCGTCGCCGACGATGGGGGACAGGCCGATCACCGGCACCCCGGCGTCCGCGATGGCCTCCCGGACACCGGGCACGGCGAGGATCGTGCCGATCGACACGACCGGGTTGGACGGCGGGAAGAGGATCACGTCCGCCTCGGCGATGGCCTCCAGGACGCCCGGCGCGGGCTTCGCCCGGTCGGCGCCGACCGGCACGATCGCCTCCGCGGGCACCGAGGCGCGCAGCCGCACCCAGTACTCCTGGAAGTGGACCGCCTTGCGCTCACCCTCGACCTCGACGGCCACATGGGTCTCGACGCGGTCGTCGGACATCGGGATCAGCCGCACACCCGGCTTCCAGCGGTCGCACAGCGCCTCCGTCACCGCGCTCAGCGGGTATCCGGCGCCGATCATCTGGGTCCGCACGATGTGCGTGGCGAAGTCCCGGTCGCCGAGGCCGAACCACTCGGGCCCGACGCCGTACGCCGCGAGTTCCTCCTTGAGGTGGAAGGTCTCGTCGGCGCGCCCCCAGCCCTGCTCCTCGTTGATGCCGCCACCGAGCGTGTACATCACCGTGTCGAGGTCCGGGCAGACCTTCAGACCGAAGAGGTGGATGTCGTCCCCGGTGTTGCCGATGACCGTGATGTCCGCGTCCGGCACGGCCCGCTTCAGACCGCGCAGGAACCGGGCACCACCGATGCCGCCTGCCAGAACCACAATGCGCATGGACGACAGTCTTGCAGGCCCCTGCGACAACCGGTCGGCCGCCAGGGCAACCGGTCAGGCGGTCATGGCACCCGGTACGGCCTGGGCCTCGCAGTGCGGGGCGGTGTGCATCGGCATCTGCGTCAGCCCCGGGTAGTAGACGTGCAGGCTCACCGCCGGCTCCAGCGTGTCGTTGTCCACCTCGTGCACGTACCCCGGCGCGAACACGCGCTGCGCGCCGGCCCGCAGCGCGCGCGTCCCGCGGTCCGTGCGCTCGGTGAGCGTGCCGTCCAGCACGGTCAGCACACCGGAGGAGCGGCCGTGGTCGTGCAGTCCGCTGCCCTGCCCGGGCACCCAGGACAGCAGCCACACCTCGTAGCCCGGGCCGGTGCGCAGCCGGTGGTACCAGCGGCTGGTCGCGTCGTACCGGACGAGGTGCTCCCACTGGGAGCGGTCGGCGGCGATGGAGCGGGCGAGGCCGACGAACTCGGCGACGGTGGCCGGGTGCTCGCGCGGGGCCTGGAGCAGGTGCGGGACTTCGAGGATGTCGCCGGCGATCTGGAGGTCGCTGTCGCTGTTCATGGGGTGCGGTGGTTCCTCAGTGAAAGAAGGTCAGAGGGAACGGGAGCCGAGGGACGGGTGGCTCGGCCTTCAGCTGGAGCAGGTGTGGCTCAACAGCTGGAACAGCAACAGCTACAGCGAGCGCGGGCAGCACCGTGGGACCCGGCGGTGCGGGTCGAGGTGAATGCCGAGTTCGCGAGCATGCCCACTAGGACACCGGCTCACACCTCCACTGTCAACTCGGCACCCGGGAAGTGGGACGGGTTTCACCTCTTCCGGTTCACCGCTCAGATGAAAGGTTTGCTCATGCCCGGTCCGGGACACATGGCGTCCATCCGTGCGCGCGAGCGCCGTTGCGTACTCGTGATCCGACTGTGATCCGGTTCGCTTCGACGTACGTGTCGGAACGAGATCGAACCTCTGGGCGTCCTTCTCCGTACAGGACTCCAAGGGTCCGGCGGAAGAGGGACGCCCTCGCGGGCTCTGTCTGTGTGTCAGGTTTTATGGTGATTTGAACACTTTCCGCATGGGCTTGGTTCCGCAGAGTGAATAAGGGGCTCAATAGCAGATCTCGGCTTGACTCGCCCGGAGCAGCACACTTGTAATTTCACTCGTGTCGTTCAGCCGGAATCGGTAACGGCTACATCACGGGGACGCGGAAAGAACAGACGAGGGGCGCACATGACCGAGCTGGTGCAGCAACTGCTGGTCGACGACGCGGACGAGGAACTCGGCTGGCAGGAGCGCGCACTGTGCGCCCAGACCGACCCCGAGTCCTTCTTCCCCGAGAAGGGCGGCTCGACCCGGGAGGCCAAGAAGGTCTGCCTCTCCTGTGAGGTCCGCTCCGAGTGCCTCGAGTACGCACTCGCCAACGACGAGCGCTTCGGCATCTGGGGCGGCCTGTCCGAGCGGGAGCGCCGCCGGCTGAAGAAGGCCGCGGTCTGACTCCACCCCTCTTCGTGAACGGCCCGTCGCGGGTGGGTTGTCCACAGGCGGCGGGCCGCCCTGCCCGCCCGTCTCCCGACCACCGCCCCTCATCGAGGCGCTGCGCGCCGCCCCTGTCGGACTGCCAGTAGTGTGGTCGCTCGTCCGAGACGCCCCGCTGCCCCCACCGGTCGCGGGCGTCCACCGAAGTCCACCGAACCGGGGCCCGTACCTCGATGTCCGTGCACAGCCACCCGGCAGCCCATCACGACACCGCTGCCACAGCCGCGTTCGACCCGGCCCGCCCCCCTGAGTTCCCGCGCCATGTGGTGACCGCGGTCCTCGTCTCCCACGACGGCGCCCGCTGGCTGCCCGACGCGCTCGCCGGGCTGCTCGGCCAGGAGCGACCCGTCCAGTACGCGATGGGGGCCGACACCGGCAGCGCGGACGACTCCGCCCAGCTGGTCACCGACGCCCTCGGCGCCGACCGCGTACTGCACCTCGCCCGCCGCACCGGCTTCGGCCAGGCCGTCGAGGAGTGCGGCCGCACCGCCCCGGTCCTCACCCCGGAGCACCTGCCCTACCTGAAGCGGCCCAGCGGCTGGGACCCGGTCACCCGCTCCTGGCGCGACGAGGCGTACGACCTGCCGGACCTCCCGCACGGCGAGCCGGTGCAGTGGCTGTGGCTGCTGCACGACGACTGCGCCCCGGAGCCCGACGCCCTGGCCCAGCTGCTGCGGGTCGTGGAGAACGAGTACGAACTGGGCCGCGAGGACGTGGCCGTGGTGGGCCCCAAGCTCCGCGGCTGGTACGACCGGCGGCAACTGCTGGAGGTCGGCGTCTCCATCGCCAACTCCGGCCGCCGCTGGACCGGCCTGGACCGCCGCGAGCAGGACCAGGGCCAGCACGACCACGTCCGCACCGTGCTGTCGGTGTCCACCGCCGGCATGCTCGTGCGCCGCGACGTCTTCGAACAGCTCGGCGGTTTCGACCGGCACCTGCCCCTCATGCGCGACGACGTCGACCTCTGCTGGCGCGCGCACGCGGCGGGGTACCGCGTCCTGGTCGCCCCCGAGGCGGTCGTCCGGCACGCCGAGGCGTCCTCCCGCGAGCGCCGCACCGTCGACTGCGTGGGCCGCACGGCGGCCTCCCCGCACAAGGTCGACAAGGCCGGCGCCGTCTACACCCTCCTCGTCAACGCGCGTACGGCCGTGCTGCCCTGGGTACTGCTGCGAATCGTGCTCGGCACCCTGCTGCGCACGCTCGCCTACCTCGTCGGCAAGGTCCCCGGACAGGCCGTCGACGAGATCCGCGGCCTCATGGGCACACTGCTCAGGCCAGAGCGGATCCTCGCCGGGAGGCGCGGCAGAGGCGCGCCCCAGATCGACAAGGACGAGCTGCGGGCGCTGTTCCCGCCGCCCGGCGCGACCGTCCGCGCCACCGTCGAACAGGTCGCGAGCAACGTCGTCGGCCGCTCCGACCCGGAAGTCGCCGCCGGCGCGGGACGGCACGGCAGCGCCGTCGAGTCGGGCCCGGGCGGCGACGACGCGGACTTCCTGGAGATCGAGCAGTTCGCCCGGCTCAAGCGCATCGCACGCAAGCCCGGCCCGGTGCTCTTCCTGATCCTGCTGCTCGTCTCCCTGGCCGCCTGCCGCGAACTCCTCGGCGGCGGCGCGCTCGCGGGCGGCGCCCTGCTGCCCGCCCCGCTCGACTCCGCCGACCTCTGGGCGCGCTACCTGGACGCCTGGCACCCGGTCGCCGCCGGCGGCACCTCCTCCACGCCGCCGTACGTCGCGCTCGTGGCGATGCTGGCCTCCCTGCTGTTCGGCTCGACCGGCCTCGCCGTGACGGTCCTGCTCGTCGGCTCGGTGCCGCTGGCCGGTGTCACCGCGTACTTCGCCTCCCGCCCCCTGGTGGAGTCCCGGCTGCTGCGCGCGTGGGCGGCCGTCGCCTACGCCTTCCTGCCCGCCGCCACCGGCGCCCTGGCCGGCGGCCGGATCGGCACCGCCGTGCTGGCCGTGCTGCTGCCGCTCATCGCCCGCGCGGGCATCGCGGCCGGAGGCCTGGCCAACCCCGTCGGCACCCGCGGCAGTTGGCGCGCCACCTGGGCCTACGCCCTGCTGCTGACCGTCACCACGGCGTTCACCCCGATCGTGTGGCCCATCGCGCTGCTCCTCGGCGCCGGACTGCTGGTCCTGCGCCGGTCGGAGATCACGGCCTACGGACCGCGGTTCCTCGCCCAGCTCGGCACGCCCCTGCTGGTGCTCGCGCCCTGGTCGCTGTCGCTGCTGCCGTTCGGCTTCTTCCGGCAGGCCGGCCTGGACTACGGCCCCTCGGCCGCCTCCGCCCTCGACCTGCTCGGCGCCAGCCCGGGCGGCCCCGGCACCGTCAGTGGCCTGATGCTCATCGGCATCGTGCTCGCCGCGCTCGCCGCCCTGCTGCGCTCCGAACGCCAGTCGGGCATCCGGACGGCCTGGGCGGTCGCCCTGACCGGCTTCGTCTTCGCGGTCCTGGCCAACAGCTCCACCTGGGCCGGACCCGCGACCCTGGTCTACGGGATCGCCCTCCTCGCGGCAGCCGTCCTCGGCGCCGACGGGGCCCGCGCGCGCGTGGCCGAGCAGAGCTTCGGCTGGCGCCAGCCGGTCGCCGCGCTGATCGCCTTCGCCTCGGCCGCGGGCCCGCTGCTCCTCGCCGCCGGCTGGATGATCCGCGGTGCCGACGGGCCCCTGGAGCGGCGCGACCCGACCCAGGTGCCCGCGTTCGTCGCCGAGGAGAGCGGCACCCGCGACCAGGCCCGCACCCTCGTCCTCGACAGCGACTCCGCCTCCCACGTCGGCTACATGCTGGTCCGCGGCTCCGGTGCCCGCCTCGGCGACGGTGAGATCGCCGCGGCCGACGGTGAGAACGGCAAGCTCGACAAGGTCGTCGCCAACCTCGTCGCCGGCTCCGGCGCCGACCAGGCCGACCAGCTCGGCGGTTTCGCCGTGCGCTACGTCCTCGTCCACCAGGGCGCGCCCCGTGAGGTCACCCGCGTCCTGGACGCCACGCCCGGCCTGACCCGGCTCAGCCAGCAGGGTGGCGGCGCGCTGTGGCGCATCGACCAGGAGGTCGCGCGCGCCGCCATCGTCCCGGCCTCCGGCTCCGGCACCCCCGAGCCGGTCGCCGCCGGACCCGTCGACATCCACACCACGATCCCGACCGGCACCGACGGACGCGTGCTGCGCCTGGCCGACTCCGCCTCCGACGGCTGGACGGCCACGCTCGACGGAAAGCCCCTGACCCGCACCACCGTCGACGGCTGGGCCCAGGGCTTCGAACTCCCCACCACCGGCGGCAAGCTGGACGTCACCTACGACGACCCGCTCACCCACACCCTGTGGCTGTGGGCGCAGGGCCTGCTCGCCGTCGTGCTCGTGGTGCTCGCGCTGCCCGGTAGGCGCCGCGACATCGACGACGACCTGCCCGACGAGCCGGCCGTCCCGGCCCAGGCGGTCGCCGGCGAGGGCCGCCGCGCCCGCCGCCTGCGCGCCCAGGCCGAGGCCGAAGGGACCACGCCGCCCGAGGAGTTCCCGGCCGCGCCTGTGCCACCGGTGCAGCCACCCGTGGAGGTCCCGCAGCAGCAGAACCACGGCCAGTGGGACGCGGCGGGTTACCCGGGCGGCGACTACGCGGGCTACGGCGACCAGTACCAGGGCGTTCCGTACCCGCAGGACGCGTACAACGGGCAGTACCAGGCGGACCCGTACCAGGGCGGCCAGTACGACCCGTACGCCTACGGCCAGCAGCCCCAGACGCCGTCGTACGACCAGACGGGCTACGGCCAGGCCTACCCCCAGGGTTACGGCACGCCGTACGACCCGGCAGAACAGCACGACCCGCACGGCACGGGCAGTGAGCGTCCCGACGGGAGCCAGCAGTGAACCGCACGACCCTGTCCCTCATCGCCGGCGCGACCGCGCTCGCCGCCGTCACCGGATTCGCGGCCCTGTCCGCCCCGGACGCCCCGGGCGCGGACGCGGCCGGCAAGGCGGCGGCCCAACTGCCCGTGGAGCGCACCAGCCTGCTGTGCCCCTCGCCCAGCATGTCCGACCTCGCCGAGACGTCGTACACCTCCTTCACGCCCGTCACCAAGGGCACGGAGGGCGGCGGCAAGGCCGAACTCCAGGCCGCTGCCGCCGAGTCGGCGGACGGCTCGGGCACGGGCGGCGAGAAGGGCAGGAAGGACGGCGAGAAGTCCGGCAAGCAGAAGACCGAGAAGCCCGTGCTGACCCCCAAGGAGCCCGGCAAGCCGGTCACCGGGGACAGCTCGGGGGCCGACACGCCCGCGCTCGTCGGCACCGCGGACGGCAGGTTCGCGCCCGGCTGGACCGTCCAGGAGACGACGGAGGTCGCCGCGGGGACCGGACGCGGCCTCCTGGGCGTCAACTGCACGGCCCCGGACACGAGTTTCTGGTTCCCGGGCGCGAGCACGGCGGCCGACCGCACCGACTACGTCCATCTGACGAACCCCGACGGCTCGGCCGCCGTGGTCGACATCGAGCTCTACGGCAAGGACGGCACGCTCCAGTCCACCGTGGGGGAGGGCATCACGGTCCAGCCGCACTCCAGCGAGCCGGTCCTGCTGTCCACCCTCACGGACGAGAAGCAGGACAACGTCACGGTGCACGTCAACGTCCGCAGCGGCCGTGTCGGCGCCGCCGTGCAGGCCCTCGACGACAAGCTCGGCGGCGACTGGCTGCCCGCCTCCACGGACCCGTCGGGCAGTCTGGTCCTGCCCGGCATCCCCAAGGACGCGACCTCGGTGCGCCTGGTCGCCTTCACACCCGGCGACGACGACGCCGACCTGAAGATGCGCCTCGCCTCCCCCTCCGGGCTGATCACTCCGGCCGGGCACGAGACGGTGCACGTCAAGGGCGGTATGACGACCGCCGTCGACCTGGGCGACGTGACCCGCGGCGAGGCGGGCTCCCTGGTGCTGACGCCGACGGACGGGGCCGTACCCGTCGTGGCGGCCCTGCGGGTCGTACGCGGCGAGGGCGACAAGCAGGAGACGGCGTTCATCCCGGCCACCCGCCCCGTCGGCACCCGCGCGACGTCCGCGGACAACAGCGCCAAGGGCAGCACCCTGTCCCTGACCGCCCCCACCGGCGCCGCCACGGTCGAGGTCACCGCCTCGGCGGGCAGCGAGGGCGGCACACCGGTGTCCAAGACGTACACGATCAAGGGGGGCACGACCCAGGACATCGAGCCCCCGGTCCCGAGCGGCCTGAAGGGCACGTACTCGCTCACGGTCGAGCCGAAGTCCGGCGGCCCGGTCTACGGCGCCCGCACCCTGTCCGCGAGCGAGGGCGGCGTCCCCGCCTTCACGGTGCAGACCCTGCCGGACGACCGGGGGACGGTAGCGGTGCCGGAGGCGGACGAGGACCTGTCGGTGCTGCAGAAGTAGGGCAGCGCCGCGGAAGCCGGGCGGGCGACCGGTTTCGGCCGGTCTCAGCCCTGGTCCTCGCCGTACCGCGGATCCACCGTCTCCGGCGTCAGCCCGAGCAGCTCGGCGACCTGCTCGACGACGACCTCGTGCACCAGCGCCGCCCGCTCGTCGCGGCCCTTGGTGCGGATCTCGACCGGCCGCCGGTAGACCACCACGCGCGCGGGGTGTCCCTCGCGGGCGCCGATCGTGCCGCCGAGCGGCACCGCCTCGTCGTTCCAGGCCTGGCCGGGGCCGTCCAGCCGCGGCACCTCGAGGACCAGGAAATCGATGTCGGCGAGCTGCGGCCAGCGCCGCTCCAGGCGCTCCACGGAGTCCTGCACCAGATCCGCGAAGGCCTCCGCGCGGCTCGCGGCGAGCGGCACCTGCGGCGGTGCGATCGGGCCGCGCATGCCCCGGCCGTGGCGATCACGGCGGCGGGGCCCGGGGGCGGCGTCACGGGGCGTCACGGGCTTGTCCATCACTGGTGAAGGGTAGTCCCCGCCAGGCCCGTGCGCCCGGCACCGCACGGCGGCACGGACGGCTTCCGGCCGACCCGCACGGCATGTCGTTACATGACCATTCAAGCCAAGGTTGGGCTCGATTCCGTATCCCTACGAGAGCAGCGACCTCACGGCAATTGAGGGTTTTGTGATGACTCTTGACCGCTTGGAGGCTCGTTCGGTGCGCCGGACGAGGCTGTCCGGGCAGGTCAGCCCGGTGGGCCGGAAGGGGTGTGTGGGACGGCTCACAGCGCGACACGGTGGGGTGACCTGGTGGAGAGTCGTCGCGGCCCGCTCAAGAGTGCGGTACCGTCCATCGTCGTGAGCCCTGTACGTCGCTGTTCGCGCACCGCCTGCGGCCGTCCCGCCGTCGCGACGCTGACGTACGTCTACGCCGACTCGACCGCGGTCCTCGGCCCGCTCGCCACCTACGCCGAACCCCACTGCTACGACCTGTGCGCCGAGCACTCCGAGCGCCTCACCGCCCCGCGCGGCTGGGAGGTCGTCCGGCTCCTCGACGGCTCCGCCCCGGCGCGCCCCAGCGGCGACGACCTGGAAGCGCTTGCCAACGCCGTGCGCGAGGCGGCCCGCCCCCAGGAGCGGGCGGCCGAGGCCGGTGGCGGCGGGCGCGCGGCCGACCCGATGGAGGTCGCGCGGCGAGGGCACCTGCGCGTCCTCCGGTCGCCCGACAACTGACCGCACCCCGGTTCCTCCCCACGCACACCCATTGACGCGAGCTTGGCGCGGACATGACCATTCCGTTTGAGGACGCGAGAAATCGCTTTCGCATGACGGAAGCCGGGGAGGCGCCCGTGTACGTCCAGGAACTGGAACCCGTCGCCGGCTCGCTCGGCCTGTCCGCCCTCGTGGCGTCCCTACCCCTCGTGATCGTCCTGGTCCTGCTCGGCGCCGTCCGCATGAAGGCCCACCTGGCGGGCCTCACCGGACTCCTCGCCGCCGTCCTCGTCGCCTGCCTCGCCTACGGCATGCCCCTGGGCCAGACCCTCGCCGGCGCCGCCCAGGGCGCCGTCTTCGGCCTCTTCCCCATCCTGTGGATCGTCGTCAACGCCCTGTGGGTGTACCGGATGACCGTCCGCACCCGGCACTTCGACATCCTGCGCCGCTCCTTCGGACGGCTGTCCGACGACCCGCGCATCCAGGCACTCGTCATCGCCTTCTGCTTCGGAGCGCTGCTCGAAGCGCTCGCCGGCTTCGGGGCGCCCGTCGCGATCAGCGCCGTCATGCTGGTCGCCCTCGGCTTCGAACCGGTGCGCGCCGCCGTCGTCGCCCTGGTCGCCAACACCGCTCCCGTGGCCTTCGGCGCGATGGGCACACCGGTCGTCACGCTCGCCCAGGTGACCGGACTGCCGCTGGACTCGGTGGCGTCCGTGGTGGGCCGTCAGACGCCGCTGCTGGCCCTCGTGGTGCCCCTCGTGCTGGTCTGGCTGGTGGACGGCCGGCGCGGCCTGCGCGAGACCTGGGTGCCCGCCCTGGCGTGCGGAGTCGCCTTCGCCGTCGCCCAGTTCGCCGCCTCCAACTACCTCTCCGCCCAACTCGCCGACATCGGCGCCGCCCTGGCGGGCGCGGGCGCCCTGGTCGCGACACCGCACGCGCGCGTGCCCGCCGCCGAGTCGGTGCGCGCCTCCGTGCTCACCGGCGCACGCAGCGAGGAACTCGATGAGGCGGACCCGCCCCGCGAGGTCCTGCGGGCGTACGCCCCGTACGCGCTGATCGTCGCGATCTTCTCCGTCGCACAGATCCCGGCCGTCAAGGACTGGCTGGCCGGGGCGACCCAGACCTACGACTGGCCCTTCCTGAACGTCGCCGGGCCGGACGGCGAGCCGGTGAGCGGCAACGTCTTCAGCTGGCCGATCGTGTCGACCGGCGGCACCCTGGTGCTCCTCGCCGGGATCTGCACGGCCGCCGTCATCGGGGTGCACGCGCGCGTGGCCGTCAGGGAATGGCTCGCGACCGTCCACGAGCTGCGCTTCGCGATCCTCACCGTGACGTCCGTACTGGCCCTCGCCTACGTCATGAACCTCTCCGGCCAGGCGGCGACGATCGGCTACTTCGTCGCGGCGGCCGGGGCCGGGCTCGCGTTCCTGTCGCCCGTCCTCGGCTGGTTCGGAGTCGCCGTGTCCGGCTCGGACACCTCGGCCAACGCCCTCTTCGGCGCCCTCCAGGTCACCGCCGCCCGCGAGTCGGGGCTGTCGCCCGACCTCCTGGCCGCCGCCAACAGCTCCGGCGGCGTCCTCGGCAAGATGATCTCCCCGCAGAACCTCACCATCGCCTGCGCGGCCGTCGGACTGGCGGGCCGTGAGGGCGGCCTGCTGCGCAAGGTGCTGCCGTGGAGCCTGGGCCTGTTGCTGGTCATGTGCCTGATCGTGGTCGGCCAGAGCACCCCGGTCCTGTCGTGGATGCTGCCCTGACCTGAGGTGACGTCCCGGAGCTCTCTCGATCGAGGACCTGGACTTCACGGCGGAGAAGACCCGAGAGAAGCACGGCCGCCGCAAGAAGTTCCGCAAGCTGATCTCCGGCATGCCCGTGGCCGAGCTGCGTGCCCGGCTCGTGTCCATGGCCGCCGAACTCGGCGTGACCGTGGTCGCAGTCGATCCCGCGTACACCTCGAAGTGGGGCGCCCAGCACTGGCAAAGACCCCTGACGAGCAAGTACCGCGATACCACCCGACACGACAGCGCTGCTGTCGCGATCGGACGACGCGCCCTGGGGCACCCGATCCGGCGACGGACGGCACCGCCCCCGCAC